>JBNGDU010000359.1:0-7703 GCA_049975025.1 Anaerolineae bacterium
AGCAGCGCACCGTGGGCCCAGCCCAGCTTCAGGGCTTCGTCCTCCGGCTCTCCCGTCAGAAGACCGTAGAACAGACCCGACGCAAACCCATCCCCACCCCCGACGCGGTCGTAAACGTCCAGCTCGCAGGTCGGCGAGACGTAAGCATCCCCATCAATCCACGCCACCGCGCCCCAGCTATGACGGTTTGTTGAATGCACATCCCGAAGCGTCGTAGCGACGACCTTGATGTGTGGGTATCTCTCGATTACACGATCGATCATGTCGAGGAATGCACTAGGATCGAGCTTGGATTCCGTGACGATATCCGGCCCGGGAATGCCCAGCCCCATCTGCAGGTCTTCCTCATTTCCTACAAGAACGTCGACATGTTCAACGATCTTGCTGAGAGTGGACACAGCCTGGTCTTGCCCGCCCCACACCCCCCAAAGTTTCCCACGGTAATTCAAATCGAAAGACGTCACCGCGCCTGCGGCCTTAGCCGCTTTCATCGCTTCGATGATGAGCTCACCGGTGGTCTCCGAGAGCGCTGCAAAAATGCCCCCGCTGTGGAGCCAGCGGACGCCGTCGGCGAAGATATCGTCCCAATCGAAGTCGCCCGGCTTCAAGAGCCCGCCAGCCTCGTTCGCGCGGTTGTAGAAGACCACTGGGGCACGGACGCCATACCCCCGGTCGCTGTAGACCGTAGCCATGTTGGGGCCGTTCACGCCGTCACGTTCGAAGTGCTTGTAGAACGGCTCGACGCCCATCGCCCGCACCCGCTCGTCGATGAGATCACCGATCGGGTAGTCCACCATCGCCGTCGCGATGCCTGTCCGCAAGCGGAAGCAGTCGGCCAGATTGGCAGCCACATTGAACTCGCCACCGCTGACGTGGATGCGACATTCGGTGGCCTTGCGGAAGGGGACCACACCTGGGTCCAAGCGGTGGATCAAGGCGCCGAGAGATAGAAGATCGAGTCCACCGTCTTCACGTATGTTCAGTCCGTATTTCATTCGGTTCCTCCTTAGACTAGAGTTTTCAGCTGAAGAGCGGACTACCGAACCCGGTAAAGCATTTCGCCTGCTTCAGGGACGAACAGTACCCCTTCAGATTCGCGGTCTTTCCACTCATCGATGTTGACGTCGTCGGGATCCAGATACCCCAACGAGAGCTGGGCACAATCCTGCGGAGGGATCTGGCTGGATAGGGTTACCCTCATGTTGGGCTTCTCTACGCCCCCGTCCATCACGCCAGAGCCGCGCACATGAGTGCTGTGTGCCAGTACGCACAGTGGAATGTGCTTGTAGCGCTCCCACTCCTGCAGGAAATGCGGCAGAATATGATAGCCAACCTCATAGATGTACTCGCCGTGCGTCTCGCTGACGGTATCGAGATGTGGGGCATAGAGGATCACCTCGCCACCCCTGACCACAGCCGGTTCGAGCTTATACACCGCCTTGGCAGCGGTCCATAGTTCATCGTACATCGGTGGCGCCCAGGAGAGCACCCTTTGAAAAGGCTCGTCGACCCACACGATATGCCGCTCTGCTGACAGATCGACCGCGGCCTCCCATGCCCTGATATGATCCCCAATAAACATCCCCGCAACGTCCTCGCCAACCACGACGAGGGAGATCAACGTAATCGGTCTCGATAGGTGCTCAGCGGCAGCATGAATCATCGCCCGCACCGGGGTATCCCTGATCCCGATGGTGTCCAAAACACCCGCTAACGCCCCCAGCCAGTGGGTGACGTTGATCATCTCCGGGCCCGAAATGCCCGGAAACAAGTACTTGGCCCCGCCTGAAAAGCCGACCACCTCATGCGGAAAAGTCGGGCCAAGGATGATCACCTGGTCGTAATCAAGTACGGCCTTGTTGATCCGTACCGACACGTCTCCACCAAGAGAGGGATGCCATCGCTCTCCAGCGATCTGTTGAAGCTCATCTTGGATGATCACACCAATCGTCGTCAGCGCATCTGGATCATCCCAGGCGTGGTTGAACAAGCCGACCGTTGCGTATCGCGTCTCACGTTCCTCGCGTGTAAGGCCAACCAGTCTACGCAGCCCTTCCTCGCTCAGTGCAGGATGCGTGCCCAGAGCGACCATGAAACCAAGCTGGCGAGTGTCGTGCAGCACGTCGACCAATGCTCGGAACAAAATCGGCATCGGCAGCGAGCGCGTGTGATCGGGGATAAGCACCAGAACCCGTTGATTTGTAAACTCTCCTTCCAGCCCACGATGAAGCGCTTGGATGACCTCGCCTTGAGAGAGGTAGCCGTTCGTACTACGCTCGCCAATGATTGACATTCTCTTCACCTCTTCTTAACGTGGAGCTAACCAACTGGACACCGAGGCAGGAAGGTTTTCTACGTGGCTAGACACCGCTGTACGCCGAAAAGCCGCCATCCACCGGCACAACGATCCCGGTGACAAACTGGGAAGCCGGAGAGAGCAACCAGAGAACGGTTCCCAGGAGATCTTTAGGATCGCCGAAGCGTCCCATGGGCGTGTGGTCGATGATGGTCCGACCTCGCGCCGTCAGCGTACCATCGTCGTTCAGCAACAGCGCTCGGTTCTGTTCTCCGATGAAGAAGCCCGGCGCGATGGCGTTTACCCGGATCTCGGGAGAATACTCCTGCGCCATATGCACCGCCAACCATTGGGTGAAGTTGCTCACGCCAGCCTTGGCCGCTGAGTAGGCAGCGATGCGGGTCAAAGGGGTAAAGGCCGTCATAGACGAAATGTTGAGGATGATGCCCTGGCCACGCTTGGCCATACCTCTGCCAAAGACCTGGCAGGGCAGGACCGTCCCCATCATATTCAGATCAAAGACGAAGCCTAATGGCTCATCATCCAGATTGAAGAAGGGATTATCAGGACTGACGGTTGCCTGAGGCCGGTTCCCCCCAGCAGCGTTGATGAGTATGTCCACAGGACCGAGACGATCCTCAATTGTCCGTCGCGCGTCTTCCAGCAGGTCGCGGTTGAGTACATCCCCAGAGACGGTGATATATCTCCCACGACCGGCATCCAAACGAGCGCGCATCTCATCAGAAAGTCCGCGTCGATGAGCCAGCACCGCCACATTGGCACCGAGCCCTACCAAGCCGACGGCCATTTCCCCGCCCAGCACGCCTGTCCCTCCGGTGACCAGTGCGGTCTTGCTAGTGAAGTCGTAAAGGTCGCTCATCTCCGAAAAATCCATTTTGTCCTCATCCATCTCCCTCTCCGCGCTCTCCGATCTCATTCGTCACCCCAGAGCCGCCTCGAAACGGCAGACCTGAGACATCTGAGTGTTATGAAGGGCCTCGCGCAGCAGTGTGCTCTTTTCTCAAACCTGGGCGCAACGATCCAGCTGCTCAATGACGCACTTGCGCCGACTGGTGACGACCAGAACCCTGCGTAGGCCGCTCACCGTGACAAACACTTCGCTGATCGACCGCGACCTGGACTACTCGCTCCCTTCCACGAGGGAGGAAAGATGGCGCCGAAAATGACGGTCCAGCAGTTCGGCGTATACCTCTTCGTGCGCCTCAAGCGTGGACCGAAGACGATCCCCAAACCGATCCAACACCGAGCCGAACGTCACGTGCAACGCTTGTCGCGCATCGAACTGCTCCAATAGATCCGGCAGGTCATCATCGTTCACACTATGCGGGTCCGGCACCCTGCTCAGTTCCGCCGACACGTGGTACGTGACCCGATCCGCCTCATACCGCTCGCGCGCCAGCGTCAAGATCTCGCGGAAGAACTCGCGGTCGACCTGACCCACCGTACGCAATGCCTCCAGGTAGCTGGTGCCCGCCGTCTTGACGTGGGCCAGGCCATCGGTGGCTTCGGCTATGCTGGGGTAGATACTGAACTTGTCGGAGCCTGAGTGAACGCTGAGCTTGTATGGCCCGAACGCGCGGGCGATGGAGGCGTGTTTGTCCAGTTCAGTCCGAAATTCGCTCAGGTCGCCCATGTAGTCCACGCCTTTTTCGAAGCGCCCGATGTAGCGCGGTGCCAGGCTGACCCACTCCACGCCCAGTCGTTCCAGCTCGCTGGCGATAAAGATGTGCTCCTCCGGCGACGTCGGCGTCTCTGTCTCGTCTACAGAGACCTCCAGCTCGAAGGCCTTATCGCCCATCTGCTCGACCAAAGTGTGGTACATCCGCGTAGTGTGCGCGATGGCGCATCCATACTTGGCCGCGGCGCGGTATAGCGTTTCCCGGTCGAGGGCAACCGTAAAATCCCCCAGGTCAAACGATCGATCCAGGTAACGCTGCTCGAGATCCATCCTATTGATCTCAAGTGCCTCCCAGGGCAGCGCGTGTATCTTGGACGCCAGGGCCGCATCCGGTGCCGTGTGGGCCTCGTCGTCCACGTGATCGCCGGGGTCGATCGTGTAGAAAGTGTATCCCGCGATCACAAAAGGGGCCACATCGTCCGGCGTCTTGAGGTGGTCGGCATCGGCACCCCATGCCCCGCGCCAGCCCGCCTGAAACACGCCCCACATCGCGTCGTCCAGGACCTCTTGCGGTGTCCGACCCGTGCGAGCGTTTTCTCGCACCGACTGCTGGGCAAAGATCGGGGAGATTTCCCTGAATCCCTGTCCCGCTCGAACGTGTCCCGGCGTCGCAAGTCCCAGCCGATCGCCAAAGCCGAACGACGTCCTCAGACCCAAGCATACCGGACGGAGCCAGGCAAGCCGCGCGCGGAGCACGGCACCATTCTCGGGCGTCAACGGACAGAGGAGCACGTCGTCCTGCAACTCCCCCTTGAACTCGCTATCGTCTCCTTTGACTCCCAGGAGTTTCTCCCCCTCATCGGTGAGCGCTAGGAAGTAGCTGACATCATCCTTATCGACCACAGAATCCTGGTAGACCGTCAATCCTTCAATCTCCACAGCTAATCTTATTTCACTCATTGCCGCTCGAACTTGTAGGCCCGCTTTGCCAGTCGATATGCCAGGTCAAGGATCATCTCGCGACCGTCTTCCTCGCCCACAACGCCACGCACAACCAGCCCGGCGACCCAGTTGGCGCTTGCGCGGCGCCAGACGTCGTGGCGAGCCGGGATCGACGGAAAGGCTCGCGTATCGTCGTTGAAGCCGACGGTATTGTAGATGCCCGCCGTCTCCATCACCCGGTCGAAGTAACGTCGCATTCCATTCAGGCTGTCGTGGAACCACCATGGGGGGCCCAGCTTCATCGCCGGGTAATGCCCCGCCAACGGCGCCAGCTCGCGTGAGTAGGCCGACTCGTCAAGGGTGAAGACAATCAAAGTCAAGCGCGGATCGTTGCCGTATCTGTTTAGGAGCGGGCGGAGATTGAGCGCGAACTCGCTCCGCCGTGGGATATCAGCGCCCACATCTGAGCCGAAACGCCCGTAGAGAGGGACATTGTGGTTCCGCACCGCGCCGACGTGGAACTGCATGACCAGCCCATCCTCGATCGACATGCGAGCGAAGGCAATCATCATGTGCCCGGTGAAACGCCGGGCGTCCTCGGCCGTCGCCTCGCCGCGCAGGGCACGCTGGAAGATTGCCTCGGCCTCGCGCGGCACGAGTTGCGTGGTGTAGGCCGAGACCGCCGCATGATCGGTGGCAGTAGCACCCATCGACCTGAAGTAGGCTCTCCGATCCTCCAGGGCACGGATGAAGGCGTCGTACGAGTGGACGGCGATGCCGCTCATTTCACTGAGCGTATCAATACTGTCGCGCCAACCATCAGTCAGGATGTTGACCACCGCATCCGGGCGGAACGTGGGCCGGATATCGGCAGCCCAATCTGAGGCCTGAATGCGCCGGTGGTCGACCAGCGGGGCAGTCGCAGCATCACTCGTAGTCAGCACCTCAATGTTGAACCGATCGAACAGCGCCCGTGGTTGGAAGCCAGGCAAAGCCAGCTTCTGCTCTATCTGATCGTAAATCTCCTGGGCTGTGTCACTCGTGAGTTTCTGATCGATCCCGAAGACCTCAATCAGCTCCTGCGTCAACCAGATGCCCGTGGGGGTGCCGCGGAAGAGATGAAAATTCTCGGCGAAGATCTGCCAGATTCTCCGATGATCCTGCTCCACCTCTCCTCCATCAATTCGTGGTACGCCCAGCGACTCCAGCGAGATCCCCTGGGAGTACAGCATGCGGAAGACGTAGTGGTCGGGGATGATCAGTAAATCGGCGGGCGTTCCAAGGGTCGCATCCTCGTCGACAAAGAGACGTGGGTTAACATGTCCGTGGGGGCTGATGATCGGCAGATCGGCGACCAATTCATACAACTCGCGCGCAACTCGCCGCTGCGTCGGATCGGGATCAAAGAAACGGTCGGGGTCCAACCGCCATCTCACGTCCGTCATACATCAACCTCCTGGCCTCTGGTAATGGCTGCTTACACTCCCGGGATCTAGGGTGTGAATGCGATCGATACCACCCTGCTGGCTTCGTCCAGCTCTGTATGCTTCCTGCTTCCTCATCGTCATGCCGTGGGGGGCCTCAGGTGACCTCGAGCAGGCCAGCGGCCTCGTAGATCATGAGCACGGCGGCGAGGCTGCGCCTTCCCTCGGTACCGTCGACTCCAGGCGCACGATCCTCCCGCAGCGCCTCTATGAAGTCTCGAAAGACATTGATGTGGCCCGTGGGCGAGATATCTCGGGGATCACCACCGGCTCCTGCACCCGTGGCCGCGCCGGTTACCGTAGGGGGAACGATCGCCTGGCCTGACTCGGCGAGTTCCCATCGAGTGATCGATTCGCCCTCGACCTGGATCCCGCCGTTCGTGCCGTACAGCTCAAGTCGGTGGGAGAATCCTGGTCGCGCCGTCGTCGTCGCCGTCACCGTGGCCAGGGCGCCGTTTGCGAAGCGCAGCGTCGCCACTAGGGTGTCTTCTACCTCAATGTCTCGCTGCAGCGTATCAGCGTGCGCAGATACGTCCAAGACCTCACCTAGATACCAGACCAACAGATCTAACAGGTGAATGCCCTGGTTCATCAACACGCCGCCGCCGTCCAGGGCCCAGCGTCCCCGCCAGTCGGCCTGGTCGAAGTAGGCCTGCGAGCGGTAGTAGGGAAGCGTCACCAGGCCCAATGTCAGCTCACCCAGGTCACCGGCCTCGATCGCGTCGTGAATGCGGGCAAACAGCAGCTCGGCTCGGCGCTGCAGCGTCACTCCCAGCTTGACCCTGGCCTGTTGACAAGCATCGATGATGGCGTCGGCCCCCTTCAGGCTCAAAGCCATCGGCTTCTCGACCAACACGTGCTTCCCTGCCCTGGCGGCGGCGATGGCCTGCTTAGCATGCTGACCGCTTGGCGTGCAGATGCAGACGACGTTCACCTTGGGATCGGCAAGGACCTCGTCGTACGTCATGCAGGGGGCGCCAAATGTGGCGCCGATCGCGTCGAAACGTCCTGGGTTGTAGTAGGCCACCGCTTTCAGATGCGCTCCCCGATCAGCGTTGGCCTCAATAGCCTGGCGATGGAAGTCCGCTGCCACGCCAGCGCCCAGGATCGCGAAGTTGATCGTCTCGTACGTTGACATAGGGGCTCCCAATCACCCTACGGTAGATCTCATGCGGTCTCGCAATAGACCATGCCGACGCCGCCCGCCATCGCCGGATCGTCGACACGTACCTCTCGATGCTCCGCGTCGTCCATCGCGATCCAACGAAGAACCCGGCTCTGACCGCGGCCCGGTGCTCGTCCCGAGTCTACCTCCGGTCTCCCTCATCCTCAGGGCCAGTTT
>JBNGDU010000360.1:0-7684 GCA_049975025.1 Anaerolineae bacterium
CTCTACACCACCTACCGGCCGAACTACTATGCTGATGACGCTGTGCTCCTGCGGCTGCTGGAGGCCAGCGCGCGATATGGATTGATCAGCTTGGTGCATTGCGAGAACGACGCCCTGGTCAGCGCGCAGATTCAGGCGCTTGTGGCCAATGGGCAAACCGGGTGGCGCTATCACGGTGCCTCCCGACCGGCTCTGGCGGAACAGGAGGCTGCTGCACGGGTGCTCTTCTTCGCTAAGGCTACCGGCGCGCCGGTGGTGATCGCGCACAATTCGACCGGTAAGACAGCGGATATGGTCATCGCTGCACGAGATGAGGGACACGTCGCTTTATCAGAGACGACGCCTCAGTATCTACTCTTAGACAACACGGCGTACGCGACCAGTGAGCCGTGGCGGTACATCCTACAACCTCCGCTCCGGGATCCGGTTGAGACTACGAAGCTGTGGGATCTTGTGTCGCGTGGTCAGGTGGACATGATCGTCACGGACCACTGTGACTACAAGAAGGCCCAGAAGCTGGCGCTTGATGACTTCACGAAGACGCCCGGCGGCTTGCCCGGCACGGAGACGCTCTTGTCTCTCATAGCGACCTACGGGGTCGCGGAGGGGCGCATCACGTGGCCTGATCTCGTCCGCATGATGGTCGTTAATCCGGCTCGCACCTACAATCTTTGGCCGAGGAAAGGGGTCGTGCGTCCCGGCGCCGATGGTGATCTCGTGATTTTCGATCCCAGCTTCGATGGGATGATCACTGCCGCAGGCCTACACATGGTCGCCGGATACACTCCCTTTGAAGGTATCCACACCCGTGGACGGGTTGTGAGCACGATCCGGAGGGGCGAGTTTTTGGTGCGGGACGGTGAGTTTGTGGGAAGCCTGGGAACAGGAGTGTTCGTCAAGCGCGCTCCCCGCTTCTGGGATTGATACCATGAACGAGGTAGTGCTGGTCATCTTGGGGATCGTCATCGGCGTCTTCATCGCCACGTATTTCTCGCGTCGCCGCGACGAAGTGGACCGGGAGGCACTCCGCGAGGAGATCGCAGATGCCTATGATGCCCGGGCTGAGGCGGATCGATCCCGTATCGCTCGGGCCTACGAGGCTCGGATTCGCGACCTTAAGGAGCAGCATCGAGAGGCGGTTGCTTACGCACGGCGGAGTAGCGCGAATCAAAGCCGGGCGGTATTGAAGGGCAAGATGGCCGAGCAGGTAGCACCGCTGTTACCAGGATTCGATTATTGGCCCGCGGATGCGCGGTTTTTGGGCGACCCCATTGACTATGTGGTCTTCAATGGATACAGTGCCTGCAAGGACGGTCAGAGCGATGGTCGGAATCTTGAGGTGGTGATCCTGGACATCAAGCGCGGCAAGTCCGTGCTCACACAGGAGCAACGTCGCATCGCGGATGCGGTTGCTCAAGGTCGTGTGCGTTTTGAGGTTGTCCGAGTTTTTGGTGACGGCACGGTAAGATCACGTGTTTGGCGACCGCGGCAAGGTCGAACTATCTCAGATGGTCAAGATACGGAACAATAGGAGTGTTGAATGAGAGATATCGTCCCTGATCTCAAACGATGGCTGCAGTCCGGGAAGACCGAGATCGCGGTCGCGACGATTGTCGAGACCCAAGGTTCCTCTCTGCGCGCGACCGGCACGCGCATGGCGATCACGTCGGAAGGAGATGTGGCAGGATCGGTCAGCAGCGGGTGCGTCGACGGCGATGTGATCGCTGAGATGGAGATGATTTTAGAGAACGGGGTGAAGATCCGCCGTCCATTCTACGGTATTAGCGATGAGGAAGCTTGGGGCGTGGGGCTCTCATGTGGTGGCGCTATCGACGTATTGGTTGAGCGTTGGACCGAGCTCCACGAAGTCCTGCTTGAGGAGGTCGACGCCGGACGTTCGGTCGCCTTCGCGTCTCGGACAGACCGCCCCGAACACCTTCTCCACAAGTCGGATGGTGAGACGTTGGGTTCGCTGGGAGATCCCGACTTGGACGGGCAGGTGCTGATGGACATCGCCGAGGCCTGGCCTGGACCGCATGCCGAGAAGCATAGCTATCAGCACGGTGAGGTCTTCATCGAAGTCATCCCACCGCCTCCCACGCTGTTGATCTTTGGCGCTACCGATATCGCCATGCCGCTGTCCAAACTGGCGAGAATTTGCGGTTACGAGGTGATTATCAGCGATGCGCGGCGGGCATTTCTTCAAGAGGACCGGTTTCCCGGCTTTGAGCTGCGCTTCGGCTGGCCCCAGGAGGTCTTCAAGCCGGAGGATCTGGATGTTGGGTGGGCCGTCGTCGTCCTGTTCCACGATCCGAAGTTTGATATTCCGGCTTTGACCCTAGCACTCAAAAGTGAGGCCTACTACGTTGGTTTCCTGGGCAGCCGAAAGACGCAGGCCGAGCGCTGCGAGGGCCTGCGTGAGGCCGGCTTCAAAGAGAGCGACCTTGACAGGATCTACGGTCCCGTCGGACTGGACATTGGCGGTAAGTCGCCGTCAGATATCGCGCTATCCATTATGTCTGAGGTTGTTGCCGTGCGCCACCGGCGCGCGGGTGGTATGATGAGCCGCCGGAAGCGGTCCGACGGATAGCACGCGGCTTGGCAGTTTGTGGTCTTAAGTGACAGGGGGCTGGTAAGTGACCCGAGAAGACGAAGTCGGCTGGGAGCCGGAACCGATTCCGGCGGAGGAATTCCACGACGCCGAGGGCGGTGCAAACATTAACCGGGCGCCGTACGATCGGGTGTCCGGCGTTTTGTTCAAGTGCGCGATGAACATCAAGCGCGTGAGCTATGGCCCCGCTGGGCCCGCTCCCAAGATGCCCCAGGGTTGGCAGGGAACGGGCGAAACGGTGGTGCGTTGGCTCTTTAGTGAGAGTCCCGGCACCGCGGAGCACCTACTGGAGAACAGGCAGTTTGCTTTCGTTAAGGACGTCGAGCTCCTTCCCGGCGCCTCAACGGGACAGACACAGCATCTCGGGTTCGATACCGTGCTGTACGTCATCGACGGGACGGGCTACCTTTATCATCGTCCGACACCGGGCAGCCCTGTTGTCGCCCGTCCGCTACGACCGGGCGACGCAGCGCTTGTCGACGATGTGGAGTTTTACAGCATCTCCAACTCGAGCGAGGACGTGTCTCTGCGCTTGATTGTGCTCGGGTTGAAGCGAGGATGATGTGATGGTGATGCGGTCTATCTGTGGGGAGGGCGAGATCCCCGGCAAGCGAAGGTGGTATGGCTGACAACGTGGTGGTGGTTGGTGCCGGTGCAGCGGGCCTGATGGCGGCGGGGCGCGCTGCCGAGTTGGGTGCCCGTGTGATGCTGTTGGAGAAGATGGACGAGGCCGGCAAGAAGATCCTCGTCAGTGGCAAGTCTCGATGCAATATCACGAACACCGATCCTATCGAGCTCTTCATTTCGCACTATGGTCACAACGGTCAATTCCTCCGGAACGCCTTTCACCGCTTCTTCCGCGATGAGTTGCTCGATCTCCTCAGACGCTACGGTGTCGAGACGCAGACAGAGCGCGGCGGACGCGTCTTCCCGACCTCGGGACGGGCGGCTGACGTACGGGACGCCTTGGTGCGGTATGGCGTGGAGCACGGCGTCGAGATCAGATATCGGGCCCGCGTGAAGCAGGTGTTGACCGACCACGTCGCGGTGCAAGCGGTCGATTTGGCTGACGGGGCCAGACTGCCTGCCGAGAAGGTCGTCCTGGCCACCGGTGGTGCCTCCTGGCCGGCGAC
Source organism: Anaerolineae bacterium (assembly GCA_049975025.1). Lineage (GTDB taxonomy): Bacteria > Chloroflexota > Anaerolineae > B4-G1 > SLSP01 > PWVB01. The sequence goes on from JBNGDU010000360.1 coordinate 3,745, forward strand.
GGGGTCAACGGGCGAGGGTTACGTTATGGCTCAGGCCTTGGGCCACACGATCGTGCCTCTCCGTCCAGCCCTGGTGCCCCTCACGGTGGCTGAGCGCTCACTCGCCAAGAGGCTCCAGGGTCTCAGCCTACGCAACGTTCAGTGCATTTTCAAGGTTCGCACGCCGAGCGGCCGGGAACGACCTCTCCGCATACCTTATCCTATGCCAGAGGTGGGTGAGATGCTTTTCACCCACTTCGGCGTCTCCGGACCTCTGATCCTCACGGCGTCGAGCGCCGTCGTCGAAGAGCTGCGGGCCGGTCGCGAGGTGGTTTTAGTGATCGATCTCAAGCCCGGTATGCGGCGAGATGAGGTCCATGAGCGCCTTCAGAACGAGTTCGAGACCCATCCCCATCAGCGACTTCGAACGCTGCTTCGGGGATGGATACCCAGCTCGCTGGCCGATGTTCTTGCGGATCTGAGCCCGCTTTCAGAGGGCCGCCCTGTGCATTCCATTCAGTCGGACGAGCGCGAAGCCATCGTGGACTTGCTGAAGTCATTCCGTTGGACGATCACGGGCTCTTTGCCGCTTTCAGCGGCGATGGTGACCGCGGGCGGGGTCTCGCTCAAAGAGGTCGATCCGGTGAGCTTCGAGTCTAGGAAGGTAGCCGGTCTCTATATCGTGGGGGAGTTACTGAATCTGGCCGCGGATACCGGAGGGTTCAACCTGCAGGCGGCATTCACCAGCGGATATTTGGCCGGATCCCATGCAGCGGCGGGTGAGTGGATCCCCCCCGATGGTGAGTAGCCCAGCCATACCACTGGTCTGTTGACATCTAGGTGCCTCAGGGTATTCTCAAGTGACGATCACGAGATCCGGCATGATCCGCCCAAGTTGAGCGACCACAGATCTACACTACCTACAAGGGAGGGCATCCCTGTCCATAGCACATAACCATCCCTATATCGCGATTGAGGGCGTCATCGGTGTGGGGAAAACCACGTTGGCGCGCTTGCTCCAGCCTCGCTTTCAGGGTGACACCGTTCTTGAGGCATTCGACAAGAATCCGTTCCTCTCGGACTTCTATGGTGATCGTGCGCGTTATGCTTTCCAGACGCAGCTCTTTTTCCTGCTGAGTCGGTACAGGCAACAGCAGACGATACCGGGCATGCTGGTCGATGGGACGATATTGTCTGACTACTTCTTCGACAAAGACAAGCTCTTTGCCCACATCAACATCGCAAGCGACGATGAATTGGAGATGTACGATCGTCTTTATGCTGCCTTGGCAGAAAAGGTGCGTCAACCCGACCTCGTCGTTTACCTTCGCGCCAGCATCGACACCTTGATGGCAAGGATCGCGATGCGCGATCGGACTTATGAACGTCAGATGGATCGTGACTATATCGCGACTCTCCGTCAGGGGTATGACGACCTGTTCGCCGGATACGACACCGCCCCGGTCTTGATGATGGATACAGATGGCCTGGATTTTGTGCGCGACCCTGAGGATCTCGATGATGTCGAGCAGCGCATCCGGTCTGCGCTCGCGGGGGTGCGACAACCCACGTTGCCCAGGATTTCGTTTGCCGGTGGGCCCCGCCCGGCGTGGAAGTTGACCTCCACGCCCAGCCCGGAGCCCCGTTCGGAGGCGAACTGGCAGGCGCTGGGAGATTTCCTGGCCCTTGCGGAAGCCGTGGGCCGCATCGGTGGGGCGCTCTCCCAGCAGGCGCCAGTCGGGCCGGATGGCGCCCCTGAATCGGTGCGTGGTGCTTTGTGTGATGCGCATCGCGCTCTGACTGTCCTCGCACAGCGCACCGGCATTCAACTAGAATCCGAGGAGTGAGATGTGACAAAGTACTTCATCGCGGTCGCCGGGAACATCGGTGTAGGTAAGTCCACGCTCACGTCGCTTCTCAGTCAGCGACTGCACTGGGAACCCTTCCTTGAAGGGGTTAGCGATAACCCGTACCTGGCGGATTTCTACGAGGATATGCCGAGTTGGAGTTTTCATTCACAGGTCTTCTTCCTGGCTCGCAGATTGCGACATCATCGGCAGTTGCTAGACCGACCCAACTCCGTGATCCAGGATCGTACCGTCTACGAGGACGCGGAGATATTCGCCAGGAATCTCCATATTCAGGGACTCATGGATGAGCGAGATTACGAGACCTATTCGGAGCTCTATCGAGCCGTCACCTCCATTCTCCCACCTCCGAACCTGGTGATCTATCTGCGGGCTTCGGTGCCTACGTTGAGGCATCGCATTGAGAACCGGGGGCGTGCGTATGAGCGACATATCTCCAACGAGTATCTCGAACAGCTCAACCACCTCTATGAGGACTGGTTTGAGCACTTTTCGCTTTGCCCCGTTCTGACCATACCGACTGATCAATTGGATTTTGTGGCCAACCACGATCATCTTGACCTGGTGACTGATAGGATCTTGGAACGTCTGCAGGGCAAGGAAGTGGTTGTATTCGACGGGAAGCAAGATTCGTGAGTAAAGCATCGGCTGAGATTCATTACCAACGGTTGTTCGATTGGAATCCCACCCCTGTTGTGGTACTTGGACCCGAGGGCCACCTCATTGAGGCGAATCGATCGGCGGTTCGCCGGCTCGACTTGGATAAGGATGACTTGGCGGGGTTCTCGTTAAGTCAGGTGGGCCTAAGTGAGTCCCGGTTCTCGCAGCTTAAGGATGAGCTTCGTGAAACGGGCTCGACGACCTGGGAGTTCGAGCTTTCAACGGACCCGCTGCGGGTCTTTGACGTCACACTCGCGCGCTTGCCGGATGAGGTCCTGGAGGGCGAGGCCTATCAGTGGGTTGCCCACGACGTCAGCCGTCGCGTCAAGCTGGAGCGCACCCGGGAGCAGTTCGCCAATATGGTCGTGCACGATCTGCGCGCCCCTCTCGGCAACATACTCAACAGCTTGGATCTTGTGCTGACGGCCTGGCGCGAGCGCGATGTCACGATTCCGGTGCAACAGGTGTTGGGCATTGCTCTGCGCAGTGCCCGCCGCATGGAGGATCTCATCAGTGACATCCTGAACGCGGCTAGACTTCAGACGAAGGCACGGAACCTTGCGGTTCGCGAGATCGATGTTGCCAAGATTGTCAGTGAAGTTGTGGAGACAGTTGCCAACTCAGCGGAGCAGCGTCAGCAGTCTCTGCAGATGCGGGTGCCGCCCGACTTTCCGTCAATGTATGGCGATCCGGACTTGATTCGGCGGATCTTCGTCAATCTTATCGGGAACGCTATCAAGTACACGCAGCGGGGAGGAGAGATCGTCGTGAGCGCCGAGCTGAACGACGAAGCTTTTGTCTTTGCTGTGGCCGACAATGGGCCTGGTATAGCACCCGAAGATCAGCAGCATATGTTCGAGCTTTTCTTCCGAGGATCTATGCAATTCGCCAAGGGGGCCGGTATTGGACTGGCATTCACCAAGCTTGCTATTGAGGCACACGGTGGACGCATCTGGTTTGAGACGACGTTGGGTGAGGGATCCACGTTCTTCTTCACCATACCGCGCGACCTGCCGGAGGCCGTTGTCGTCTATGACGAGGAGACCGAATGACCGAGCGCCTCTATTATGAAGACGCGTGGGCCCCGCACTCATTTATTGGGGTCGCTATGACGTCTGAGGAGCCAATTGAATGACCCAGCGCCTCTATTATGAAGACGCGTGGGCCCGCACTTTCAGTGCGCGCCTATTAGAGCGGAAAGCCATCGAAGGAGAGGACGGGGTCACAAGGCCTGCCGTCAGGCTCAACCGAACGGCATTCTACCCCACTTCGGGTGGGCAGCCCTACGACACCGGGACTTTGGGAGGTCAGCAGGTCGTCGAGGTCGTGGAGGATGCAGAAGGCGGGATATGGCACCTGCTGAACGGGCCCCTGAAAGCTGAGACGGATACGATCGAAGGCGAGATCGACTGGCGTCGCCGGTTCGATCATAT
>JBNGDU010000361.1:0-7660 GCA_049975025.1 Anaerolineae bacterium
GCTTAATGCCAGCCCCGCCAGACGTCGCGAAGGCTGGAATGGTGACAAGCCCGCGGGCAGCGCAAACAGGACAGAAGACATAGTCATCAGCCACACCGTGACGATAGTGCGCTACCTCGGTTCCTGCCGGGATCTCTTCTATGAGGTACGAGACTGGCTTCATGCCGGGCGCCCGCTTCTCAGGCTCTAGGGGCAAATCGGCACTTTGAAGAAATGGGGTCTCCCTGGAGAAGAGATCAAAGCGATGCGCGTAGCGCTCACCAAATAGGTGAATCTCCGACTCTGCATACCGCTCCGCTTTCCACACTTCAGCCAGATCCTCATCACGCGCAGGGCGGATGATGTCATGGACAATCGCCGTGAGCAATCGGTGGATACTAGCAATGACTAGTGGGGAAGGGTCATAGATAGCACGCAGTTCGTGGGCATGCTTCAGTGTCTTCTCAAGGCTCAACTCCCGCAAGCTGCCATCAGGTGTCTCGAGAGTGATCCAGGGTTCGGTCCACAGATTGAAGGACGGTTTCGGTACATTCATAGACTTGACTCCTTTCTAATGACTAAGCCCAATTCTCGGTCAAGTGAGACAACGAGGTGCCCGCTCTGTGTTGGAAATCTGCGTGCTCCTCGATCCAACCAGAGCGGATAGACATACCGAAGTCGAGCTGATTCATTGAATAGTCTTGGCCTTTCCTCCTCCTTGATTGTCCGTACGATCTCAGGGCGGCTAACGCGCAGTTGCTGCCGCAGTATGTGTAGCTGGAGTCTCGGTGAGGCCGCGCGATCAGTTGCGACCGTCTGACCATCGGGGAGATGACATGCGCCGCCTTCTGCACGCTCCAGCGGAACCACATTCACGCTTTCCCTCCCCAGCCGTGTCTGCGCTACGGTCCATCCGGCGCCCGTTTCATCTTCCTCAAAGGTGAGAGCAGCTATCTGACGAAAGAAAGCACGCCCAACATCAGATCGGGGAATCAACCGTGCTTGAGCCTGCTTGCGCGCTTCTGATTCCTTACGCTGCAGCTTCTCCCATGCCTCTTCTAGGTCCTGTCCTTGATCGAGTCCCTGGTCACCGTACACAGCCTCTACTAGAGGCCTGTAGTCGCCAGGCAATGTGATCTCATCGAGATTCGCAATAGCAGCCCAAGTTTGCTTTAATAGAAACTCATCATAGATGACGCTATCAACGCCAAGAGCATCCCCACCGCAAGCCATTGGGGTCTGTATCCACAGCACGGGTCCTTGGCTATAGACTTCCGGTCGCGCTGTGTCGTGTCGCTGCAGTCGGCCAGCGCGCTGCAGCAGGAGGTCAATCGGCGCGAGATCGGAAACCATCGCATCGAAGTCCAAGTCCAAGCTCTGTTCCAACACCTGGGTGCCGACAACAATACCGCGGTGAGGACGTCGCCCTTGTGGTCCATATTTAGCCGTCAAGTCTTGCTCGCGCCTCATCCGATCCTCCAAAGGCAGACGCGCATGAATCAGTGAGAGATCAAGGCCTTGGGTGGCTTTGGAACCAGCGCCGTCCAGCTGGCGGAGCGCTGCGAAGAGCCGTTGAGCTCGGTCAACTGTATTGGTGATCCAACAAGCGCAACCACCATCTCTGACAGCATCGAGTAGCCACCTCGCTTTGTCCTCGGGTTCCTCATCGTCCACGTAGAATGTTCGCAGACCAAGTCGCCGTGCTGGTTGATACGCTGGTGGGCTAACCTGGTAGACTGTTCCATCGGGCCGTGAGATCAACAGACTGGGATATCGGTTGTTGGCATCACTGTCATGCGGTAGGCCACCATTGTAGGCCTGTGCTAAGCGCTTCCGTTGTGAGATGGGCAGCGTCGCCGAGAGCATGATTACAGACGTGCCCAGCTTGGAGAGCCAATGCAGCAGTGTCTCCAGGATTGTCGTCATATACGTATCGTAGGCGTGAACCTCGTCGAAGATGACTACCTTGCCTGCTAGCCCCATTAGGCGCAAAGCGCCGTGTCTCACATTGAGAGCTGCTAATTCGGCCTGGTCGATGGTTCCCACGCCGAATGGTGCCAGAATGGCTCTCTTCTTCGACGTGAACCACTCAATTGCATCTCCGGTCTCTTCTTCACTATCCATAGGTTGAGCGCGAAGGTCGTCTTCCAGAAGATGCGCCTGTCCGTGAATCAGCTGAACCTCAGTTGTGAGATCAAGTCGTTTGCGCAGATATTCTTCCAGGCGCCGAAACATCTGATTACTTGTAGCGGTTGTTGGAAGCGCATAGTAGATCTCCTCGGTGCCAGTGGCCTTAGCTAAACGGTGAGCCAGTGTAAGAGCAGCTTCCGTCTTGCCTTCTCCTGTTGGCGCTTCGATTATCGCCAAACACTGGTCGCCGAGCGTATGATCAGGGATATCATCGATTGCAGTCTGGAGAGGACGAGGAGGTAGTTTGTCCGGAAAGAGACCATTGTAGGTATCTGGTACGCTGCTATGGATGCGTGATGCGAATCCAGCGGTATGCACGGCTCGTGCAGCACGACATTCACTCAACTCGGCGTAGGCCTCCCAAGAAACATCGGAGGTGGGCGGGAAGAAGCGTTCGTCAGACCCAAGCCAATCACACAAGATAGTGAAGCCCGACAGCGTGAGCGTCGCCAAAGCGAGATCAATAGGTTCGGGAAGACGCCGCAACTCTATATTCAAAAGCTGCTCGCGTAGCATCTGTTCCGCTGTAGCCCGCAGATCAGCCCACATCGGTGGTTCGTAGCGTGACAACCGCGCTCTTGTGACATCCAGATCGTGCTGGGGCGCGAAGGTGCCATGGTGCGAACCAATAACGACTTGCCACACATAGCTGAATCGCCGCGATGCAGATTGACCTGGGAGCACCTCCTCAAGTATTGCACTGCCGACCTTAGTGTGGTGCTCGCTAAGCCCCTTGCGCCAAGATCCAAAATCAAACCCCTCGCCTTTAAGGCGACCAAACTGCCAGGTGTTCACGCTCTGAAATGAAGCTGAAATCTTGCCGAGATCGTGAAGCGAAACCACGTAAGGGAGCCAATCTCCCAGGGATTCGGGTGAGACATCCAGAGCTCGCGCCAGTGTATTCCGCCAACGCGGAGAGGCAGAACCCCCTAGAAGCTGCCGAGCTACGTTCGCAACATCGAGCATGTGGAAAACTGCCGGGTGAAAATCGTTGGTCAGCGGATCAGTCTTACCCCAGCAGCGCAGGTGCTTCAGGTCGTCGGAAGTGTGTATCGGAGCGTCAAGACTATACACCTTGACTTGTTCTCCGATGCCTCGCGTCACTTGCTTCCGTACCTGCTCCGGCGCCAGCACCTCCACGTCGGCGCCCCATCCCCGGATCCAGGGGAGCATCTCGCGGGGCTCGGCGATGGGCGCGCGCCAGATCAGGCTGCCGTCGGGCTGCGGCACGGTCTGCTCGTTGCGGTGCCAACGGGTCTCTTGCACGCGGTGCACGACCCGCGGGTGGAAGCGCAGCACAACCTCGACAGGCTCCCGCTCGCTGGTCCAGATGGACCAGGCGTCGGCCAGGTGCTCCGTCGGGTTGAAGTCCTCGGGGAGCGTGTAGGACTCGTTGAGCACCTCGACGGTGCGGATGCGCTCGATCTTGAAGGTGCGCACGGCGCCGGGCGGCTCGCGCAAGCCGATGACGTGGCTCGTCCGACCTAGCGGGTAGGGTTCGATGTAGTAGGGCGCAAAGGTGTAGTCGAAGACCCGACCGTCGTCCATCTGATGCTTGAGCGCCACTTTGCGCCCCCGCGACCAGGCGTCGGTCAGCGCCTCCAGCACTTCGATGTAGACGGGGTCGTAACGCTGGGCCGCGGTGTCCATCACCTCGGCGGCGTGGCGTACGTGCTCGCTGATGAAGGGAGCCAGGCGCTCCAGCGACGTCCCCAGTTTGCGCAGCGCGGAGGCGGCGTGGGGGTTCTGTTTGTCGGTGGTCTTGGCCATCAGCCGTGCGGCGAGGTGAACGGCTAAGGCCTCGTGAAGGGTGAAGCGGACCTCGGTGAGGTAGCTCCTCCGGTCGATGGCAATCCGCCCGTCAGGCGTGTCGTAGATCGGGAACCGGTGGGTCAGGTCGGGCAGATAGCGTTTGACCGTCGATCGGTGGACGCCGATCCGGCGGGCGATCTCGGCCTGTGTCAGGCCTTCAGGATACTCGAGCAGTAGTTGCTCGATTTGTAGGAGGCGGTCAGCTTTGTTGGCGGCTCTCTCTGACATGATTTCGCTCCTCTGTTGGCTGTGCTTCTATTCTATCAAAGGTGATGCCTGAATTCCGCAACAGTCGCGCGCTTTTCTAGCGGAGTCGGGTAATCGGTGGGGCGTGATCGTCGAATCACGCCGCTGCTGTCAAGATGTCCTGTATTCGGGGCGCATCACACTAAAATAAGGCGCGTCGCACCCGTAGCCGCTAGCGGCGGCGCTTGAAGGGCCAAAGCCCCCCGCGGTCGTCCTCAGTGTAGAGGTAGCCGGCTTCCTCCAGGCTGGGGAGTCGTCGGGTGATGGTGGAGCGGGCGACGTTGAACTCGCGGGCGATCTCGGCCGGGCGGATGCCGGGACGCCGCCGGATGAGCCGATCGATGTCCTCGAAGTCTTTCTCTTTTCTACGCCAGTGGGCCATCGTACACCTCCGTTAGGGTGTGTCTCCGTCTTCCACTCTGACTTCGACTCCACACTAACAGGGCGATGTTGCAGGTACCGCAACACCGCCGCGGATTCCTCACAATACCCGCACGATGGTCGCGTCTTGCCCAGGATCAGGATACTTCAAGGTGGTGAAATGCGCAATCTGGGCATTATGTGATGCGGAACGGAAGTTCTCAGTTTACGGTTTTCTGTTGCCCGTTGGGCTCTGGGTTTTGGATGTTCGAAGTTGGAGATTGTATGCTGGTCCTCACAGGGTTGTGGGGCGAGGCATTCCGTTAACGCCGTTGGTCCGCGGGGCATGGTCCCGCGTGCGGGGGCACGATGGATTGTCACGCGTTGCGGGAATGCCTTGCCCATACAACGGCAACGATGACGGCGTGGATAGTGGGTTGCGCGTCCACGGTCGCGGCCCCACCGATTGGAACTCCTTTGCCTTGTAGTATAATAATCCACAGTTTAGCTCGCGAAGAAACCCATGCCAATTCTAACGAAAGACACCCTGGAGTTCATCAGCCGCAGCCCTGAGCAGACGTGTCGCCTGGGTGCGCGTCTGGGCCGTTATCTCAACGGCGGTGAGGTCGTCGCTCTGGAGGGGGGTCTGGGGGCCGGCAAGACGGTTTTTGCCCAGGGCGTGGGTATGGGTTGGGGTTCTACCTCACGGCTGGTGAGCCCGACGTACACCCTGGTGCGCCGCCATCAGCGCCACCAGGACAGCCTGGAGCTATATCACATCGATCTCTATCGCCTGAACTCCGTTGCGGAGGTGGAGATGCTGGGTTTGGAGGAGATCTTAGGCGACAGTGACGCGGTCTGTCTCGTTGAGTGGTCTGATCGCCATCCCGGCCTCTTTCCTGAGGAACACCTTTGGATTCAGATGCGGATGCTGGACGAATACCGCCGCTCGTTGATGTTCCAGGCCCACGGGACGCATCACCAAGCGATCCTAGATCATTTTCGCCACGAAATCTTGGGGCTCTAATGTTATTGGCTTTAGATACAGCTACATCTCGTGCCAGCGTCGCGTTGCACGATGGCACCACACTGCGCGCCGAGTGCACGTGGGAGTCGGTCAACCGCCATACGGTGACGCTTCTGCCGCGCGTCGTGCAGTTGTTGGCATCCTCGGATTTGACGGCTGAGGATGTGACCGCCATCGGCGTTTGCATCGGCCCCGGCTCTTACACCGGCGTTCGCATTGGGGTCTCAGTGGCGAAGGGATTGGCATCTGCCAGGAAGTTGCCCCTGGTCGGCATCACCACCCTGGACATCCTTGCTTCGGCCCAACCCCGCAGTGATCGACCGCTTTACGCGGTTTTCGCGGCGGGTCGCAAGCGCGTGGGATATGCGCGTTATCACTGGGAAAGCGGAGGCTGGCAGGCTGAGACCGGTGTGCAAGTCGTCGAGTGGCCGAAGCTTGTGGAGTTGTTGAAGCTTCCTGCGGTAGTCGTTGGGGAGATTGAACCTCCGGGGTGGGAAGCTCTGCGTAAGACATTTGGTCAGGTGGTGATTCCCCGTCCCGCTTTTCATCTCCGCCGGGCAGGCTTTCTAGCTGAAATCGCGTGGAAGAGACTGCGAGCGAACCAGGTTGATGCCCCGTCGGCATTGTTGCCGCTCTATGCCAGATGAACTCCAGCAGCACTTTTCGTGTTCGGCCTATGGTGGGGAGGGATATTCCTGCCGTTGTGGCTTTGGATCGCCTGGTCTTCCAGTCTCCCTGGCCTGAATCCGCCTACGTGCAGGAGCTTTACTTCAACCAGAATGCCCACTATTTTGTCCTAGAGCTGTTGGATCCGACCCTGAACAAGTCCTGGTTCGATCACCGGCGACGTAAGTCTGCGCGATTGTTGGGATTTGTCGGGATGCGCGTAGAGGGTGAGCGGGGGCATATCAGCACTTTGGCCCTGCGCCAGGAATGGCGTGGTCAACAACTGGGTGAGATTCTGTTCCTAGTTGCCTTAAACCATGCCTTGCGGGACGGGGCCAAGGTTGTGGGGTTGGAGGTGCGTGTGTCCAATGAGATCGCGCAGGCCTTGTACATTAAGCATGGGTTTGAGGCACGTTCCCGGCTCCGGAGGTATTATGCTGATGGCGAGGACGCCTACTACATGCAGGTGGGGGTCGAAGACGACAGGGATTTCCGTCGCTGTATCGAGACACAGCTAGCTGATTTGAGCACGGAACGGGGCATTGAGACAGTTGACAAGGATTGATCCCGAGCCCGCGGCACAAGTATTGCGTTGCGAAGTCACGGGGGCGCCTAACAGCGCGCGGTTCATGGCAGAAGCGCTAGATGGGATCAGTGCACGACGTTGCACAAGGAGGATGCAGGATGGAAGGAGATCAAGAGAAGGCTTTGGAAGCGATTCGCGCTGAGGTGCGCACCTGCACTAAATGTCCCTTGCACGTGGGACGTACCAAAGCCGTTCCGGGCGACGGCCCAGCTGATGCGATGATCATGTTCATTGGCGAGGCCCCGGGTTTCCACGAGGATCAACAGGGTATCCCATTTGTGGGCGCGGCGGGTCGCTTTCTCAATGAGTTACTGGAGAAGGCGGACATCGATCGCCGGCGAGTCTATATCACCAACGTGATCAAGTGCCGTCCCCCCGGAAATCGCGATCCGCGGGAGGAGGAAGTTGAGGCCTGCAAACCCTACCTTGATGCTCAGATCGAGATCATCAACCCTAAGGTCATTGTCACCCTCGGACGCCATTCCATGGCGCGGGCTTTTCCCGATGAGAAGATCTCGGTCGTCCACGGACAGGCTCGCAGAGTAGGTGACCAGATCTATCTGCCCATGTACCATCCGGCGGCGGCGCTTCATCAGCCGAGTCTGAGAAGCGTGATCGAGGCGGATTTCGATCGCTTGCGCGACATTCTTGACGGGAAGTTTGAGCCGGAGGAGTACACGCCCCCGCCCGACGCCGAGCAACTCTCTCTGTTTTAGTTGGCGTTTACCGATCCGCTCCGATTTACCTTATGGAAGTGCTGCTTTTTGCATTAGCTTGTTCGTGAACGACAGAGG
>JBNGDU010000362.1:0-6529 GCA_049975025.1 Anaerolineae bacterium
CAGGAACCACCGATCGATATGCGTGTAGGTGTGAATCTCATCGACGGTGTAGCCCAGGCGCAGTGCCGCGTAGATGTAGGCCAACCGTTCGGGTGTGGGGTTCGCCAGGTACTCGGCGATGCGATCGAAGTCGAGTTTGGGCGTCGCATCGAGCTCCATAGAGCGGAGCGCCTTGCCCAGCGCCTCCTTGAAGGTGCGACCTATGGCCATCGCCTCGCCGACGGACTTCATCTGCGTGGTCAACCAAGGATCCGCACCCGGGAACTTCTCAAGCTGGAAGCGCGGCATCTTCACCACCACGTAGTCCAAAGTCGGCTCAAAAGCCGCGGTCGTGCGCCGCGTGATGTCGTTCGCGATCTCGTCAAGAGTGTGGCCCACCGCCAGAAGCGCCGCCACCTTGGCGATCGGGTATCCTGTGGCCTTGGACGCCAACGCCGAGGACCGAGAGACCCGGGGATTCATCTCGATGACGACCATTCTTCCTGTCTCCGGATCGACGGCGAACTGGATGTTGGAGCCGCCGGTCTCCACGCCGATGGCGCGCAGGACCGCCAGGGAAGCGTCCCGCATCTGCTGATACTCCCGGTCGGTCAAGGTCTGAGCCGGCGCGACGGTGATAGAGTCGCCCGTGTGAACCCCCATCGGATCGAGGTTCTCGATCGAGCAGACGATGATCGCGTTGTCGGCGCGATCACGCATCACCTCCATCTCGTACTCTTTCCAACCGATGACCGACTCCTCCAGAAGTACCGTGTGAGAGGGACTCTCAATCAAACCTTGGGCCACAATGGTGGTCAGTTCCTCGGCGTTGTAGGCGATGCCGCCTCCGGTCCCGCCCAGCGTGAAGCTGGGGCGGGCAATCAGCGGGTATCCCAAGGACTCGGCCACCTCAAAGGCCTCCCGAAGCGTGCCGACCTGCTCGCTGCGCGGCACCGTCAATCCGATGCCCTGCATGGTCTTTTTAAACAACGCCCGGTCCTCAGCCAACTGGATCGCCTCGAACGAAGCTCCGATCAACTCCACGTCGTAACGCTCGAGAACGCCGGCCTCCGAAAGCGCCACCGCCAGGTTGAGCGCTGTCTGCCCCCCCAGGGTGGGGAGGAGTGCGTCAGGACGCTCCTGAGCGATCACGGTCTCTACTGAGGACACCGTGAGGGGCTCGATGTAGACGGTGTCGGAGAGCTCGGGGTCCGTCATGATCGTCGCAGAGTTGGAGTTGACGACGATAAGGCGGTAGCCGGCCTCACGCAGCGCTTTCAGCGCCTGCGTGCCGGAATAATCAAACTCCGCAGCCTGACCGATGACGATCGGCCCAGAGCCTATGATAAGAATGGTCTCGATGTCGGTGCGTTTAGGCATGATGCCCCCGTATCATAGCTACGTAAGCCTCAAAGAACGCCCTGGCATCGTGTGGGCCGGGCGCGGCCTCAGGGTGGAACTGCACCGAAAACGCGGGGTAGTCACGCAATCGAAGCCCCTCGACCGTACCGTCATTCAAAGACAGATGCGTCACCTCGATCGGGCCGAAGCCCAACGGACTGGTACCCACCAGCGCCTCGTTGGGCAGGCGCTCCGCCATCGTGGTCGTCGCCTCCGTCGGCGGCAGTTCGCAGAGCTCCGGGCGCGCCGGGCGAAAGGCCGTGTCCAGCGGAGCCCACCGGATGCCCAGGCTCGTGGGATCCACGGCGAATCCGTGGTTCTGTGTGGTGATGACGATCTGTCCGCCGTCCATCCTCTTCACCGGATGGTTGGATCCCCGGTGGCCGAACCGCATCTTGTAGGTCTCTCCGCCCACGGCTAGCCCGAGCAACTGATGCCCCAGGCAGATACCGCCCAGAGGGACGCGCTGCGCCAGCAGATCCCGCATGAGATCGATCGTCGCATCAAGGGGTTCCGGATCACCGGGCCCGTTAGAAACCAGGACGCCATCGGGCGCCAGCGAGAGGACGGTATCCACATCGACATCGTAAGGCGCCAGCGTCACGGCTGCACCACAGCGCGCCAGCTCGCGCGCGATCCCCAGCTTAGTCCCGGCATCGACCAGCACCACGTGGGGCTCACCGTCCCGCCGCTCCCGGTAGACCTCAACACCTTCGGATGTCACCTCGCCGGCTAGCGCCAGGCCTTCCATTCGAGGACACTCTCGGACGCGCGCAGCCAGGCGCTCTGGGTTGAGCTCGCGGGTAGAAATGCCGCCGCGCATCGCGCCGTGGGTGCGAAGATGGCGGGTAAGCGCTCGGGTGTCGACGCCCTCGATGGCCACGATGCCGGCTTGGGCCAGGTAATCCACGAAACTTGAGGCTGCTCGCTGATTAAAGGGCTCGTGGACAGCACGGTGAACCACGAAACCGGCGACTTGAAGATCGCGGGACTCCACATCCTCGGGATTCACGCCGTAGATCCCCACCTCCGGATAGGTCATCACGACGATCTGTCCGCAGTAGGATGGATCGGTCAGCACCTCCTGGTATCCCGTCATACCCGTGTTGAAGACCATCTCTCCGTAACACTCGCCCAACGCCCCGACGCCCCAACCCTCAAAGCTTGTGCCATCCTCGAGCACCAGCAAGGCGGGCCTGGATTCAGTAGCTGTGTTCATATCTTTCCTTGGCTAACTCACAAAACGACTGACCGCGCATTGTCCAAAGCCGGCTTAACAGCGCCCATCAACACTTCCCCTCACAGCCGCGTGCTTCGAAGCTACAGCTCAGCGCTCGAAAGAACCACGCCGACCTTCTGGATCACCGTCTCGATATCTTCCTCGCTGATGACCAGCGGCGGCAGGAAGCGCATCACCGTGGAGCCGGCGGGGAGCGCGAGCACGCCCTGCTCCGCCAGCGCCGCGAGATAGGAGCCGGAACGCGCGCGCAGCTCCAAGCCGATCATCAGGCCCAGCCCGCGCACCTCCCTGACGACCTCGGAGTCGATCGCCTGAAGCCCCTCCAAGAGCCGCGCACCGAGCTTGGCCGCGCGCTCCGGCAGTTTCTCCTCCTCCATCGCGTGGATCGTGGCCAGCGACGCCGCGCAGGAGAGGGGATTGCCCCCGAAAGTACTGCCGTGCGTGTGGCCCGGGATCTCTCCCACGCGCTCGCCGATCAGCGCAGCGCCCATGGGCACACCGCCGGCCATGCTCTTCGCCAACGTCATCAGATCCGGACGCAAATCGTAGTGCTCACAGGCAAAGAGCTTGCCGGTGCGTCCAAAACCCGTCTGGACCTCGTCGACAATGAACATCGCACCACGCTCCTGACAGAGCGCCTGCACGCCCTGCAGGTACTCGCCACTGCCCGGGTTGACGCCGCCCTCTCCCTGGACGACCTCCACGATCACGGCGGCGGTCTCGTCATCCACGGCTTTCTCCATCCGTGCCAGCCGATCGTAGGGCACGAAATCGAAGCCGGGAATGAGGGGCTCGAAAGGCTGTCGGTACTCTCTACGCCACGTCGTGGACAGCGCGCCCATCGTCCGCCCGTGGAACCCGCGCATCGTGGAGATCACTTTCGTGCGCCCGGTGCTCAGGCGCGCAAACTTGAGAGCGGCCTCAACGGCCTCGGTGCCGGAGTTGCAGAGAAAGACCCGCTCCAAGCCGGGCGGCGCGACCCGGATGAGTTCCGCCAACAGTTGAGCCCGCACATCGTTGTAGAAGCCGTTAGGCGCCAGAAACATCCGCCGAGCTTGCTCGGACACGGCGGCGACCACCGCGGGATGTGCGTGTCCCATATTGGCAGCCCCGTGTCCCCCAACGCAGTCGATATACTCCGTCCCGTCCATATCCCAGAGCCGCGCCCCTTCGCCCCGCACGAGAACCAGCGGCTGTTTGCCATAGACGCCGCTCTCATATTGGGTTTCGTAGCTTATGATCTGGTCACGCGTCAAGGTCATTCCGTTCATCTGTGCCTCCATAGTGGTCTTCGACACCCGGCCAAGGTTTGAGCATGAGCGTCACCCACGCAGCCCTCGACGGATGGCAGAAGTCCAGCGGTCTACGCAATCACCGTGCCCTCGCCGGCTAACGCCTTCTGCACCGGCGTCTCCACACGTCCATCGGCCAAGATCACCTGGCCCACACCCTCCTGGAGCGCCTCCACGGCCCCCAGCACCTTCCGCTTCATCCGGCCCTCAGCGTAGCGATCCAGGTACGCCTCGGCCTGTGACTCCGGAATCTCGTCGATCAGACTCTCCTCGTCCTCCACGTCCTTCAATAGTCCGGGCACGTTGGTCAGAATCACCAACGTCTCCGCGCCCAACGCGCCTGCGATGGCAGCCGCCGCCCGGTCGCCGTCCACATTGAGCGCCTCGCTCTCGTAACTGATCGCTTGGGGCGCGATGACCGGGACGTAACCGGACGCCAGCAGCATCTTCAGCAGATCGCCGTTGACCTGTTCGATCACGCCGCTGTACTCACCGCGCAGGATCTTGCGCTTGCTCCCCTCGCGGATGCGCAGGAAGGACTTACGCCGCCCCTCCAACAGGCGACCATCGATGCCCGAGAGGCCGACGGCGTTGACCCCCAACTGGTGCAGCCGCTCCACCAACAGCTTGTTGATCTTGCCGGCGGTCACCATGACGAAGATCTCCAGCGTCTCGCGGTCGGTATACCGGCTGCTGTGGCCCGAGACCGACGTCACGAACTGCGGCGGATGCCCCAACTTCTCCGATATCACGTTGGTCTCGTGGGACCCACCGTGAACGAGGATCACCTGCTGGCCCTGCTCCACCAACGCCGCGATATCCTGGCAGACCGGCTCCGTGTCGACGCCCTCACCACCACCAACTTTGATAACGATCATACTCTTTGACCTCCTAGATCGGATGCAGCCCTGGGAATTCCAGGCCGAGCTTCTCGTTCCAGCCATACATTGCGTTCATAGACTGGACCGCGCTACCGGCAGCCCCCTTCATCAAATTGTCAATCGCGGCGATCACCACAAGACGCTGACCGTCAGGATCGGCGACGAAGCCGACGTCACAGGTGTTGGAACCCGAGAGGATCTTGGGCTCCGGATAGCGATGGATGCCGCGCCGCGAACGCACCAAGCGGACGAAGGGTTCGTCATTGTAGTCCTCACGGTACATCCGCCAGGCGTCCCGCTCCTCCACGGGCTCCTTCAGGAGACAGTGGCAGGTCGCCAGCGCCCCGCGGACGATGCCCACCGAGGTCACGGTGAAGTGGAACTTGGGATCGCTGGGATCCATACGCAACTCCTGGATCATCTCCGCGATATGGCGGTGGCCATAGGGTGAGTAAGTGCGCACCACGTTCGCGCGCTCAGGATGATGGGAGCCGGGGTTCTCGTGGTGCCCTCCCTCAGACGAGCCGACCTTGACCTCCACGACGGTCTCGCGCACCAACTCACGTTTGTAGAGAGGCCATAGCCCCAGAATCGTGACGGTCGCGTTGCAGCCCACGCCGCTGACGTACTTGGCGCCGGCCATCTCCTCGCGGTGCAGCTCCGGCAACCCGTAGACGAAGCGGTCCAGCCACTCGGGATTGGGGTGACGATGCTCGTACCACCGCTTGTAGTCATCCGGATTTCGAAGCCGGAAGTCGCCGGAGAGATCGATGATCCGATCCGCCATCCCCGCGTACTTGTCAATCTGGCCCCACGCGGTCCCATGGGGCAGCGCGAGGAACAGAAGATCACAGGGCTCCAGCTCCGACAGCGGCGTGAACTGGAGCATCGTATGACCTCGCAGATTCGGATGTACGAAGTAGGCGAACTGCCCTGCGTAGGTCTCCGACGTAATCTGACTCACCTCGACCTCAGGGTGGAAAAGCAGCAGACGGAGAAGCTCACCGCCCGCATACCCTGAGGCACCGACAATCGCTGCTTTGATCATAGCCCTCTCCTCCTATTTCCTACTCTTTGCCAAAAAAGACGAGGCACTCAGAGGTGCCTCGCTATCAAAGAATCGCGCCGTTTTCCGCCACCTGAAGGACGTAATCCACAATTTTCCCGGCGATATCCACATCTGTCGCGTGGCGAGCGCCGTGAAACTCCGGGGTGTGGTTCACCTCATTGACCAACAACTGACCTTCGCCGTCCTCCAGCAAATCCACCGCCACAACCCCGCCACCGACAGCCTTCGCGGCCGCCACCGACAGATACTCGATCTCGTCGGTAACAGGACATGGCAGAGGCTCTCCCCCCAGCGCAGTGTTTGTGATCCAGTGCTCGGACTCACGGTAGATAGCGTAGACCACCTCATCGCCGGCGACCATCACGCGGATATCCCGCCCCGGCTTATCGACGTATTCCTGGACGTAGACGACGCTGTGGAGATAGCCGCCCAGGGTGCTCTTGTGCTCCAGAAGCGCCTCGGCAGCGTCTCGGTCGTTGACGCGGGCCAACAGACGACCCCACGAACCGAAGAGCGGCTTCAGCACGACCGGATACCCGATTTCCGCCGCAAATCGCGCCGCCTCGTCCGGGGATTGGGTGACCTGTTCGCGGGTGATCGGGATCGCGTAGGTTGCGAGTACCTGTTTTGCCTCGAATTCGTTCAATGCTTTTTCGCCCCGTTCCAG
>JBNGDU010000362.1:6539-7626 GCA_049975025.1 Anaerolineae bacterium
GCCCGGCTTCGGGTGTGAGGGCCATGGCGGTCCGCGGTATGGGCAGACCGGCTTCGTGGAGCGCTGCGCTCGTGAGCATCTTGTCGCCGCAGACGGAGATGGTCTTGTGGGGGCTGACGGCAGGAATGCCTACACCCTCAAGCCAGCGCGTGAGATAGTAGGCGTTGGTATGGCTCAGACACCGTACCAGAAACGCATCGTAGTCACCCGGCGAGGTGCCGTCGAGCTCGAAGGACACCTTCCGAGGGTCGAAGCGATCGTAATCCACGCCTCTCTCGTCAAGAGCCGCGGTGATCAGCTTCTCCTCAACGCGCTTGCGGGAATATAACACACCGATTTTCATCCGTTGCCTCTCGGTATCCTATTCTCCCCAGTCCTCTTCGACTTCGGGCGCCAGCTCGAGCTCGATCGGATCAACGCTCATGACCTCGAGCTCAACGCCACAGTCGGGACACACGACGATCTCGCTCTCCTCGACATCCGACCCTAATTGCAGCTCGCCTTCACACTCAGGGCACAACACGGGTTCCATCTGTAGACTCCTTTTGAGCTAATGAACTAGAACAACTATACACGCAAAAAAAGCCAACCCCCTGTCTGGGATTGGCTTCTCTTCTCGGCAGTCAGTTCGTACTAAGCGTAAAGGTACCGACCCAGCAGGCCTGGTTCAGCTATCGTACGAACTCGTCGCTTCAGATCAGATGTTTTTGGCATAGTTTCGGCAAATCCTTGATTCCGCTCCATAGGATACCATAAGCGGAAATTCTGTCAAATCGATTGTCCCAAAACGGAAAATCCGTATTGACAAGACAAGAAAGCACCCCTATAATGAATATAGAACAAATGTTCTATATTTGAGCGCATAGGCGTCAATGCCGGAACTAGACCATTCAGAGCTCAAGAATGATTCGGCCTTCTCTTTGCCGGCGTTTGATGTCTACGTGTTAGCAGCCATACATAGTAGCTCGCTTAACTTCAGTTCAAACGAAAACCGGTCTTTCTGAACTATAGCTGGAGGCTGTTCGATGGCAAAACAAATACGCCCGTATCTCGAATACCAAGCCGACCGCGTGGAAGCCGTCCTCGC
>JBNGDU010000363.1:0-7620 GCA_049975025.1 Anaerolineae bacterium
TCAAGGCGTTGTCGCCAGAGGCGATCATGGACGAGGAGCCCAAACTCCTCGACCTATCGCGAAGACACATGCCAAGGCTGCCCCTCGATGAGGTCGACGTCCTGATCATTGACCGGATGGGCAAGGACATCAGCGGCTCCGGTATTGACCCCAACATCATCGGCCGCAACTACATCCGCGGGCAGCCGGAACCCGAACGACCGCGGATCAAAGCCATCACCACCCACGACCTCACCGAAGCATCGCACGGCAATGCCGTGGGTGTGGGCCTGGCCGACGTCATCACCCGTCACCTATTTGACCAGATCGACATCGCCGCCACCAACGAGAACACCGTCACCAGTACCTTCCTAGAGCGTGGCAAGATCCCGGTGATCGCGGATGACGATGCCACAGCTTTCGCCTATGCATGGCGCAGCTGCAATCAGCCACTTCCGGAACACACGCCGATCGGCGGCGAGGCCCGGATCCTGCGCATCCGCGACAGCCTCCACCTGACCGAGCTCTATGCATCAGATGCGGCGCTGGATGCACTGCGCGATCGCGATAAGATCGAGCTCGTCGGCGAATCCATGCCTGTCTTCGACGCGGAGGGAAGGCTGCGCCAGGGCTGGGATGAGTCGAGACCTGCGCTGGACCGATCCCGTTGACCAGGCCCCCACCCTGACGGGGGCACATCTCGGCCCAGCACCTCCCGGCTGTCCAGAGAGACATGCCGTCTACCGACCAGGGAGTGCAGGAGAGGTTCACCCGAAACAGGGTTTTTTGGCACTCTCGATGCTTTGAAGTATACTTACCGAGCGCTCGGCGGGGCGCATCGACCGGAACAACCGGCAGAGCTTGCGCACGGGCACTGCCGCTTCGTCGTGGAGGGCGACCAATGAAGGACGACAGGGCACAAGAGACCGGCGAAGAAGCTGGATCGCCGGCTTCTCAACTTGATGTTGACAGCTTGCTCAACGCCATTCCCGTAGGTGTCATCGCGCTGAATCAAGCCCTGGATATCATCCACTTCAACCCGGCGGCACGAGCCATCGCCAATCTGACCCAGAGCGATCTCGGTCGCTCGTTGGCGCATCTGGTAGACGCCCTTGGTTGCCCCGACCTGATCGCGGATACCGCAGGCGTGCTCGGCACATCACAGAGCGCCGAGCACGAACTGGAGGCGCCCGACGGTCACTGGTACAGCGTGCAGATCCGTCCCTGCCGGAGCCAGGACAGCGACCCCGAAGGCGTCGTGCTCACTCTGACGGACATAACCCACGAGAAGGAAGTGCGGTCAGAGCTGCGAAGTCACGAGGATCAACTGGACCAGCTGACCGCTGAGTTGGAGCGGCACACCCAGGGGGAATGCTATCGCGCCTTGCTGGAGAATAGCCCGGATCTTATCGCCAGCTTCGACCGGCATATGCGTCACCTCTATATTAACCCAGCCGTCGAGAGGATGACCGGTCTCAGCCCGGAGGCCTATATCGGCAAGACCAACGCGGAGCTAGGTTACGCACCGGAATTGGTTGCGTTCTGGGATCAGGAGATACGTCGTGTCTTCGATACCGGGAAAACCAACACGCTGGAATTCTCCTTCACCGACACAGATGGTCACAGGCATCACCTTCACTCATTGCTGGTTCCGGAGATTAGCGAGGCGGGAGAGGCCATCTCGGTAACCAGCGTGGTGCGAGACCTGACAGCCTTCGAGGAGACGGCGGCTGCGCTCAAGGCCTCCAATGTCAAGTACCGAACGCTTTTCAACGGCGCTCGGAATCCCATCGTCATTTTCGATCGTGATGTCAACTTCGTACTCATCAATCGCGCGGCCGCCGAGGTCTTCGGTCGGGATGTCGAGGACATAACCGGTAAATCGCTACAGGACATCACACCGGAGTACTTCGACGTCCTCAAGGACCGTATCAGTCGAGTGCTGGCGACCGGTGAGGCGGTTCAGTCCCTCGACAGCCCAACCCTGCCCGACGGAGAGAAGTGGTATTTGACGATCACCCAACCGATCGAGAACGTACCGGACTGGGGTGAGGCAGTGCAGGTCATTGCCTATGACATGACCAAGCGCGTCAAGGCAGCTGAGGCCCTCAAGGAGAGCAGAGCTCAACTCCAGCACATCCTGGAGAATCTCCCGGCCGGGGTCGTCCACCGTGTCGGTGACCGGCTATGGATAAACAAGGCCGTCGAGGGAATCACCGGATACACGCAAGGGGAGGTGGGTGCCCCCGATGACTGGCTCCAAAAACTCTACGGGAAGTCTGCAGCTCATCGCAAGGCCAAGCACGTCAGCCACGGAGAAGCAGGTCTCCCAAAACCTGTCACCTTGCAGATCACCCACAAGGATGGCAACCACCGGTGGGTCCAATTCAGCGGCTTCACCTTGGAGAATAACGGTGAGATATCCGTGCTGCACGACATCACGGCGCAGCGGGAGGCCACCGACGCCTTAGAGGCGGCGCTGCAGGAGAAGGAAACGTTGCTTCGCGAGCTTTACCACCGAACTAAGAACAACATGCAGGTCATATCGGCTATCCTGGCGCTGCAATCGATTCAGATTGAGGATCCCAATGCGCTCATTGCGATCGAGGAGACGCAAACGCGTATCCGATCCATCGCTCTGGTGCACGAGAAGCTCTACGAGTCCGAAAACCTGTCCAGCATAGATTTGGATGTCTACATCACCGACTTGGTCGATCTGCTCACTAGGACCTATGAGGCGCACGCCAAGGACGTGACGCTAAGACTGGATCTTGAGCGCGTGCCTGTCGTGATTGACGTCGCCATTCCCTGCGGACTGATTCTCAACGAGCTGATCTCCAACGCGCTGAAACACGGCTTTCCTGACAAGCGAGCAGGGGAGATTCATATCACACTGGCCCTGATGAACAACGACGAGATCCTTCTGACGGTATCCGACAATGGCGTGGGGGCCCCGACCGGCTTCGATTTCAGGGGTAGCAGTACACTGGGACTTCAGACGGTTTTGGGGGTTGCGGAACATCAACTCCAAGGAACAGTAAGCTTCACATCATACCCCGATAAGGGGGTCACCTGTCGCGTCAGGTTCCCACACGACGTCTACAGGCCGAGGGTATAGGGCATAGTATCGCACAATGCAAGACAAAGATAAGGCCAAGATACTTCTTGTCGAGGACGAGGCGATGGTCGCGATGGTCATGCGCTGGAGTCTGGAACACTTGGGTTACGCGGTCTGCGCCACCGTGGCGACCGGTGAGGATGCCGTCCGCGCCGCCCAAGCCTGTACGCCCGACCTGGTGTTGATGGACGTGCACCTGCCCGGTGGCCTCAGCGGCATAGAGGCCGCTCAGCAAATCGCAACCCAGCAGGACGTGCCCTTCATCTTCTTCTCCGGCTACTCTGAAGAGGAGATCGCGGAACAGGCTTATCCCCTCGAACCGGTCGCCTGCCTCTCCAAACCGGTCGAGACCCACGTCCTCGCCTCGGTCATCGCAGAAGCACTCAACCGCTCTTAGCAGGCACTTCGACGACCAGGCACTGATACCTGGTCATCGAAATGCCCACGACAAAGCATAGACATTACCCCACGTCCCACCCACACAGGTCCGGCGGATTGCCCATATCCCCGGGGAGCAAGAACTCGTAGTTCTCGGCCACCTTGCGATAGGCCTCGGCATGCGCCTCGATCACGTCACGATGGTAGCGCTTGAACTGCGGGATCACGTAGGTCCGCGCATCGATCTCCTCGCTGACCGGCAGGCTGCCCAGCGGCTGCCGCAGATCCCGATCGGCGTGGGCCAGGCGGGTGGGTTTACCGTGCCCGTAGATGTCGCAGGTGTTGAGTAGCGGATGTAGATGGAGCGGCTTGTTCACGCCGGGGCGGCAGAAGCTGCCCTCCGCGCGCACCGCCTCCGCGAACCGGGTCACCGAGAGCCCATCGAGTTCCTCGGGCTTGTAGAGTCCCCCTGCGTTGTACCATCCCGCCATCGTGCTGCCCTCGCCCTCGGGCACCCGGTGCGCCTGCAGACCCGGCACACCCTCCAGGAGATCCCAGAATGCGTTGATCGCTGAGCGGATCTCCGCGGCCCGGGCGTCGTAGGCCTTCAGCTGCACGCGACCCATCGCCGAGCCCAACTGGTTCATGCGGCACTTCTGGGCGCCCCAAGGCAGACCACGATAGCCGCGCAGTTCCGGAGACTTGATCGAATCGTCGTAGCGACGGTAGTGCCCGAAGGCAACGGCGCGTTCATAGACCTCTCGATCGTCAGTGACCAGCATGCCGCCCTCGCCGATGGGCAGCGACTTGCCGCTCATCAGCGACATCGCCGCGACCTTGCCGAAGTTGCCCGTCCTGCGCCCCTTGTAGAGACCGCCGTGAGCATGCGAGGCGTCCTCGATGACCGGGACACCGTGGCGGTCGGCGACCGCCATGATGGCGTCCATCTCGGCGGGATGGCCCAGATAGTGAACGACCATGATAGCCTTGGTGTGAGGCGTGATGCGATGCTCGATGTCATCGGGATCCATACACAGGGTATCGGGCAGGATATCGGTGAAGACCACCGTGGCCCCCAAGTTGAAGCACTGAAGCGCCGAGGCCCAATAGGTGATGCTCGGGCAGATGATCTCATCACCCACCCCAACCCCCACAGCGAACATCGCGGCGTGCAGGGACGCCGTGCCGGTGTTGAAGCCCAATGCATACTCCCGCCCCTGCCACTCGGCATATTCCGCCTCAAAGGCCTTGGTCACATCGAGATCCGACATGGCCCCGCGTCGCAGCACCTCCAGCACCGCGGCCTCATCCTCCTCCGTGACAATCGGCCACGTGAAGGTGTCTCTGGGGTCAATCGTAACGGCCTTCGGACCACCTAACAATGCCAAACTCATAGCGTTCATCTCGCGTTCTCCTTGTGAACATGTCAGAACTCTGGAGCGACAAACAGATGGATGTCAAGCAAGATCACCGGGATGCCCGAGAGCGCAGATCCCGGTACTCGCGCAGACCACGCGTAGGTTATTCGTGGATTGAGGTCAAAGCCCTCCGATCTACAACGCAGGCCTGTTTCGGCCCTAGCCCTGGGGCACGAAAAAGATGGGATAACCCGACGTAGCAAATGGGAAGAGCAATCTCCGGTAGAAAACCAGGATGTTCAGCATATAGGGCCGCAGTACAGAGCCGTCGTAGGCCGCGCGCATAGCGACCCAGGTATTGAAGGGCCGCCACTGTTGGCTCACGATCACGCCCCAGCTATTGCAGACGATTGCCGCGAAAACCAGGGCCAAGCCTATTCCGAGTAAGGTGCCCAGCACGTTATCCAGCCATCCCAGCACCTCGAGGGAGGTGTCAGAGAGCGCAAAGTGGCTGATCACCAGCAGAATTACAAAGCTGGGGATCAGCAGGGCCAGGAAGATCATGCCCTGATAGAAAAAGGGGCTCGTCGGGCCCTGCAGGGAGTTCAACACCGCGTCGCCTAGGGCCTGAGCGAGGTTGAAAGCAACCACCACCATGCCCAGAAGTATGGTGAGCAAGTAGAAGCCGAACGTCATAATCAGTGTCCGTATCAACCCCTCAGCGGCAGCCAGAGCGATCAAGACCGCTATCACGACCAAGATAAGGATATCCAGGACCATAGTCACCTCGCAGGGATTAGTTACCAGTTTCCAGTTCTCAGTTACCAGTTGCACGTCGGGTTAGCGCCGTGTTGTTGGTGAAGACGACACGGTGTCTTCCCTGAAGTGCCCCCGCCGCGTTTAGGTGTCAGACGCCTAAGACAAGCTGCTGCCTGCTCGCAACAGGCGCTGAGCGTTGCCCGCATGGATTTTCTCCAGCGCCGCGTCGGGCAGCGACAGCTCGTCGAGTAACTCGTCAAGCTCGGTGCCGAAGCCATCGCGAGCGTAGAGCAGGCGATCCTGGAACTCCAGCACGAACTTCCGCGCGTGGCCTAGGTCGCGGTCGAGCGCGTTCCTCGCGGATCGCGCCGAGAGATCGGCATAGAGGTTAGGATAGGCCCGCAGCATCTCGACAACCCGACCACCGGCTACAACCGCGCCAGTCGGATACATCGCCTCAATATGTTTCCCGTCGGCCGAGATATGAGACCAGAAGCCTGGTGCGTGGCCGATGAAGGCCGTATCCGGACAGGCCCGCACCGCGCGTTCGAACGCTTCGATGCCGCCTCCATACCACCAGTTCGGGCGTGGATAGCGAGCGCCGGTTTCGAACTCGTAATCGATGTGGACGATCACCGGGAGCCCGTGCTCACCACAGAAACGGAACATCCTGAGAGCATCGGGATTATCGTACGTCATCCTGAGCTTGAGCTCGCCATAGACCTGAACTCCGTAGATCTCGATCGCCGCCTGCAGTTGGTCGATGGCTTCCGGACGCCGAGGGTCAGGTGCGTAGCCCAAGACGAAGCGCTCCGGGGCCGCCGAGACGTAGGCCAACGAGCGGGAGAACGGCAGAGGGCCATCCTCCCCCGGCGGAACCACCATGTTGTAGCTAGGCGCGTACTCATCGCGAGGCGCGATCCACGTCAGTAACCAGGTGCGGTCGATGCCGCAAGCGTCCATATTGTCCAGGAACTTCTCCAGATTGTGACCATGCCAGTCCGCATGGTTATGCGCGTCGATCTTCATAAGCTAACTCCATTGATCTCAGAAAGTCCAACCCCTGACGCACGAAGGCCGCGCCGTCAGGACAGGGGTCATGGAACATCGCCCGGGCATGAGCGAAAGCGCCCGGTGGGTCGCCGATACTAGAGTTGTAAGTCTCCATCATCAGGAAGCCGTCAAAGTCGACGGCGACCAGCGCCCGGAAGACATCATCCCAGGGCACCAGTCCGCCGCCCGGAACGCTGCGATCGTTCTCGCAAGCGTGCAGCGCCCAAAGGCGCGGGGCCACCGTCCGAATGCCCGCACCGTAGTCGCGGATCTCGGTGACCAAGTGGTACGTGTCCAACAGGGCATACAGGTTGTTGTGATCGGCCAGGTTGATTAGCCGCATCAATTGCTCCGGCGTGTTGACCAAGTGCGTCCGAAAGTGACTCATCGGCTCCAGCACGACCTTGATGCCCCGTTCCGCAGCGTAACTCGCCAGCGCGTGCAATCCCTCCGCCGTGCGAGCATACTCATCCGGCGGTGGTATCCGCCGCCTGATCACGCCGGGATGCCCGTAAAGCGCGCCGGTGTAGGCTTCCGCGCCCAGCTGAGCTGCGATGTCCACCTGTCGCTGATGCCACGCCAACCCCCGTGCCCGGTCCCTCGGTTCGTCGGCGGAGAGATCACAGACCATCGGCCATTCGCCGCCGGGGCTCACCGTCAACGTCAGGCCTAGGGCGTCGGCGCGCTGCCGCGTCAGCCTCGGCGTGAAAATCACATCATCGCCTACTGACACCTCCCAGAGGTCCAGGCCCAGAGCGCTGGCCTGATCCATCAAGTGAAGTTGGTCGTCGGCCCAGCGATCGGTGAATAGATAACAGTGTGCGCCGTAGCGGATTCGCAACGTCTCTCCTTGCGGTGATGAGTTCCTCAGTTACCCGGTTCTTCGGTTATTCAGTTTGAACGATCCGCGGATTTATCCATCTGTGTCCAACAATTTCCTGGACTTCGCTCTACCTAGATCAAGCTGCTCAGGTA
>JBNGDU010000364.1:0-7615 GCA_049975025.1 Anaerolineae bacterium
ACAGCACCCGGTACTTCGCCACGACCTGCTCGTCCACCTCCACGCCGAGACCCGGGCGGTCGGGCACCGGCAGGGCGCCGTCCTCCATCCGGATCGGGTCCTTGCAGAGCTGATTCAGCAGTGAAGCCGTCGAGACGTTGTACTCCAGGTAGAGCGCGTTCATCAGGTAGGCGTTGAGGTGCAGGGAGGTCGCCTTCAGCAGGTCGGTCAGCCAGGCGTGGGGCGCGCAGTCGATCTCGAGGCGCGTCGCCAGGTCGGCGATCTGCCGTCCGACGGTCAACCCGCCGCAGCGGCTGAGGTCGGGCTGCAGCACGTCCACCCTGCCCTCAAGGGCCAGTCGCTCGAAGTCGCGGAATCCGGAGACCTGCTCACCGGCGGCAAGACGCAGCGTCTTCGTCTGCTCTGCCATCCGGGCGTAGCCGGACACGTTGTCCGGGTGAAGGAAATCCTCCAACCAGAAGACGTCGAGCTCCTCCAACGCCCGCACGAGCCGGCCCCAGTCCTTGAGCGACCTGGGCCTGAACGGCGCCTGGTGATCGACGCCGTACCAGCCCGCGTCGACCATCAGCGTGACGGCGGGGCCCGCCGCCTCCCGCGCCGCCCGGACCAGGGCGACGTCCAGGTCCAGGTCCCGACCGAAGACGCCCCAGCCGAACTTGATCGCGCGGAATCCCTGCGCCAGGTAGCCGTCCACGGCCCGCTTCATGGCGTCGGGCGTGGGCCGGAAGAGCGTCGAGGCGTAGGCCGGGACATGGTCGCGATACTTCGCGCCGAGCAGGGCCCAGACGGGCTGCCCCAGCGCCTTTCCGGCGATGTCCCAGAGCGCGATGTCGGCGCCGGAGATCATGTGCATACCCGCGCCCGCTCGCCCGTAGTAGGCCAGATACCGCGTCATCTTCTGCCACAACCGCTCGCGCTCCAGCGGATTCTCGCCGATCAGAGCGGCGCGGATCGACTCGAACCCCACCTGTCCGCCCGAGGGCGCCTCGACGATGGCCTTGCCGACGTGCGGCTGGGTCTCGATATCCGACCAACCGCAGATGCCGGCATCGGTGGTGACCTTGATCAGCGAGACGAAGCGCACGCCGTGGGCCTCAACCGCGGCCTCCGGGTTCGGGTAGTCCTTGCCGGTATCCAGCACCATCGCCTCAACGTCAGTTATCTTCATTGCGTCGCTCCATCAAACTCGTAGGCAAACCTGCCCAAGAGACGTGCCCCCCGCCACCTGGGGCTAGAGCCCCTCGCAGACAGACTCAGAACATACGTGGTTCTCTGCGTCCTCCGCGCCCTCTGCGGTAAACCTCCGGACTCGCCGCTAAGGCAGCACCCTGTACGGCTTGACCGCCCCCCGCCCGCGCATCGGCGCGAAGGCCTCGGCGAAGTCACATCCGGAGGCCTGACCCCAATAGCCGTCGGTGCGGTGACACAAACGCTCGAAACCGGCGCCCACCGCCTCGCGCATCGCCGTCTCCTGCGACCGGTGCAGCCCGAGCAGCGCGACCTTCTCACCCTCAAACTCGGTGATGTCCACGAAATGGGTGGCGGGGAACTCGAAGGGACCGTGCGGCGCCGTCATAAAGATCGCGGGATGGCTTTCCAACGGAGCGGATGCTGTCGGCAACACCGGCAGACACGCCTGCATCGCGCAGTGCCGCACCAGCGAGGAGACCGTGATGTGGTCGAGGTTGTAGTCCTCGTGATAGTGAGTGAAGATCAGCTCTGCGCGCGTTTTGCGGATCGCCTCGATCAGGTTGAGACGCACCGCGGGGCTATCGTAGAGAAACTCATCGGGCTCGCGCAGGTTGATATACTCGGCATCCACGCGGCGCGCCAGCGCGCTCAACTCCTCGTGGCGGATCCGGGCTGCCTCGCCGGGATCGATGTCGGGTTGCTGGACGAAGCCCTTGGATCCATCGGTGACCGTCACAAAGGCGAGCCGGTCGCCGCGCGTCGCCCGGCACTTGAGCATGGTGCCCAAGCACCCCATCTCGTCGTCCTGGTGGGCCATAATCGACACCACGTTCATAGCTTCTCCTCTCGTTACGACTCGGGTGTAACGCACGTCCAACCCCGGTGCGACGCACTTGCGCCGGGACGAGGTAGAGAAACCACCACGTCGTACCCCATAACCCTCGCCACAAACCTTGTGCCTAATCGTGAAAGATCACACGATCGAAGTGCACCCCACTAACGGCAAGTGAGGCGCACCAGCGACAAGTGGGCGTACCAACGCACCCTCGCTTCCCAGACCGATTGCATTATAGAATCACCCATTCCCAGTGCAAGATCGGGGGCGCGTTCGGATTTTGAGGAAATAGTAAGGTCGCTGTCGTCGAAACCGTGGCTTGAGAGGCAGTTTTGGCATCTGGACATCCATCCGTCCCGTATAGCCTGGCCAAAACTGCCCGAGGCCCTCGGGCCCGTGTGTTCAGAAATGGGGGCGAATCTCTTAGTCGGGCGTACCACTACACCATAAGGCAGTGTTTTGCCCATTTCTGAACACACCCAAGATCGGGCCGAGTTTGCTTCAGCGCGCGGCGGGCGGTAAAATCGGACCAAGATGAAGGTCTTTCGCCGGATTTTCGGCGAAGAAAGGAGACGTAACAATGGCGGAACCAGTCAGGTGGGGTGTTCTGGGAGCTGCGAAGATCGCGATGGATCGCCTCATACCGGGTATGATCGAGGCGCCCATGACGACAGTGACGGCGGTGGCCAGCCGCACCCTGAGCAAGGCCCAGGACGTCACCGCGCAGTTTGGCATTCCCAATGCCTATGGCTCGTACGAGGAACTCCTGGACGATCCGGAGATCGAGGTGGTCTACGTTCCCCTGCCCAACGGTCTCCACGCGGAGTGGAGCATCAAGGCCTTGCGCGCCGGGAAACACGTGCTCTGTGAGAAACCTATCACGGTCAACGCCGACGAGGCCCGGGAGATCGAGAAGGTGCGCGACGAGACCGGCCTCTATTGTCTGGAGGCCTACGCTTCCCGGTTCAACCCCGTTCAGATCAAGGCCGTTGAGATCGCGCGGTCAGGTGCGCTGGGCGAGCTGCGCTTCATGCACACCATATCGACCTTTCTGATGAGGGAGAAGGACCCCAACAACGTCCGCCTGATGGCGGACATCGGCGGCGGAGCGCTCTACGACATGGGGTGCTACGCCGTAGATGCGCAACGGCTGCTGGCCGGACGCGTGCCGCAAACGGCCTGGGCCAAGATGGAATGGTCCGAGCGGTTCGACGTGGACATGGCTGGCACGGGGATCTTGGACTTCGGCGACGGTCTTCTCGGCACCATCCAGTGGGGCTTCAACGCCCCCTGGGGCGGGCCCTTCAGCGTCATCGGTGAGAAGGGGCGGTTGACCGGGACCTACGGCTGGGGCACGCCCGGAGGAAAGCCCGCGATGATCCTCAGGACCTCAGGCGGAACCGAGGAGATCTTCGTGGAGGGCGCCAACGGTCATATGCTGCAGGTTAAGGACCTCAGTGAGACCGTTCGCGGCTTACACGAGCCGGCTTACGTCTCGCAGCCGCTCACCGCCGATATGCGCGTGATCGACGCTCTCTACGCTTCCCAGCGGAGCGGTGAAGCGGAGGAGGTGTAGTCAAGGAAGCCCTGGCTTTGCCAAGTCATCAGATGATGACGGCCCTCCGGATCTCCTCGATCCGGAGGGCTTCGGCTTTGTGCTGGTTAGATTTTAACATATAATCTTCTAGTTAATTTGCCTAACAGGCGATGATGGTGTAGAATCATAGGCGTATCGTCTTGAATTCTTGCCGCGAGGGGTGACATCGACCTATGGGACACGTTGCACATCCAGGCATTCAGCGCGAGGTTTACATCTCCGTCGACGTCGAGACGTCGGGCCCCAACCCGGGGAGCTACGATCTGCTGTCGATCGGCGCCTGCAGGACCGATGACCTCGACAGCGCCTTCTATATCGAGCTCCAGCCCGTGACGGGCAATGCGATCCCGGGCGCGCTCGCGATCACTGGGCTCTCGATGGGGACGCTCGCCGAGACCGGCGTCGCGCCCGAGACGGCGATGATGCGCTTTGAGTCCTGGCTGCACGAAGCGGTCTCCTCGGAGGAACGTCCGATCTTCGTCGCGCTCAACGCCGCCTTCGATTGGATGTTCGTCAGCGACTACTTCCATCGCTTCCTGCGTCGCAATCCCTTTGGCCACAGTGCCCTCGACATCAAGGCGTTCTACATGGGCCTGACCGGCGTTCGCTGGGCCCGGACCTCCATGCGGTATCTTGCTGCGCGGTATCTCGATGGGCGAAAGCTCACCCACCACGCTCTGCAGGACGCCAAAGACCAGGCCGAGATCTTCGCCCACATTCTGCGTGAGGCTCAATCGCATCATTATGAACTCTAGAACTTATCTGTGGTAAGCACCCATCCGACAAACACATACTTACAACGGAGGCGACAATGGAAAAGCGACAGGCAGACGTAGGTCATCAGGGTGAGCTGGCCAAAATACTGGAATCCGCCAAGCGATTGGGCGTGGAGATGGATGAGGAGGAGGCCCTTCAGTGGCTAACCGCCATCGCCGCGATGCGATCCGACACCGACCTGGTGGTGGACGAGGAGACGGGCGTCTACGGGCACCACGTCACGATGCTGGACTTCAGTCCGCGACAGTTGGCGCGCTTTCGGGCGATTGGCCGGCTGGTGGAGTTTGACGATATCCCCGGCAAGGTGGAGACCGCGCTGGCACTCTCGGGGTCGGCTGCCCAATCGAAGATTCAGAGCTATCCGGGAGATGCGGATTACTTCGAGCGCGTCAATATCATTGCCGAGACGCGAGCGGAAGCCTGCCGCATCCTCGGCGAGATCATGCGCAAGAAGGTCCTTGACACGATCAAAGGTGATATCTACGGGCTCATCGAGGTGAAGCTGGGCTCCTATCCCACCGACGTCATCAAGGACGGTCGCCACATCCCCAAGGGCTCGCCCATCTCCTGGTCGGCCCAGGAGGCAAAAGCCGGTGAGATTCAGGCACAACGGGCGGATGGCGAGCCCATCACGATTCGCTGGGAGGAGGCAGCCGAGAAGCCCGGCTGGTGCAAGCTGGACTGGGTCGTCGCCGATCCGTCCAATGGCACGCTGGCGAACGCCAGCAATATGCTGGACGTGACCTGGGAGTCGCCGGACGGCAGCATCACGCCGTTGGATGGCTACCTGGACCCCTATTTCCAGGAGGTCTATCTGCAGGCGGAATCCGTGCCGATCTTCTCCAAGCTGGTCAAGCACGTCTCCTCCGACGCGCTGGATGATTACGTAGCGCAGCTGGAGGGCGAGGTCCGGAAGTACGTAGCCAAGGATCCCAAGAACTACGGCAAGGCCGCGAAACGCATGTACAACATCTTCCGTCTGACCGGCAACTACCAGGAGGCGGCTTTCCTCCGGGAGCTATTTGACGAACCGGCAGCCCTGCTCTACCAGGTCCACAGTCTTATCAGGACCATCGACGACGCCTCCAAGGAGGGCTCCAGCATCTCACAAGGTCACCTCCTTACCCAAGCCGATGAGTTGATCCTCGACGTTATCGAGGTGCTGGAGGGCGCGCAGGAGACGGAGATCGTGCGACGCCTGCTTAGGCTTCGGGACGCGCTCACGCGTCAGGAGGAGGGCGAGGAACTGAGCGCGGAGGCGGAGGCCGCGCGGGCGGAGGTCATCAACATCGTGAACAACTTCTTCTTTGAGAAGCTGACGGCGATGCCGAGGATCAAGTCCTATCTGGAGTGTCAGACGTCACACGGCGACGAGGCGCACGCGTGTTACCTGGACGTCGCGCCCCCAAGCTGAGATCGGGCTTTGCACGCGGGGCACCACTAGTGCGCCCCACCTGCCGGGCGTGTCGTTCACGCACCTGGTGGGGTGCACCTAGGCCCGTGACCTTTGCGAGCTTCAGGTGGGGCGCACCTATCGACCCCGCGTCGGGGCGTGCACCCCACCGGCGGTATTAGCTCGCCAGAGCGGCAGGATTAGCTCATTAGAGCGGCAGGATTAGCTCGCCAGAGCGGCATGGGCCGCCTTGAGCTGCTCGCGGATCTTGATGTGCTGCGGGCACTTTTCCTCGCAGACGCCGCACTCGATGCAAGCGTCGGCCTGAGCGCCGCCGTGCCAGCGCTGCTCGGGGAACTTGGCGTAGTTCTCCCGGGCGACCTCCCACAGGCCGTAGACCTTGCCGAGATTGTACATCTCGAAGATGTAAGGGATGTTGACGTCCTGCGGACAGGGCTGGCAGTACTTGCAGCCGGTGCAGTAGAGCTTCTCCATCTCCACAAGTCGCTCGACGTGCTCGTCGATCAGGCCCCGCTCCTCCGCCGTCAGGCTGATCTCATCCGAGGCCGTCTGGACGTTCTCCTCCACCTGCTGCATCGTGCTCATGCCCGACAGCGCGACGGTCACGTTGGGATTCGAGAGCACAAAGCGCAAGGCGAGTTCGGGCACCCGGTCGATGCCGGGCACGATCCCGGTCAACACGTCCGACGGGCCGGCTAATCGACCGCCCGCCACCGGCCCCATCACGACGACGCCGACGTTCTTCTCATTGGCGTACGCGATGCCCTCCTCGAGATCGCGGTAGAGCAGGTTGTACTGCAGCGTGATTGACTCGACGTAACCGGTGTCCACCATGTTCATCAGCGCTTCGTTGCTGTCGTGGAACGAGGTGCAGATGTGCCGGATCAGTCCCTGGTCCTTGGCCTCCAACATCCATTTGCTTATCCGGGGCTCGACGTTCTCCTCGTACCGTTCCCAGTTGATGCCGTGGTGGTTGTAGATGTCGATGTAATCCACGTCCAGGCGCTCGAGGCTGTTCTCCAGATGGGTCCACCATTGCTTCTCGTCCTCGCCGTAGTAGTGGTTCTTGGTGGACACCACGATGCGATCGCGCCAGCCCTTCAGCGCCTCACCGACGGCGCGCTGGCTGTCCTCGTTGCAATATCCTACCGCGGTGTCGATGTAGTTGACGCCGCCCTCGAAAGCTCTGTGGATCATCGGGATGGCTAGCTCCCGGTCCACGACTTCCTCGCCGTTCACCTCGGTCATCGGCAGGCGCATCGCGCCAAAACCGAGCTGCGAGACCTTCAGTCCCGTGCGTCCCAGTGTGCGATAAATCATCTCTTGGAATCTCCTATCCTTGGCATGTCTACAATTCCCTAACCGCAATCCGCGGTTCCCCCTCCGAGAGAACCTCCGCAATTCTAACAGGTCGCATCCGGTGTACAAGCCAGCTCGTTGGTCAGCGCTGGTCCTCGCGCCAGCGGGCCATAATCTCAAGCACCTCGGTGTCCGGCACGTCGTACCAATCACGGTAAACTTGAGCTACCGCTCGGAAATAGGCCGGTGTCTCCACCACCACGACCTCATCGACGAGACGTCGCAGATCCCGCACGATCTGCTCGCCGGCGACCGGCGCAGCCACGACGATCTTCGCAGCGCCGCGATGCTTGCACAGCCGGATCGACGCTCGCATCGTCGATCCCATCGCGATGCCGTCGTCCACCAGGATAACGGTCCGTCCGCCGATCTCTGGCAGGGGCTCACCCTTTCTTAAGACCTCGATTCTGCGCTCGATCTCCTCCCGTTGTCTCTCTTTGAT
>JBNGDU010000365.1:0-7590 GCA_049975025.1 Anaerolineae bacterium
GGCCTGAGCACGGACCAGCCTCTGTAGCGGCGCTTTTCGCGCCAACGTGCCCCCGAGGCGGGGGCCACGAGCATCTAGATCCAAATGCGATCGCCCTAGTGCACAGCGCCTGTCCGCTGGACAGGGGGGACTTTCGCAGTATGGTTAGAGATGCGCAGCCGAAAGCGGAGAGGAGATAGTCACGGAAGGAGGTCGTGGGCACGCCCCAGACTTTCTGGAAGACAGTGGCTTCGTTGATGTTCGGCGAGGGAGGACGGTTGAAGGTGATGGCACGATGGTGAGGGCAGATGCGCAGCCTGTCGTGCCTTGGGCTGAAGCTCTATGGGAACTGATGGGAGGCAAAGACGGTGGTTGAGACTTACTCCATGATGGACGTTGCACCCACGGTAAGCGCGGTTCTGGATCTGGACCCTCCAGCGGACGTCGTTGGCAGGCCAATCCCAGAGATCGTGAAAGATCTGGCGGGCGCCGACAGGGTCGCGTTGTTGGCGCCGGATGCCTTCGGCTGGTACGCCTGGACGCTTTGGCAGGAGGAGATGCCTTACCTGAGATCCTTGCACGCGCAGCACAGCCTGATCCTGCGTTCGGTGATGCCGTCGATCACGCCCGTCAACTTCTCGACGATGGTCACCGGGACGGACCTGGCGGGACACGGCGTACGTACCTATGACCACGATTTCCAGGCGGAGACTCTCTTTGATGTCGTACGTCGATCTGGCGGTCAGAGCGCTGCGGTGGGCTTCGAAGGGTACACGGGCAGCAAGCTTCTGGCTCGGTTCGCCGATATCGACGGCACGACGGAGCCCGGCAGCGACGACAATATCGTGGAAAAGGTGGTTGAGATCGCAAGTGTTGCCCGCCCGGCTTTCCTGATCGCTCAACTTGGGCGGGTCGACGACGTATTTCACGCGTATGGACCGTCGTCACCGGAGGTGGTCCCGATGTTGCGGGAAACGGACGCCAGGCTTAAGAAGCTGGCAACTCACCTCAAGCCCCTTGGCTACGGCGTCGTGATCCTGGCGGACCACGGTCAGCACGACATCGTCGACGATCCCACAACGGAGCACAAAGGCGGTCACGGTCAGGATCGTGACGAGGATCGGTTGGTCCCTTGCACGTGGCTTTAGGCCAACCGTGGCAGCGGAATAGCTTAAGCCATGAGTGAACCGGAGATGCTCGCATTTGAGGTTAATGTCTTCGGTGGTGTCGTGGCTGACCCCGCGGCGCTGCCCGATGACTCTGAGATCTTCGCACGGCGGCTTGAGCGCTCGATTGGCGCGTGGCGGTCCGCCGGTTACAAGGCGGTCTGGCTGGAGATCCCGATTGCGAAGGCTGTGTTGATTCCCCCGGCGGTGGCAGCGGGCTTCGTGTTTCATCACAGCGAATCTGATCACGCGATGTTGACGCTCCGGCTGCGGCCCGACGCTGCGATTCCGCTACACGCGACACACTACATCGGCGCCGGTGGACTGGTGCTAAACGACCGCCAGGAACTGCTGGTCATCTGGGAGCGGGTGCATCGCCACCGGCGTCCTTACTACTACAAGCTGCCGGGTGGTGCTCTCAAACCCGGTGAGCACTTGGTCGACGGCGTACGGCGCGAGGTGTGGGAGGAGACCGGCATCGAGACGCGATTCCGGTCTTTGATGGGATTTCGCCATTGGCACGGCTATCGATTCGGCAAATCCGACATCTACTTTATCTGCCGCCTGGATCCGCTGACGGAGGAGATACACATTCAGGAGGCGGAGATCCACGCGTGCATGTGGATGCCGGTCGAGGCGTACCTGGCAAATGAGCACGTCGGCGCCTTCAATAAGCGCATGGTTGAGGCAGCCCTGAACGGCAGCGGGCTGGTACCTGGATGGTTCGAGGAGTATGAGGTGAGCTCGGAGACTCATGAGATCTTTGTACCGGCGAGGGGCGACAGTGACAGACGACAGACGATTGACGATTGACAAGCGCGGATCTCTTGGGCGAATGTGATACGCCGCCTGTGCAATCGACGATGGGAGGGCTATGAGCGAGAGCGACGGCAATGGCTTTGATTGGACGCGACCGCTGAGGTGGGCGCAGCTAACCCTGGTGGAGAACGATCCCGGTGATTTCGATCTAGACTTCTGGCTCGACTACTTCGGGCGGGTGCGGGCGCAAGGTGCCTGTCTGAGCGCCGGCGGGTACATTGCCTACTACCCGACGGAGATTCCGCTTCACTATCGAAGTGCCTGGCTAGGTGATAGCGATCCATTTGGTGATCTGGTCGCTGGGTGTCGCAAGATGGATATGGTGGTGCTGGCTCGCACCGATCCGCACGCCGTGCACGAGGATGTCTACGCGGCGCATCCAGACTGGATTGCGGTGGACACCGACGGGAAGCCGCGCCGCCATTGGTCCAAGCCCGACGCGTGGGTCACATGCGCCCTGGGACCCTACAACTACGAGTTCATGACTGAAGTCCACAAGGAGATCGTCGCGCGCTATGGTGTAGACGGCATCTTCAGCAACCGGTGGGCTGGGCACGGCATCTGTTACTGTGAACACTGCCGGCGGAATTTTCGTGAGGCCAGTGGTATGGACCTGCCGCGGATCCAGGACCCTGGTGACGCGAGCTGGCGTGCCTACATGGCCTGGCGACAGGCGCGGCTATTTGAGGTCGCCGACCGTTGGGATCGGGCGATTAGGGAAATCGAGCCCCACGCACGGTACATCCCCAATTCGGGCGGCGGTGCGTTGAGCTCGCTGGATATGGTGGCGTTGAGCAACAGAGTGCCTTTGCTCTTCGCGGATCGCCAGGGCCGCCAGGGGGCCATGGCGCCGTGGGCGATTGGCAAGAACGCTAAGGAGTACCGAGCTGTATTTGGGCGTAAGCCGATAGGAGGTATCTTCAGCGTGGGCCTGACCGGGAAGTATCGCTGGAAGGACTCGGTGCAGCACGGGCCCGAGCTGCGTGTCTGGGTTGCGGATGCCATTGCCAATGGGATGCGGCCCTGGTTCACCAAGTTCTCGGGCCAGATCTATGATGATCGGTGGCTTGGTGTCGTTGCAGAGATGTTCCAGTGGCACGCCCAGCACGAGCGCTATTGGCGAGAGACCGTACCGGCTGCGCGGGTTGCTGTGGTCTACTCGCAGCAGACAGCTGCGCACTACGGCGGGCCGGAGGCTCCCGCGAAGGTTGAGGATCCGATACTCGGCGTCTACCAGGCGTTGATCGAGGCTCGGATTCCCTTCGAGATGGTTCACGATGGGCTTCTGGACCCCGAGCACGTCGATCAATACAAGACGCTGGTACTTCCTAACATCGCAGCGCTCTCAGACGAGCAGTGCAACCAACTGCGCGGCTTTGTCGGGCGCGGCGGCAGCCTGTTGGCGACGTTCGAGACCTCGCTCTATGATGAGGCCGGTCGCCGACGCGACAACTTCGGGTTGGCAGATCTGTTCGGGGTGGATTTCGACGGTCAGGTGGAAGGACCACTGAAGAACGCTTACTTGTGGCTGGAGCACGATAGTGAGGTCGCCCCTGATCTGCTTGCCGGAATGGAGGACGCCCAGCGCATCGTCTACGGCGGGTACCGGGTGCATGTGACCCCATGTGATGCGATGCTTTCCCCGCCCTTGACCCTGGTGCCGCCCTATCCAGACCTGCCGATGGAGGAGGTCTACCCGCGAGCACCGCACACGGCGATCCCCGGCCTCATCTGTCGTCACACGGCGGGGGGCGGACGCGTCATCTATGCGCCGTGGGATTTGGCGCGCATCTTCTGGGAGGTACTCAGCGTCGATCATGCAAAGGTCCTGGCCAATGCGGTGCGCTGGGTCACAGACGAAGCGTTGCCTGTGGAGGTCAAGGGGCCGGGCGTGCTCGACGTGACGGTTTGGCAGCGCTCCGATGCGGTCGTCGTGCACCTGGTAAACCTCGCCAATCCGATGA
Organism: Anaerolineae bacterium; assembly: GCA_049975025.1. GTDB lineage: Bacteria > Chloroflexota > Anaerolineae > B4-G1 > SLSP01 > PWVB01. The sequence goes on from JBNGDU010000365.1 coordinate 3,929, forward strand.
TGATGCACGGCGCCATCCGCGAGCTCATACCAGCCGGGCCACAGGAGGTCGCAGTGCGCCTTCCGGCGGAGAGCCAGGTCCGAGGAGTTCACCTTCTCAAAGCTGGACGTGCTGCCACTGACTACGAGGTCGATGGCGACCTGCTCACCCTGACCGTGCCGGAGGTGTGGGATCACGAGGTGGTAGCGATCGACCTGATGCTGGACACGGGATAGGCACTGAACTCGTTTGTTCGTATCGCGATGAGTAGATCCGCGGTCCGGTAAGGAGGATGTGTGAGCGACCATGAGCTTTGGTACCATGGCTCGCCGACTGAGCTGACGGTTCTGCAGAGGGGTAGCACTATCACGCAGTGGAGGGATCTGGCGCGCGTCTTCTCCCACAAACCCGGTGTTGTCTCGGTTTCCGATGATCGACAGATCAGGCACAACGGCACGCGGCCCGGCTATCTCTACGTCATCGATGAGTCTGTCAACCCGAATGACGTGCGGCCTCATCCGCGCACCACGATGGCGCCGGGCGACGAGTGGTTGACCAACCGCGAGCTGCGGCTACGGCGGATAGCGAAGACCACCGTGCGACCGGAGGAGTTCCTATCGTATGAGGAGATTGAGGCGCTGCGGGCACGGGCAGATGACGTCGGATCTACCTGAACGTTCGACCGCATGTGGATAGCGGAGGGAGGATGTCTCGTTGACGACGTCCGCCGTCTGTGTCGTTGGGACCGCGCCTTAAGACCTGGGCAGACTAAGAGCGATCTAATCAGTGTATGAGGAGGACAAGATGAAGCTAAGACATTCGATCATGTTGGGTATGATGGGGCGGATTGCCGATCGTTTCCACGAGTACCAAGAGGGTGAGGATCTGGCAGCGCGGCTGGAGATGGTGAAGCAGGTCCAGGGCGCTGACGGTATCGAGATCGTCTATCCCGGCGATGTCCCTGACGTCGAAGCGACCGTCGCGATGGTCAAAGACTCTGGACTCCCGGTTTCCGCGGTCAATCTCAATGTGAAATCGCAGAAGAAATGGGAGTGGGGCTCGTTCACAGCGCCGGATCCCGATCTGCGCGCCCAGGCCATAGCGGACATGAAGTTCGCGATGGATCTGGCGGCCGAGCTCGGCACCTCGATGATCACCTGCTGTCCCCTGATCGACGGCCATAACTACAACTTTCAGGTGGATTACCTCAAGCAGTGGCAGTGGCTGGAGGAGGGCATCAGCGAGGCAGCCGCGCACCGTGATGATATCCGGATCAGCCTGGAATATAAGTTGAACGAGTCGTGCAACTACTGCATTCTGGGCGACATGGGCCGTGCGCTCTATCTATGTGAGCAGCTAGGCGTGCCGCACGTTGGCGTCACTATGGATGTGGGTCACGCGTTGATCGCCAAGGAAACACCAGCCGAGATGCTGTCCATCGCTGCACAGGCCGATCGGCTCTTCTACGTACATTTCAATGACAACGCCCGAGAGTGGGACTGGGACATGTTACCGGGCTCTGTGAACATCTGGGACCTCGTGGAGATGGCCTACTACCTGGATCGGTTGGATTGGGATGGCTGGCTCTCCTATGACGTCGCCACGCGCCATGGTGACCAGGTCGAGCAGATGAGCGCGACCATCGCGATTGTCGAGGCCGCTTTTGCCCTGCTGGACAGGCTGGGCCGCGACCAGCTTCAGGGCTGCATCGAGGAGGGGATACCGGCACGGGCGTACAAGCATCTCTACGAGTCGCTCCTGTGAGCACGAGGGCCCTGTGATTACGCGGACCGAGTACGAAGAAGCGCAGCGACGTGCTGCGAGCTTGCTCAGGAATTCCGGTGTAGCACTGCGGGAATCGGAACTTCAGGATATCGCTGTAGCGGATTTCGGTCTGGGAGCGCTTGATCAGAGCGGAGCCCAGATCCTCACATTACTCGATACTCCTGAGATCGCTGTCAAGCTTATCGCCCTTTTCGCTAGTCAGACCCTGCCGGAGCACCGGCACCCGGCCCTTGGCGACTATCCTGGGAAGTCGGAGACGCTACGATGTGAGTGGGGCGAGGTCTATCTGCTGACGGAGGGTGACCCCACGCCTGAGCCCAAGGCTCATCCGCCTTCCGATAGGCGGGATACCTACACCGTCTGGCACGAGGTTGTGTTGCGGCCCGGCGATCAAGTGACGCTGCCCCCGAACGTATGGCATTGGTTCCAGGCTGGGCCGACCGGCGGGGTGGTCTGGAGCTTCTCATCTCGTGCTACTGATGTCCAGGATATCTTCACCGATCCGGAGATCGAGCGAGAGACAATCGTCGTTGATCGTGAGCAGGATTCATAGAGGCGTGTGCTGCCGGTGATATGTCCTAGGTAGCGATAGTACGAGTTTCGTGGAATCTGGGAGGCGACTATGCGTTTTGGCGTTATGGCCATGCAGATGGCCTCGTTGGTACCCGCCGATCTTGGCCCTGAGGAGATGCAAGACTATGCGTCCACTTTCGACCACGCCGAGTTAGTGCGCGGTTTGCACCAGGAGGGTTTTGCCCTCATCGAACTGGGCGGTGACCTGGGTATGTTCATACCGCAAGCCTTTCGCCCGCCAGCTGTTCAGGCACTTGGAGTGCTGAAGGAGGAGCTGGGTCTTGCCTATACGGTACACCTGCCGCTCTGGTCAGTGGAGCCATCCACGCCGCTGCGATCGGTGCGGGAGGGTTCCGTCGCGGCGCTGGTCGACGCTATCGAGGCGACCTATCCTCTGAAGCCGGAGGTCTACGTCATCCACGCGACCGGAGCTTTGGCTGCGGAGTTCGCATCAATGCGCCTCCCAGCTCAAGGGAAGGGGTTGATCCTGCGCCAGTTTCAGCAAGCGGCGACGGAGAGCTTGCGAGCTATCCTGATAGAAACGGGCTTGCCGTCTCGCCAGTTGGCTGTGGAGACCATCGAGTTCCCCTTCGAACTGACGCTGGAAATGGCCGAAGCTCTGGATCTCTCTATGTGTTTGGACGTAGGCCATGTGCTTTCGGGATTCTCGGGTCAGCTCGGGCTCTTCGAGGTGCTGGATGCGTGTGTGCCGCGGCTGGCAGAGGTTCATCTGCACGACGCGCCGATTCCGAGGGCTGGTGGTGTGGTCTATGGGCGGGATCACCGGCCGCTGGGTGAGGGGGACCTAGACGTGGGCCGCTTCCTCGATCGTCTCGAGGAACTGGCTTTTGAGGGTCCCGTCATCTTCGAGCTGACGGTGGCGGAGGCGAAGGCGTCGTTGGCATTAGTCGCGTCCTTACGCCCGCATCTGGTTGATACCTGATCCTAGGCCGAGATCGGTCAAGACAGAGGTGCCAACAAGATGAAAACGCCACTGCGCTGGTACGACTACATCACGATCAACGCCTACTGGCTGGGGATCAACATCGCATCGGGGGTCATCACCCCGGTCCTGTTGCCTTACCTTGTGGTTCAGTTCATGCCGCCTGAGCAGAAGAACACCTACCTGGCGACCGTGCGGGCGTCCGGACTAGCCGTTGCGATGCTGGTGCAGCCGCTCGCCGGTATGATGAGCGATCGCTCGACGTGCCGGTGGGGACGACGGCGCCCGTTCATCGTGGTCGGTACGGTTCTCAATGTGCTCTTTCTGGCCCTAGTACAACTCAGCTGAAATGAACGTCCGGTTATGCTTGCAGGGGCCGCCC
>JBNGDU010000366.1:0-7578 GCA_049975025.1 Anaerolineae bacterium
GTGATCATCGGCTACGACGTGGCGCGCGTCGCAAAGGTGCTCGCGGAGTGACCTGCGCCAGCGCAATCACAACTTGGCAAGCCCGATCTTTCGGGAAGCTACGAGCCAGCTTCTTAATTCGAGATCACAGGCTCTCACAGATGTTCTGGGCCCACGGGGCGAGACGCAGCTCCCCGGAAGACGGATGGGCGAAATCGATCGGAATCTACTGACCCACAACACCGGGAGGCAAGATGGCACCATCGGAGCGGTTCAATATTCTGTATCTTCACACGCACGATATCGGGCGTTACATCCAACCGTACGGTTACGCGATGCCGACGCCGAACCTGCAGCAGTTGGCCGAGGAGGGCGTGCTCTTTCGCCAGGCGTTCTGCACGAATCCGACCTGCTCGGCAAGCCGCTCATCCCTCCTGACCGGTATGTATCCGCATAACAACGGGATGACGGGCCTGGCCCACCGCGGCTGGTCGCTCAACGATTACGATCAACACATCGTTCACACCCTGCAAGACGCCGGCTACACCACGGCGCTGGCCGGCGTCCAGCACGTGGCCTCCCACCAGGACGGGGAACCTTGGAAGGTCATCGGCTACGACACGTGGCTCGGCAACGAGGGGGCTGAGGAGAGGGCCGCGGCATACCTCACGTCCGAACTCCAGGAGCCCTTCTTCCTCTCGGTAGGCTTCTCAGATCCCCATCGGGAGTTCGAGCCGGTGAGCGACGCCGGCGATCCCCGGTACGTCCGTCCGCCGGATCCCATCCCCGACACGCCCGAGACCCGCGAGGACATGGCACGGCTGATGTCCAGCGCTCGCACCGTGGATGCGAAGATGGGGACCGTCCTGGACGCTCTGGAGCGCGCCGGACTGGCGGAGAGGACGCTTGTGATCTGCACGACCGACCACGGCATCGCGTTCCCGAGGATGAAGTGCAACCTGACCGATGACGGCATCGGCGTGATGTTGATCCTAAGAGGTCCCGAAGGCTTCGAGGGCGGGCGCGTGGTCGACAAACTGGTGAGCCATATCGACATCTTCCCCACGATCTGTGACCTGCTGGATATCGAGCCGCCGCCCTGGCTACAAGGGGTCTCGCTGATGCCGATGATGCACGGGGAGGTCGACCGCGCGCGTGACGAGATCTTCGGCGAGGTGAACTACCACGCGGCCTACGAGCCGATGCGCTGCGTGCGCACCGAGCGCTGGAAGTACATTCAGCGCTTCGAAGACCGTGACGGGCCGGTTCTGACTAACTGCGATGACAGCGTCACGAAGGATCTCTGGCTCGAGTATGGGTGGGCCGATATGCCACCCGACGAAGAGGCGCTCTACGACATGATCTTCGACCCCCACGAGACCAACAACCTCGTCGGGCATCCGCGCGCCGCCGACGCGCTGGCTGACATGCGGGCGCGGCTCGACGCGTGGATGGAGGCGACGGACGATCCCCTCCTCGAAGGCCCGGTAGCGGCTCCGGAGGGCGCGGTGGTCAACGATCCCGATGGACTCTCGCCCCGGGAGAAACCCCAACCTGCCGCAGACCTATGAGGCTGCTGATCTGGGACTTCGACGGCACACTCGGTTACCGGGCCGGCGGCGCCTGGACGGCCTCCCTCTTGGAGGTCGTCCGGCGGGAGGTCCCCGAGCATCCGGCGACCTTTGAGCAACTGGCGCCCCACACCCAGACAGGCTTCCCATGGCAGTCGCCGGACCGGCCCCACCACCACCTTGACACACCCGACCGATGGTGGGTAGCGCTGGCCCCCACCTTTGAGCGCGCTTACCGGGGCTTGGGCCTCGATCAGGACCGGGCGCGTGCGCTGGCAAAGCTGGTGCGCGGGACCTATCTCAACCCGGCGCGATGGCGCCGCTACGATGACGCGAAAGCTGCGCTGGACGAGTTCCATGCCGAGGGGTGGACGCAGGCCATGCTCTCCAACCACGTGCCGGAGCTCACCGATTTGCTCGATCATCTGGAGATGCTCGAGTACTTCGATCGTATCTTCAACTCCGCCGACACCGGGTGCGAGAAGCCGAACCCGCGCGCCTTCGAAGTGGTGCTTGACGCTTATCCCGAAGCCGAGACCGTCTGGATGATAGGCGACAGCTACCGTGCCGACGTCCGCGGCGCCGAAGACGCGGGCATCCCCGCGATTCTGGTCCGCCGCCACCATCCGGACGCTCGCTACTACGCCCAGACCTTGGACGAAGCACGCTCGATGCTGCGCCAACTGATGCGCGTCGCATAACAGCTATCAAAGCCGGCAGGGAGAGGAAAATCATGAGCGCACACGACATCGAGATCCTACGGGAGCTCGCGCAGGCCTACGCCGAGATCAGCGAAGATCCCGTCATGGACGAGCGCCGCGACCTGTGGCGGCAGCACAACAGCCTGAAGCGCACCCGCCCCCTGATCTACGTGCGGGCCTTCGCGTGGCGCGAGATGCCGGAGTCGGAGCTTCAATGCGAGGACCCCTTCTACCGCCACTATGAGGACTTCTTCCGCCAGAGCATCTTCCGTTACACGTTCGACGACGACTTCATCTTCGAGCCCTGGGTGACAGTCCAAGCCGCGCGGGTCACGCCGCCCGAGGGGGTCTGGGGGCTGGCCTCCCCCCGCACCCACAGCGACGATCCCCGCGGCTCCTTCGTGTGGGATGCTCCCATCAAATCCGAGGCCGATATCGAGCGCATGGTCGAGCCCCATCACGTCGTCGACGAAGCCGAGACGGCGCAGCGGGTCGAGAAACTCTCATCGGCCATCGGCGACATCCTCACCATTGATCTCGACCGGGCGCCGACCTACCGGATGTGGGACGGCGACATATCGACTCAGTTTGCCTACCTGCGGGGCCTGGAGCAGATGATGTGGGACATGATGGACCGCCCCGAATGGCTCCACAAGCTGCTGACCTTTATGCGCGACGGGATTCTGCAGACCCACGAGGAGGCGGAGCGGGCCGGGGACTGGTCGCTTAGCGCACACCAGAACCAGGCAATGCCCTACGCCGAAGAGCTGCAGGATCCGCAGCCCAACGGCGATCCGGTGACGCGGGATCAGCTCTGGACCTTCGTGGCCTCCCAGGAGACGACGGCGGTCGGGCCGAAGCAGTTCGACGAGTTCATGCTCCAGTACCAGATCCCGATTATGGCGCCCTTTGGGCTGGCGGCCTACGGCTGCTGCGAGGACCTGACGCCCAAGATCGACGTCCTGCGCCAGATACCGAATCTGCGCCGGATCGCCGTCTCACCGATGGCGGACGCCGCCAAGTGCGCGGAGCAGATCGGGCAGGACTATGTGCTCAGCTACCGCCCGAGCCCCACCGAGATGGTGGGCTACGGCTTCGACCCGGACAAGGTCCGCGACATCCTCACGCGCGAGCTGGAGGCCTGCGGTGACTGCCACGTGGACATCACGCTCAAGGACGTGGAGACCGTCGAGGGCGACCCCGACCGCGTCCGCCGCTGGGTCGACGTGACGCGGGAGGTCATCGCGGGGCTTGGGACCCATGGCGCTTGATCGGTCTGGAGAGTTACCTGGATCGCGCGCGGTGGGCACGCCAGACCGGGCGCGAGAACACTCAGCACTTTGCGGGCTGTGCCTCACTAGCCCCTCGTAACCAGCGGTAGATAGATATCCGTCTCGGCCTGCACGGTCGTGGTGGCCTGAGCGGCGCCTGGCTGGGTCTGGCGGTAGCCGACGTTGTCGGTGGCGACGCTGTAGAAGCCATAGGTGTGGCCGTCGACCCCCGTGAAGACAGCCTGAGTCGTGGTGATCGCGGACTGCCAGAGCGTGAACGGACCACCGTCGTCGGAGACATAGACGTCGTAGCCGGCGACGCCTGAGCCGCCGGGATCGCTGCCGGACCAGCCGACGGTGAAGGTCTCGTCGCCGACCGTGATAGGTAAGGCGGTGACGGCGCTGGTGGGCCTCTGGGTGTCGAGGGTCTGGGTCACCACGTTGGTGACAATGGGTGCATTGAGGTCGAAAACGATGCTGGCCCGATTGCTGAAGACCGTGCCTTGGGGTAAACCGGCTTGGGGACGAATGCTGAAGGTGACAAATCCCTCGCCGGCGTGCGTCTCGTCGTTGGCCGGCAGGAATCCGGCCAGGGGATCCTCCGGCAGCTGACCGGTTTGATCATCGTAGCTGTGCAGGCGCCAGGTGACAAGGCCGGTCTCCGCATTCAACGTCGCCGTGATCATCACCGGATTGGCGTCCGAGTCCACCGCAGCGATGGCCTGATAGCTCCTCTGTCCCCGCGGCACCGACACGATAGTGTTGTTTAACCCGAGATTCCCCAGCGCAAACGTGGACCAATCGAGGTCGGTGGAGAGCTGGTCGGTGATCACGACCTCTTGGGCGGGCCAGACAAGTGCGGGATCTACCCCCTCCGGCGCGATGTTCTCAAAATGGATGGTGTAGTGAAGTGGCTCCCCAGTTGGCACCCAGCCCTCGGACCCGTAGCCGGATCCAACTTTGTCGTTGGGATCATTGGAGCCTCCGAAAAGCCCGTTGAAAAGCGCCTCAAGTAGCCCCCCTACCAGCTGTTGCGCCAGCGTGGGCTCCATGCCTTCCTTGGCCTTGCCCGTCGGGTCACGCAAAACAACGTCAGGTCCGTACCATTGCGGGGTCTGCGTCTTTCCCCAACTTGCGTTTAAATCTTGCGGGAGACCTTTATATGCTTCCCAGAAGGAAACATAGCCATCGCAGTTCTCGTCGTTACCGAGATCCCTCATTTCCTTGATCAATGCAACGGTGAACTTACCCCCATACCTATCCTCCCCGCTGGTTTCTGAGGACGATGATGAGGCCACCACGGTAATGTGATCTTTCAAGTATTCGGGCAGATCGTGGTGCTTTTTTACCCGGTCAATGAACGACCCCGAATAGCAGGCGTCAATGACGACCACCACGTGCTTGGCTTTGGTGTCCTTGATATCATTCAGGAATTCGCGGTACTCGTACAGCCCGCCCTCCGCGTCGTAGAAACCTCCACTCCCGCTGCCGCCAGACTCCTTTTCACCATGACCTGCGAAATAGTAGAAAAGGATATCCTGGTCACCGGCATTGTTGGCCAGGGCTTGAACGTTTTCGTGGATGACCGTACGCGTTAGAAAAATAGGTCCCCGAATTGCTTGATGGATAGCCCTGCGCCTTCCAGGGAACAGCTGGTCAGAGTAGAAGAGTTTGTTCATGATCGTGTTTCGATCCTTGGTGGTGCCGGGTAGATCGGGCAGAGAGCTGTGCGAAAAACGGCTAATCGTGTGGCTCATGCCGTGGGCTGCACTTGCACGGTCGTTGCGTATCCCCACCGACGCAGCTTGCGCCGACGTACCGCCGTCAATCCAGCCGATATCCATCGCCACCCGGCCCATGGCCTGGAGCAAGGCAACCCGCAGTCGCACGCCGGGCGTCCGGGGATAAAGTGGAGAGGCGGGTTCGCGGAGCGTAACGAGGGCGTCGTCGGCCAGCGTATTGCCCACGTCGGCCCAGTTGTCGCCCAGGTCGGCGATCAGCGCGTCGAAGAACGTGTTCCATTGCGCGTCGGTCAACTCGTCAGGCTTGACGGCAGCGCGCATGATCTCCCAATCGACGGGCAGCTCTGCCAGCGCCGGATCGTCCAGCGCGAAGGAGCGGACCTCCAGCGTGAAGTCGCCGAAGTCATCGCCCACCACAACAAAATGGAAAGATGCTGTGGCTCCCGGCGGGATCGACGGCAGCGGTGTATCGGGCGCCATGGCGAAGATCGGGAGACCGCTCTCAAAGACCTCACCGGTTTCGGGGATCTGCAGGGTCGTCAGCGCAGAGCCGTGTAGCTTCAGCAGGTGGACAGGCGCGTCGACGGCGCCCTGGTTGCCCCAGCTGACCGTGTACTCGTTCGGGCGACCCGTACGCACCACCTCCGGCCCGCTGAGACGAAGCCAGACGTCCGGCGTGCCCCCGGCTTCGACGGTGAAGGCAGCGGTCAGGGTGCGGACGGTCGCGCCGTCGGCGACCTCGACGTCGGTGGTGCCCGGCGCCACACCCGTCAGATCGAAGGTCGCAGCGATCTGATTGCCGTCGGTCCAGTGGGTCGCCAGCGCCGGAATGGCGCCCGCCGTCGCGTGACGCAACGTCACCGTCGACGAGGGCGGTATCGCACCGCCGGAAATCAACAGCGTGACCTGACCGGTGTTGCCGCCGCGTTCGGGGCTGACCTCAGTCAGCGAGAAATTGTAGGAAGTCACGCCAATCTCAAACGGGCCGGCAGTCGTGCCGTAGGCAAGCACATAGTATGTCGTTGAGACGGTGTCGGCTAGCGAGATGTGCGTGTCAGGCGCCTGCCACTCCGGGCTGTGCGCCTCGTAACTATCGCGGGTGGGGACGTAGCTCAGCCCCACATACAATTCGGTGGTCCCGGCGGCGCCGTCCAGGTCGAGGTCAACCCGCACGTCCTCTCCATTCTCCGGCGTGAACCGGAACCAGTGAGATTCCCCGGCCTGACTGAAGGCAGCGGCGACCGCTCCACCATCCACGACCAGCGCCGGCACGTCAAGCAGCGTCGGGTAGGCCGCTAGGCTCACGTTGTTGGTGATGTAGCGTCCCTCGAAGATCTCAGCCCGCGCGTTGGTCGCCACCTGCCAGTACAGCTCCCCCACTACGGCGCCCGGTACGCGCACGTGAGCCGCCGCCACGTAGGGATCGCCGGGCGCCAGCAAGACCCCCTCGCCGACAAGGATCTCAGTGACCGCCATCGTGGTGGGACGCTGCTCAGGATGCTGGACTAACGCGATGGCGTCGTGCCAGGGCCCCGTCGCCGGCTCGGTCCCGTCGTTGCGGATTGTCCAGGAGACGGTGACCCACTCTCCGGCGGTTACCGCCCCCGGCGCGTCGATCTCGGTGACAATGAGGTCGATGGGCGACTCGGCGGCCTCCACGAATTCGTAGGCGCCGATGTCGGCGTAGGCCCCGGTGCCTGTCGCGGTGCCGGTGTTCTCCACGCGCGGATCGTCGTAGCGGGGCGCGCCCGCGCAATCTGTCTCCGGGGCGACCGCGCCATCGGCGGCGTCAATCATAGGACTGACGTACTGTAGCTGGTAGTTACCCGCAGCGTGGTTCTTGAACGCCGGATCAACCGAGACGTTCCCATTGCTGCCCGTCGGATCGGCCATGTTATGGTAGTTGACGCCCTGGGTCGACCAGACGTTGCTGTAGCTCAGGTCGATGGGCGAGCTGAGGACGTTGTCGATGCCGTAGTCCAGACTGTTGGCGATGATGGTGTTCGCCACGACCAGCTCACCACCGTGACCGTAGAGGCCGACGCGGTTGTCATCGAGCGTGCAGTTGGTGAGCCGGACGATGGCGCTGCCGTCGCTGGTCACGCCCCGGTCGGCGCCTGCGATGACGGTGTTGGTGATGGTCACGTCACCGCTGCCCCAGGCGATGACGCCCTCAAAATAGGGAGCGTGGACCGTGCTGTTGCCCACCCGCAACATCCCGTTATTGGTCGTCGCCAACGCCGCCGCCGTGTTGCTCCAGACGTCATTGATGGTGCCGCCACCGTAGCGGAAGAACGTGTGGCTCAGCGTCGCC
>JBNGDU010000367.1:0-7573 GCA_049975025.1 Anaerolineae bacterium
ACCTTCCCCATTATAATGGGCTTTCCGCACCTGACAAAACCCTTCCAAACCAACGCACTTGTCAGGTTGAGCGACTCCGCTAGAATGGATCTGGACATGGTAGGAGTCACTTTTGAACACGTCATCTCAACGGAGCAAACGAAAAGCTGTACACATCACCGTCTGTGGACGCGTCCAAGGCGTGGGCTTTCGCTACTTCACACGTCACAACGCCGAGCGGCATGGCGTCGTCGGCTGGGTCCGCAACAACAACGATGGTACGGTCGAGATCTGGGCTGAGGGAACAGAAAAGCGTCTCAACGCCTTCGTTAAGGACGTCCGTCGCGGCCCGACCCATGCCTGGGTCAGGGACGTCGATCTATCATGGGAATCACCGAAGGGCGAAACCCGCAGTTTCAGAGTTCGCTACTAGATTATGTTTAGGAAAATGGAAAGCCTTGCCTGGCTTGTCCTGATCACCTCATTCCTCGCCTGCATTGCCCTGACGATCGGCACACCATTGGCCGGTCGGTGGTATGCGCTTAACAGCATGCGACCTATGACGATCATGCTACAACCACGCGGAGCTGATGTGAAATATCAACCCCCGGGGAGTAGCGCCACCGTCGTCATCCAGGAAAGAACGGAGATCAAACCACGCGGGCGCGTGCAACTTGATCAGGATGGTGATGCCCTTCTCCTCTTCTACCATCCAGACCAGACGGAAACACCGATTGCGACCATCCAACTCTACAACGAGACCGAGATCGCGGTCGCCGGCGCGCGCACGCCAAGATTTCAGTTTAGCCCCCTGCCCCATCGGATCGAAATCCAAGCCGAACGAGCACTCAACATGCAGGTGACCGTCGGGGGCGATGGACGCACCGCCGACCTGAGGGTTGAGACCCCGCAAGGACCCATTAACATGGGGGAGGGCTCTTTCAAACTGGTGGTGGATGACGCGGCGACGGACGTCTCCGTGAGCGCGGGACGTGCCCAGGTCTTTGATCCTGCAACCGGTGAACGACCTCTGGTTGTGGCTCTGCAGCGCACGCAGATGACCCGTGAGGGGCTAGGCGACATCTACGTCGGTGAGCGCGATCTCCTGCGCAGTCGCAACGGCAATTTCTATGAGCCCCTTGAGGGCACCTGGGTCATCTACACGGACACAGCTGAACCAGATCAGCCCGGTGGCAGCGTGCGCCAAAGCCCCATCGGCAATGACAACAAGGTCGTGATTATCGAGCGTGGCGGCACCGGTCACGCAGCGACCGGCATTCGCCAGGAGATCAATCGGGATATCCGTGGCGTCAGCTCGCTGCGAGTACAAGCCGAGGTGCGGGTGGACACCCAGACGCTGCCTGTCTGTGGCTCAGTGGGCAGCGAATGCCCCCTGATGATCCGCATCTACTTCCTGGACCAGGAAAGCGGCACGCCCAGCGAATGGCTGCAGGGATTCTACGCGATCCCCGGCGACAATCCGGACTTCTGTGCGATCTGCCCGTCGAAAGCCGAACACATCCAGGTCCCAGGGCTGGGCGTCTGGTACACCTACCAATCTGAAGATTTGTTGCCCATCCTGCGTGAACAAGGCATCGATCCGGCAACGCTCCACAGCGTGGAGATCGAGGCTCAGGGTCACGTCTACGGTTCCGCCATTGATGAAATCGCCATTCTAGTCGGCGAGTAAACAGACGCCATGAGAACGAAAACGTGAATATCGACCGCGACTACTACCCTGTTGGCAAAATCCCACAAGCAGACCTGATCGAACTGCTCAACCAAAGCATGCCACAACCCGATCCGCGCGTCGTCTTTGGCCCAGGATTGGGGCGAGACGCGGCGGTCATCGACTTCGGAGACCGCTATCTGGTCACCAAGACCGATCCCATCACGTTCGCGACCGATGAGATCGGCTGGTATGTCGTCAACGTCAACGCCAATGACATTGCTTGTCTCGCCGCACGTCCGCGATGGTTCATCGTCACCTTACTCCTGCCCGAACACAAGACCGACCGGGAACTCGTCGACACCATCTTCGATCAGATGAGAACGGCCTGCAATGATCTCGAGATCAGTCTGGTCGGCGGTCATACTGAGATCACGCACGCCATTGACCGGCCCATTGCCGTCGGAGCGATGTTTGGGGAGGTCGCGCCCCAAGACCTCGTGAGATCCGATGGAGCACAGCCGGGAGATGCGTTGATTCTGACCAAGGGGATCGCCGTGGAGGGCACGGCCATCATCGCGCGGGAGCTGCGAGACCAGCTTTCGAATTCGATAGACCCGGCGATGCTGGCGCGGGCGACCAACTTCCTGCACGATCCCGGCATTAGCGTTGTGCGCGACGCCATCGTCGCCGCCGCTGCCGGTGATGTGCACGCGATGCACGATCCCACAGAAGGTGGTATTGCCACAGGGATCCGCGAGATGACGCACGCCGCCGGCTTTGGCGCTCGGGTCGATCGACGGGCGCTGAATTTCTATCCGGAGACCGTCGCCATCTGCGAGCGCCTGGATCTTGACCCGTTGGGATTGATCGCCAGCGGGTCGCTGCTGATCGCCGCTGCCCCCGAGGACGCTGACGCGCTCAAGAAAAGCCTCCGAGAAGCCGGTATAGAGGCAAACGTCATAGGCAGAGTGTGCGAAGAGCCTGAGGTAACGTTAGTTGACGAGGCTGGCGAGTATCAGTTGCCGCGATTTGAGCGCGACGAGATAGCACGCCTCTTCGAGCGACCGTCGCCTGACGACTGAGAAGACGCCTTGTCTCCCGCTCTGGACAACATTCCCCCTGATCGCGAGGACGGCAGCAGCTCATTCGTTCACCAAGCGCTTATCGCCACGGGGCATCTGGGTCAGGTTAACCCTCTCTTTCTGCTCCCGCTATGGGCGCTCCTGGCTCTGATCATTGGCCTGTTCTGGGGCCCTTTCGCATGGGCGGCGGCCCTGGCTTTCGCATGCCTGATCCTCGTGGACTGGGTCCTCTTGGCATGCCTTCCCTACGCCGGACGTTCGTGGGGACCGGTGACCCCCTCCCTCCTAGGACTTGGCCTGGTGCACGCTCTTCTGTTCGGGCTTAGCTCGGTCTTCCGTCTGCAGCCGATAGCTCTGGGCATTGTGATCTTAGTGAATGCCCTGATAACGGTGATTGCGTTCTACGCGACTTGGATTGAGCCTTTCCGGATTGAGGTCGCCCACCGCACCTATCCCGTCGCGGGTGGCGGAGGCGACCGACCTCGTCGCTTCGCCCACGTGTCCGACATCCATTTTGAGGGCCCCTCCCCCAGAGAGCGGGGACTCCTTGAGCTGCTCAAAGCCCATGCACCGGACGTCGTTCTGCTGACGGGCGACTATCTCAACCTATCCTCAGTCTACGACCCCGAGGCTCAGCAGGGCGTACGAGAGCTGCTGGCAAGCATTGAGGCCCCTCTGGGCATCTACGCCATCACCGGTAGCCCCGTGGTCGACATTCAGGGCATCGTTCCTGAGATCTTCGAGGGACTGCCCATCCACTGGTTGGACGACGACGCAGCTCCTATCGTGATCGACGAATGCCCTATCTGGCTCATGGGCGTGCGTAACACCTACAATGAAGCCCGCGACGCCGCGGCATTGCAGAGATTAGCAGCTGCGCTCCCGGAAGACAGTACCCGCATTCTGCTCTATCACACCCCCGATCTCATGCCGGTCGCGGCGGCGTTGGGCATCGATCTCTACCTCTGTGGTCACACGCATGGGGGACAGCTGCGGCTGCCCTTCTACGGCGCGCTCGCCACGAGCTCCAAGTGGGGGAAGCGGTACGAACACGGCGCTTATCGGGAGGGCAACACCACGCTCTACGTCTCCCGGGGGCTGGGCGTCGAGGGGCTTGGAGCGCCACGAGCACGCTTTCTTGCGCCACCGGAGATCATCTTTTGGGACTTCAAGCCAAGTGACGTCAGCTAGCGTTGACGAAAGACCACTTTGCGGTAAGATATGGATAGCTGCAATGCGCGTCTGAGTAGGCCAGGTGATCGCGTCTGCGCTGCGTTTCACGCACCAGACGAGGAAAGTCCGGACTCCCCAGGGTACGATGCCGGGTAACGCCCGGGAGGGATAACCCGCGGATAGGGCCACAGAAACAAACCGCAGCCGACACGGCTGCAAGGGTGAAAAGGTGGTGTAAGAGACCACCGGCGGGCCAGGCAACTGGCTCGGCCAGGCAACCCCCATCGGGAGCAAGGCCAAGCAGAAGGGATAGCGGCAAGCTGGGGTGCGACCCGTACCCTTCCCACAAGGACAACCTTCGGGTAGGCTGCATGAGAGGTCGGGCAACCGATCTCCGAGATAGATGATCGCCACAACGGGAGATGACGCCACTGCGTGGTGTATCGAACGTTGAACAGAATCCGGCTTATCGGCCAACTCAGACCACATTGGTTTGCCAGAGCCCATTTTTATGGTATTATAACTAAGTATGCCTGAGACGGGCTTTCTGCCCTCGACGATGGAGCGAGGGTAATTCCCATGGAAAGGAGACTTACCGTCTTGGAAACACGAAACTATGAGCTAATGTTTATTGTCAATCCGGAACTCGCCGAAGAGGAACTAGACACGCTTCTGCAACGAGTTCAACGCTATCTGGACGATGCAAATGCCCGGGTATTCAGCTTCAAAAGCTGGGGGCTACGCCGGTTAGCGTACATCATCCAAGGACACCGTGAAGGGCGTTACTACCTAGTACACTTCGCGGCAGATTCTGAGACGATCAATAACCTCGACCGCAATCTGCGCCTCATCGAGAACATCATTCGGCATTTGATCACGAAGTTGGAAGGTGTGCCCATCACAGAAAGCTCCGACGAGGCCCAAGAGGAAGTTCAGGAGACCCAGTCCGAAGCTACTGAAGAGACGGTACAAGCGTAGATATCGCAACCTTGGCGCTCTACCCTCCGGGTAAGGAGTCCTCCCTATGACACGTGGCCTCAATAAAGTGTTGATCATCGGTCATCTGGGGCGTGATCCCGAGATGCGTTTTACCTCGAACGGGCGACCTGTCGCGGCCTTCAGTGTGGCGACCAGTCGAGGATGGACGAACAGCGACGGAAATCGGCAGGAAGAGACCGAATGGTTTCACGTCGTCGCTTGGGGTGGGCTCGCAGACTTGTGCAAGAAACGATTACACAAGGGATCCCAGGTGTACGTCGAGGGGCGACTTCAGACCCGGTGTTGGGAGACCCCCGAAGGAGAGCGTCATTATCGGACGGAGTTGGTGGCTCAAGAACTGATTTTCCTGGACGATCAGGATGACTTTGAGGTACCCGAGTATTCGGAGGATTCCGAGCTGGCAGGATCTTATTGATCTGCTCAAGTTAAGTGACTCTCACACCTAAGTGAAGCAAGGAGACATCGACCGTGAGTAACTATAGGCGTCAACGGCGCAGCTATCATCGACGAAGGACATGTCAGTTCTGCGCTGAAGACATAGAGTACATCGATTACAAGAAAGTAGATTTACTGCAGCGCTATGTCAGCGATCGTGGCAAGATTCGACCACGACGCCAGACGGGTACGTGCGCCAGACATCAACGCCGATTGGCAGCAGCCATTAAGCGGGCCCGACACATGGCCTTACTACCGTTTGTCGCCAGTATCGACCGCTAGTTAGATCACGCACAAGATCGGGCATAGGAGTCTCCTATGCCCGTTGCTTGTGCAAGGATACCGAGTATGGCAAAGAAGCAAAGCACGAAGAAGCGACTCACCCGACGGCAGGTTGCCCGACGAGAACGAGAGGCCCGCGCCGAGAAGGTACTGACTTTAGTGGCCATCGGCGTCGGCGCCGTGGTCCTCTTCCTTCTGGCTTATGGCCTTATCACCGAAGTCTTTATCGAAGCCCGTAGACCTGTAGCTAGGGTAGGCGAAGAGACCATTACCACCAAGGAGTTTCAGGCGCGTCAGTCCTACGAGCGCTGGATGACCGAGCTGGAGATATTCCAGTACCAGAGCTACTTGGACCAACTCGAGCTAAGCGCTCAGCAGAACATCACCGGCACGACGGGCACCGATGAAGGCACCAGCGACGACAACCCCCTCATCCAGCAGCTCCAGATCACGATCAGCAATCTTCAGCGCCAGCTGTCACCTGACTTGGCGAACGTCTATGCGGGTCGGATCCTCGATGAGATGATCGAGGAGGAACTGGTCCGTCAGGAGGCCGAGACTCGCGGGCTGACAGCGGCGGAAG
This sequence comes from Anaerolineae bacterium, assembly GCA_049975025.1. Taxonomy (GTDB): domain Bacteria; phylum Chloroflexota; class Anaerolineae; order B4-G1; family SLSP01; genus PWVB01. Next base: position 6,206 of record JBNGDU010000367.1, read on the forward strand.
ATGAGATCCAACAACGCATCGAGCTCACCCTCGGCTACGATCGTGAAGCGGCAACCACCCCGGTAACCGACACCGCCTCCATCACCGACACGTCAAGCATCGACGATTCACTGACCGGCGTTGGGCAACAACCGGCCTTTGAGGATCTTTACGACCAGTTTGAGGAAAACGTCCTGGAGGTCACCCGCTATCCAGAGGAGGATTTCCGAGCTATGGTTCGAGCGGATGTCCTGCGGGAGCGTCTTGTGGAGGTGTTTGCCGAGGACGTGCCCGAGGTGCAGGATCAAGTTCAAGCTATCGTCTTCATACTCGAGACGGAGGAAGCGGCGGAGAGCGTCCGGGCCCGAATCAACGTGGAGGAGGAGGAGCCGGGCGCGGTGGTTGAGGAGTTGACGAACGACGAGAGCGACACCACAGCCGGATTTGAGCTACCCTGGCTCCCTCTAGGCTACATCGGCACCCAGATCAGCACAGAAGTCGAACGGGTCGCATTCAACACCCCGGTGGGAAGAGCTTCCGAGCCGATCCCGGAGGGCGAAGACCGATATTATGTGGTCTATGTGAGTGGGCACGAGGAACGCGAGCTTAGCTCCGAACTCCTTGACCAGGCCGAGCAGCAAGCTTACGAGACGTGGCTCGCCGAGGCCAAAGATGAGCAAGTCGAGTACCTAGAGTGGGAAGATGCAGTGGTCGCTGAATAAGCTCAACTTCCGCACAGCTTCTCGCAGACGCCGAAACAACGCTCGGGCCCCTGAAAGCTAGGGGCCCGATTTTCTTATCGCGGCGGTCCAGAGGAGAGGTGACGGACCGGGAAACTAAGAACTAGACCGTACGCCGCGCCTCGATCACGTTGGGGAGTTGCTCGATCTTGGCCAGAATCCGGGTAAGGGTTCGAAGATTCGGGGTCTCCAACGTCATATAGACCGGGATGATGTTGTAACGATCACGCTTTCCCGTGCTCAGGGCCGCCATGTTGACGTTACGATCGGCGACCACGCCCGAGATGTCGTGGATAAGACCGGAGCGATCATAGGCGGTCACAGTAACCTGCACGGCAAAGGTGCGCTCCTCCTGACCCCATTCCACTTCGATAAGACGATCCTGATCCTCAGGGCCCATATTCAACACGTTGGTGCAATCCCGGCGGTGGATGGTCACGCCTCGACCTCGGGTAACGTAGCCAATGATCTCCTCGCCGGGCAACGGCTTGCAGCACTGGGCCAGATGCGTAAGCACGCCCCCGGTACCCCGAATGCTGATGTCGGCTGTCTCTATCTCAGGCGCCGGAGGGACGGTCTCTTCCTCAGGCCACGCCTCCTCTTGATCCTCCTGCTCACGTACGTACTGCTCCAGGCGATTGACCACAGC
>JBNGDU010000368.1:0-6355 GCA_049975025.1 Anaerolineae bacterium
AGCGGGCACTTTGGTGAAGACGGCCTCGTTGCCGATCACGACGCCCTGATCGTTGACGCCCATCTCTGCGCCCCAGATCCAGAAGGGCTTGGCCAGAAGCACAGCGTGGGTGTGGCCGACCTGAGGGACGTCGATGTAGGTGCACTCAACCCGGGTACCCGGCGCGTGGTCCGCCGCGGGGACGCGGACCACGTGGTGGGCTTCGTTCGGCTCGCGATCCGAGTTCTTGCCGAAGACGGTGACGCCATCGGCGGTGACGTCACCCGTAGCGACCAGCGTATCGCACATAGGAAACCTCCCTTTTGCATACCATGCTACGCCGCGACGACATGCCTGTCAAGAAGAGGTGTCCCCACGATTGGTGACACTGTGATAAATGACCGTTTCGGATATGATTAAGGCAGGGTGACTTTTCATCACAGGCAGAGGACTATGTCTACACTTATTCTTGCTTTTCTTGCACTGATCGTATTATTCACGTTAGCGGCCTATCTGGTGGGCCGCTGGTTCTCTCGCTATGTTGAGGATATGATCAGATCCCGGGTCCGCGCGATTCATCAGATCGTCAACAAGGAGCAAGTGCCGGAGTCGTGGATTCGGCGATATCGCCTCCGGATAGCGAAGCTCCGCTCGTCGAGCGCCGACGAGAGCCGGATTGCCCGGGTAAAGCGCCGAGCCCAGAAGCGCGCCTTGACAAATGTCGAGCAACTCGTCCGGTATGTGGAAAAGACCGGGATCACCGACACACCGGAGACGAAGCGCCTGGTGGTGGCGGAGCTGAAGGAGCAAGCCAAGCGCTGGCGAGACGACGAGGTCTGGGATGCGTTGATGCAAAAGGAGCCGATCGACGAGGAAGAGGGCGAAGTGGAAACCTAGACTTCTGCGCGGACCTCCACCACGCCGGCGATGGCTCACCGCCGGATCCAAAGATCCACGAAAAATACGGTGCGCGCCGCACCCCACCCAACTGCGAATAACGTGATCAGGTACGTGAGCATCCCCAGGTCCGGCGCGTGCTGTAGCAAAACAGGAAGGTCCGTAGCGTTATCGGGTAGAAGCTTCAGATACAGGTAACCTAATCTCGGGAAACCCCATGTTTCTTAGGTCGCCGTGTGCGCGCGGCGGCGGATCACGTCGGCCTGCACCTCCTCGGAGAGGCGGACGAAATACTCGGAGAAACCGCTGACCCGTACGATCAAGTTCGCGTGCAACTCAGGATGCTTCTGGGCTTCCAAAAGCGCCTCATTATCCGTGAAGTTGAACTGTAGCTCCTGGATCCGGTTCCGCACAAAGACCTTCATGAGCGCCACAAAGACGCGCTCCCCCTCTCGGCCCTGGAAAAAGGCGGGGTCGAATCGCATGTTGACCACGCTGCCCGTGAGTACACGGTGGTAATCGGGCTTGGAGACGGAGTTGAGGAAGGCCGTGGGGCCGTGGATGTCGCGCCCAAAGTAGGGGCTGGCGGCGTCGGAGAGCGGCGTGAAAGCGCGGCGCCCGTCGGGGGTCGCGCCGACCTCCTTGCCCGCCGGGATGTTGGAGATGTTGGCAGCCATGGCCGCGACAAAGCGACCGCCATCGATGGTCTGGTGCTTCAGGCACTCGCGTGAGGTCCAGTCCACCAGGAAAGCGGTGATAGCGTCCACGTCGTCGTTATCGTTACCGTACTTGGGCGCGGTATGGAGCAGCGCTTGCCGCATCGGCTCGTAGCCCCGGAAGTCCGTGTCCAGGGCGTCCAACAGCGCCTCGTACGTAAAACGCGCCTCCTCGAAGACCAACTTCCTGACCGCCGCAAGGGCGTCCGAGACGGTAGCAAGCCCCATGATCGCGATGCCATGCATCCGAGGATATAGTGCACCCCCGTCATTGATATCTCGAGCCCGATCTATACAGTCGCGCGTGAGAGCTGAGAGGAAAGGATCGGGGAACTCGTCCGGCGGAAAGCGATCGATGTGGGCGTTCACGTCCTGGCAGTAGGCCGCGAGGGAGACGCGCATCTCCTCCAAGAAAGTCTCGAGAAGCAGATCGTAGGAGAGGGCCGGACGACCGCGCAGCTTATGGAGCGCCCGTTCGAGCTGGAGCGCCATATTGTAGCGACCGTCCGACCAGGCCTGTTGTCGGCCCGGCAACATGGTCTCGATGCAGCCGACCATGCAGTGGTCCCGGGCTACCTCGACAGGTATGCCGATCTCGACAAGCCCGGGGATCAACACGTGGTCGTTGAAGATGGCCGGGAAGCCGATGCCCGTGCGAATCACGTTGAAACAGGCGCGGTAGAACCTTTCCGGGGTCGCATCGTGAAAGCGAGCGGAGAGGTTCGTGTAGGGCGAGTGGACCAGCCGGGTGGCCTCCAGGCAGAGGTAGGAGAGCTCGTTGGTCGCATCGCAGCCTTCGGGCGTCAACCCGCCAATGCAGATGTTCTGCACGCCGCCGTTTTCAGCCAGCTTCACCCAGAGATGGCAGATCAGGTCCAGGGCTTCTTCCCGAGTGAGACGTCCTGCCTCGAGATCACGACGGTAGAAGGGCAACAGGTACTGGTCAAGGCGGCCCAGCGCCATAGCATAGCGCCCCTCGCTCTCGAAGGCGAGATGAGTGAGGGCCACGAGCTGCAGCGCCTCGCGAAAGGTGTTCGGCGGCTCGGTCGCTACGCGCTCGGCTAGGCGAGCTAAGCCGGGACGACCGCGACGCGCCGCGGCGTCAGCCCAACGGCGGATGTAGGTAGAGAAGGCCTCTAGGGCGACGATCATCCCGCGAAGCGCGCGCAGCGCGCAAAGCGCGTCCCGCTCCTCAGGCCCTACAGGCGGACGCTGAGATACGCGGATCCGCAGGGACTCCCGGGCCCGGGCCAGGTAGCCGCCGACGCCGACGGATAGCAGCGTGGGGTAGTCGGCGAGTGTATGATCCCAGCCGGCCCAGAAATCCCGTTGCCCGCGCGCCTCGTGCTCCGCGACCAGCTTCCTATAGGCTTCCGGCGTTAGGTCGTGGGGCAGCTCGTCGGTGAACCAGCCCCAGTGGCTCCCACAGAGTGCGTCGCCCGGATAGATGTGAAGCGTATCCTCCATCAGAACGCGGCGAAAGGCTTGCGCGCGGACGATCGGCTCCGGCTCACCCTCGTGGTCTCGATAAGCACGGGCGCGCCAGACCGGGCGCATATCGAGCATCCCCGTCGAGGCTGAAGCGTCGGTCTGCACCTTAAGGCCACGCAGCGCACGAACTTGTGCCAGTACGTCTCGCCATCGATTCATCAGCGCCAGGATCTCCTCAACACACGAGGGCCTATCTATCCATTCGGCTCAATCGTAAGCCTTCCGCGTCTCTTCATCGGCGATCGTGGGATCAAGAAAGGGCTTCCACGAAGGATCGTCCCAGGTTCCCAGTTTCGTGTGCATATTGAGATACTTCTGCGGAATCGGATGGGTTCCAATCACGACCTTCACACCATAGCGCTCCTCAAGAAAGGCTTTGAATGTAGCGATGTAGGGACAGGGAGGATAGCCCACGACAAGGCCGGTGGCCAGATGAATAACCTGCGCCCCATTCTTCACCATTTCCTCGCCGGCATATTCGATATTACCACCAGGACAACCATCGCACGTCGTATAACCTACCAGTTCGAGTTCGGTATCGACATAGATGTCAAACGCGCCTTCACGATTCCGCATCGCCCGGAGACATTTCCCACCCGCACAGCGGCGGTAGCGATCGCAGATGATGATACCTACTTTTGTCTTGTCATCCATTTCCACCTCCATAGAATCGAAATCGACTAAGCCTATTATAGTCGAGTACGGCATGATTGCAGCCGAGCTTCATAGAATGTGACAATCCTACGATTGCCTGGGTACTGACATTGCGTTGGGCGGCTTTGTTTGTATAATAGCTCAGAAACGTGAATCAATGATGCGCGTAGTCCAAATGCAGCTGCACGAGCGTGGCTGAGGAGCATTCTGGATGCAATGGATGCCTACGCCAGCACACGTGCCCGGTTAAAGCTACAAGGAGTGAGAACCCATGAGTGATGTACTCATCCGTGATAATGTGATCGATGATACCAAGGAAGACCAAGGAGCCGGGTATTTGGCCCCCGACAGCGGCGTGGTGATGAAATCACGTCCGAAGTTCGTTCAATCGCCGCGCATTCAGAAGCTGGCGCAGAGAAGCCGTGAACTCGCCATCAGTGGCAAGCGACGACTGGGTACCGAGGAAGAGCCCCTAGGCGACCACGCCTGCTGGATTCATATCGGGCCCTTCCCCAAGCTGGACGAGATGCCGTCCCGCGTGAACGGATACGAGGCGACCGGTGAGAGCTGGGGACGCGACTACGCCTTCCTCGTCGACAACTTCCCGGTTGAGATCCACGAGAACGAGCGCATCGTCGGCGAGATTCACTGGGAGATGCACATGGTGCGCCAGTACGAGTGGCCCGAGAGCGTCAAGGAGGTGGGGCGTTGGGCCGACGAGCTGGGCGCCAGCGGGTACAGCAGTCTGCACACCTGCCCGGATCTGGCGATCGGCCTGACCCAGGGCTGGGACGGCATTCTGGAGCGGGTCAAGGCGAGCCGCCGGAAGTACCTCGATCTGGACAACCAACCAAAGGCGAGCTATCTCCACGGCTTGCAGATGATCTGCGAGTCGGTGATGCGTTTCATCCATCGCCACGCCGATAAAGCACGGGAGCTGGCTCAGACGGAGTCCGATCCCTGGCAGAAGGCGACCTATCTGCGCATCGCCGAGTGCTGCGACCACATTGCCGAGCATCCCCCGCGCACCTACTACGAGGGGGTACAGTGGCTTCACTTCGCCGTGATGATGGACCGGGTAGTGGGCCACGGCAACGGCTACGGGCGGCTCGATCTCTACTTGATCGATCTCTACCGCAAGAGCAAAGCTGCCGGCGAGCTATCGGATGAGGAGGCGCGGGAGTATCTGGCGGAGATGTTCCTCAAGCTGCGCGGGCAGTTCTTCAGTCTGGGCGGGCGCGATGCGGAGCTCAAGGACGCCACCAATGAGATGAGCTACGTCGTCCTGGAGGCCTACGACCTGATCGGTGACTACAACAACCTGGGCGTGATGTGGCATCCGGACATCGACCAGGACTTCTACAACTACGCCTGCGATGTCCTGGCGCGCCACGGCCAGGCCATCCCCGTGCTGGTTAACTTCGATATGATGCGGGAGGCTGAGCTGCGCTCCGGCATTCCGGAGGAGGACGCCTGGAAGGTGGTCTACAGCGGCTGCCAGTGGTTCTGCATCCCCGGCAAGGAGTACTGCGACCAGGACGTCAATTCATACAATATGCTCGCGCCGATGAAGCGCACGATCGCGGGCGCGATTGAGCGGGGCATCGATGATTTCGAGTCCTTCTATGCCCTCTTCGAGGAGGAACTCACGACCACCGCGAAGGCCCTGCGCACGTGGAAAAACGCCCAATACGAGCTGCTGGGCTCCCTGTGGCCCGAGATGTTCACCTCCATGAACAGCCATGGGCCTATCGAGCGCGGCATCGATATGGTGGACAACCGCGGCGTGGATTACCAGTTCACCTCGGTCAATATCCTGGGCATCCCCAACGTGGCGGATTCCTTCCACGCCATCAAGAAGCTGGTCTTCGAGCAGAAGCGGTACACCCTTGCCGAGGTACAAGAGGCTGTTGACGCCAATTGGGCCGGGCGCGAGCCGATGCGCCAGCGCTTCCTCAACCAGGACAAGTGGGGCAACGACCTAGACGAGGTGGACGCGCTCTTCGTGCGCATCACCGAGTCGCTGGCCCGCGTCCTGGCCGAGCAGATCAACCTGCGCGGTCACCACTTCCGCGCCTCGCTCTTCCACTTCCAGGGGCACGTCACGCCCGAAAAACATGGCGCCACGCCCGACGGTCGACTGGCACACGAATACCTGGCGCACGGCATCAATCCTCAGGTGGGTCGTGCCACCAATGGGCTACTCGCCACCGCCAACTCCATCGCCAAAGTGGACCAGCGCAAGTTCCAGGGTGGGACGATGCAGATCGAGCTGCAGCCCCGGTTCTTCGACGGCAAGGAGGATATTGGGTCCTACATCCGCAACTTCTCCGAGGTCTTCTTCCGCAAGGGCGGCATCCAATTCAACCTCAACATCATGGACCTGAAGAAGCTGGAGGACGCCATGGATCATCCGGAGAACCCAGAGTACCAGAACATCATCGTCCGGGTGACCGGATACGCCAGCCGCTTCATCTGCCTCTCGCGCGCCTACCAGAAGGAATTCGTCGAGCGCATGAACTTCGAGGGCTTCTGATACCGGTGCGCACCACCTGTCGCGGCAGTGACTTGCACTGCCGCTGGGGCACACCTGGACCTCCGAACGCCTCGTATTGTAG
>JBNGDU010000368.1:6365-7540 GCA_049975025.1 Anaerolineae bacterium
CCTACCAGAAGGAATTCGTCGAGCGCATGAACTTCGAGGGCTTCTGATACCGGTACGCCCCACCGGCAGTACAAGTCACTGCCGGTGGGGCACACCTGGACCTCGGGACGCCTCGTATTGTAGGTGCCACGCGCCTGTCGCAGATCCCTGCTTCCGGGGCCGCCAGTGCGTGGCACCTAGAGATCATACCTAATCGCAAAGGATACCGGTTATCGATGGAAAATACTGTGACCCGCATAGCCCCCACGACCACGGTTGAGGTGATCGAGATCAGCCGGGGCACGACGCACGACGGCCCCGGCCTGCGGACGACGGTCTTTCTCAAGGGCTGCCCCCTGCGCTGTCTCTGGTGCCAGAACCCGGAAGGTATACCGTCGGACCAGGGCATCTGGTGGGAGGCACGCAAATGCATCGGCTGCCTGGCCTGCGTCGAAGCCTGTACCACCGGCGCCTTGACCGAGGGCCCCGACGGGTTGGTGCGCGACCACGATTTGTGCGAGGTCTGCGGCGCCTGTGTGGCGGCTTGCCCTGCGATGGCGATGACCTTCACGGGCCAGGCGTGGACGCTGGACGGCTTGATCAAAGAGGTTATGAAGGACCGGGATTACTACGAGGCCTTCGGCGGCGGTGTGACCGTCTCCGGCGGCGAGCCGCTGAGCCAGTACCCTTTCGTGGCCCACTTCTTCCGGCGGCTCCACAATGAGGGTGTGCACACCGCGCTGGATACCTGCGGCCTGGCCTCCCAGGCGGCCTTCGCCGCTGTCCTGCCCCATACCGACCACGTTTTATTCGATATCAAGCTCCTCGACTCCGACCTGCATAGGCAGTACACCGGACACGCGAACGACGTCATTTTGCAGAACTTGACCTATGTCGCCGACACGATTCGCGCGGTCAACCGCACGCGGTCGCAGAACGGGGAAATCCCGATGCACCTCTGGATTCGCACGCCGCTGATCCCCGACGCCACCGCGACGCCGGACAACATCGCCGCGATCAGCCGCTACATCGGCGAGCATCTGGCGGACGTGGTCGACCGCTGGGAGTTGTGTGCCTTCAACAACGCGTGCCAGCAGAAGTACGACAAGCTGGGGATCGATTGGCACTATGCAGACTACCCGCTGATGGATCAGCAGTTCATCGACAACCTGCGAGAGGTCGCCCTATCAACGGGA
>JBNGDU010000369.1:0-1868 GCA_049975025.1 Anaerolineae bacterium
ACACCTTGGCAGTCTTGGCCCATCTGTGCGGAGCACGGCGATGCGAAGGGGCCAGAACTGCAAGTCTGCCAGGCGATTTCACCGGAGATCATGTTGTTATCTCCCTGAAACCCGGACGCTCCCAGGTTGACATTAGCTCTCTCTGGATTACCATCCTCTGGGATAGGAATCACCAAGCCGAGTAGGAGGGAGACGATGCCTGCGGAGACTGCTGCACCCGAGACTGACCAGGGCTTTCTGGGTCCCCATCACGACCGCCTGAACGTGATCCAGATCATGATGGACCAGCTGCCCTACGACGCACTGGGATGCTACGGTCATCCGTTGATCGAGACGCCCAACATCGACCAGCTGGCGGCCCAGGGCGTCCGCTTCACCAACGCCTACGCCCAGACCACCGTCTGCTGTCCATCCCGTGCTTCGCAGCTCTCAGGTCTCTATCCCGCCAACCACGGCATCACCAGCAACATGGCCAACCTGGAGATCATCCATCCCTGGGCGCGCTTTCTGTCCGACCGCTTCTACGAGGAGGAATACGCCACGGCGCACTTCGGCAAGTGGCACTGCCTGCGCCGCCACGAAGACTGCAAGTTCACGGAGTTCAAGTTCCTGGAGGAGAGCGTCCCTATCTGGCCACAGCACGACATTCAGAAGCTCTACTGCGACGAGGCGGACCCTGTCTGCCTCCATTACGGTGGCCTGGTCCACGCCGCGACCCATCCTTGCGGTGAGGACAACACGGGGCCGGCGCGCATCACAGACTACAGTGTCGAGTTCATGGAGCGCTTCGCCTATCAGCCCTTCTTCCTGAGGGTCTCCTACCTGGGGCCGCACGCCCCGGTGCTGGTCCCGAGACCTTACGATACGATGTACGACCCCGCAGATGTCGAGATTCCGGACTATCCCTACGAGGAGTTCGCGAACCGCCCCGAGGCGATCCGCGCCTTCCAGCAGCGATCGATCCGCACGCGGGCCGAGACGCCGGAGGGTATGAGGCCAGAGCAAGCGATTCGCACTCACGTCGCCTACAACCTCGGCCTGATCAGCCACATCGATGATCAAATCGGTCGCCTGTTGGCGAAACTGCGCGATCTCAACCTGGAGGGTCAGACGCTGATCCTCTTCACCGCCGACCACGGCGGGTTCTGGGGCGAGCACGGTCTCCTGGAGAAGTCGCTCATCACGCACTACCGGCGCTTGCTACAGCTCCCGCTGATCATACGCTGTCCAGGCGTGATCTCCGAGGGGCAGGTGTGCGACGATCTGATTGAGGAGATCGACTTCTACCCAACGCTGCTCGACTTCGCCGGGATCTCCTATGACTACCGCATCAATGGCCAATCGTTCAGAGGCGCGCTGTCGGGCGAAGAGCGCCCCTATCGACAACGCGAAGATGTCTTCGCCGAAGGACAGTTTCGTGGCGCCTGCGTCGCCTCATTGCGCGACACTGAGTGGAACTTCATCTGGCACGCGAAGAACGGAGAGGCTGAGCTATATGACCTGCAGGCCGACCCTGACGAGCGCCATAACCTGGCGGGCAACTCGGGACATCGCGACGTCGTGGCGGAGAAGACGACCGCGCTGCTCAACCGTATCTTGCTCAATCGCGACGTCCACCTTTTACCCGACGAGATCCACCGTTCGCCGATCTATCTGACGCCGGGCCACGACGCCAAGGGTCACGAACAAGCCCTGATCAGCCGCTTCCTGGGCCATCGCGCCGATGAGTTCCCGAAGACGGCTACCTGACGCCGACCCATGGGATGTCCACAATGGCACGGACCGTGCAACTCAAGCGACTCAAAACCAAACAGGTCCGGACTGTGACAGCCATCATTTGAACCTACCAAGCATCAGCATCCAGCAAC
>JBNGDU010000369.1:1968-7522 GCA_049975025.1 Anaerolineae bacterium
ATCCAGCAACCAGTATCCAGTAACAGAATCCGGAGACGAAGTAAATGTCATCAGCCAAGTACTTAATGACCAAACCTAAACTAGCACGCTATCCTCTGGGCAGCAGCGGAACGCTCGTCACGCCGTTAGGGCTGGGGGGCGCCTGGCTGGGCCGCACACCCGAGTGCATAGATGAAGAGTTAGCCATCGCCACGGTGCTGCGCGCCCTGGATCTCGGCATCAATCTCATCGACACCTCCGCCGGCTACCTGGGGGGCAGCCGCAGCGAGCGCATCATCGGAGAGGCCCTGGAACGATGGTACGAGCTCGGCGGGCGCCGCGGCGACGTCGTCATCTCCACCAAGACGGGCACCCGCGATCGACAGAACCGCGATTTCTCGGCAAGCGGCACGCGACAGAGTGTTGAGGAGAGCTTGGAACTCCTCAGGACCGACTATCTGGACGTCGTCCTGGTGCACGACCCCCGGGAGCTCGACCCCGTGCTCGCGCCGGACGGCGCCTGGGCCGAGCTCAAACGAATGAAAGCCGAGGGGCTGATCAGGATGATCGGGCTGGGCGTCCGCACCCATGAATTCCATCGCCGCCTGATAGAGACCGGCGAGTGCGACGTCGTCCTGACCCATAGCGATTTCCACCTGCTCGATCAGAGCGCCGGCAAGGACGTGCTGGATCCCGCCGCCGCGCGAGGTGTCGGCGTCTTCCTGGGATCGCCGCTCGGTCAGGGCCTGCTCTCGGGGCGTGATCCGAGGGAGGTGCTCAAAGAGCGTCCCCGGCTTGCTGCTCACTCCCCGGATTTCGAGGCTCGGGTGGAGAAGGCCTACGAGCTATGGACCTGGTGCAAAGCGTGGGGCGTCGATCTCCTGGCGCTGAACCTCCAATTCTGCGTCCGCGACCCGCGCGTCGACGTCACGCTTGTGGGAGCGGCGACGCCCGGTCAGATCGAGCGCGATGTGCAAGCGCTGTCCGCCGAGATCCCTGCCGCTATGTGGGAGGAGCTGCCCGCGAAGATCCGGTAAGCCGCCGTCGATGCTATCCGCCGGATCGGTGCGCGCGTATCCCGACCACGAGGCCCCGGCGGCGACGTCGCTAAAGGCCCGCGACCGCCACAGCTAGCTGAAGACGAGGCGGCGCCTCGTCTTCAGCGCGCGATCACCCTCGCTCACCGAATCCCCTCGCGCATCCGTCCCCGTCGTGGGTGCAGAACGGAGCCGCCGTGACGGGCGCCACGGCGGCGAATTCGCTACGGGTTGCCCGTCAGATCCACGGGTGACGATATCACGTCCGTCCGCTATGCATCCCTCAGCTTCGGGTTGCTCCGGTAGCCTCCCATAAGATAGGGGCTCTCCTGGGGCCATAGGCGCGGGCCCTCGTACTGCGTGTTCTTGTAGCCTGCCGTCCGGTAGGTGCTCCGGGCCAGCCAGTCGCGGAGAATGGCTCGCATCTCCGCCCTGACCTCGCCATAGTGCGGATCGTGGAAGCGGTTATGGAGCTCATCGGGATCCTGCTCCAGATCATAGAGCTCCCCATCGTCTTCCTGGAAGGCGTAATGCACCAGCTTGTACCGGCTGGTCCGGACCATCGTCTCGTAGTTGTCCTCGCAGAAGACCGCGGCATCGGCGTCACGACCCTCTCCATTCACATAGCCCATCAACGAAGCGCCTTCCAGATAGCTGGGGATCTCGATGCCCGCGGCCTCAAGCACCGTGGGCCCGATGTCGATATGGCTCACCAGATCGTCACGTACGCCTTGCGCTCCCGTGCGCGTATCCCATATCGTCAACGGGATATTGACAATCGGCTCGTACATCAACCACTTGTACGCCATCTGGTGGTCGCCCACCATGTCGCCGTGGTCCGAGGTGAAGACCAGCAGCGCGTTGTCAAGGTAGCCCTTCTCCTCCAAGGCGTCCAGGATCTCACCGATCTTCTCATCCAGCGTGGAGATCTTGGCATAGTAGTGGCGGCGCATCTCGGCGATGTCCTCATCCGTCGCCTCGGCCATCGCGATCTGCGCCTCACCTCTGGTGTGCCGGAAGTATCGCTGATGAGCGCGATGCTGTGGCGGCTTCTCCTCCAGTTCACCCTCACGTTTCACGGGCGCCGGCATCTCCTTGTCCTCGTAGAGATCCAGGATACGAGGCAGCGGGTCATAGGGCTCGTGAGGACCCGTGAAGCCGATTTGCAGGAAGACCGGCTGGTCGCGCTCGGTCGGGTAGCGATGGATCCATGCTAAGGCACTGTTGCCGATGAAGACATCGCTATGCAAGTGCTCGTCCAAGTGCCACGGCACGCCCTGATACTTGTCGAGCCATTCGGGGTCGGTGAAATTCCGAGCGTTGGGCCGGTCCACCCCATGAAGGGTGAGATAACGCCCCCAATCGTCGTCCACGCCCGTTGAGCGCAACGCCCAGTTGGTCGGATTCTCGACGATGACCCGCTCGTGAAAACCCATCGGTTCATCGCGTGGCGAGATGTGCATCTTGCCGATGTTGACGCAGTGGTAGCCGGCGTCTCGCAGATCGTAGACCCACGAGCGGTGGTGCGCCCACCGGTTGAACGTGTAGACACCGGTATTGTGCGCGTACATGCCGGTGAACATCGCGGCGCGGGAGGCGATGCAGGTCGCACCGCAGGCAAAGCAATTCCGGAAACTGATCCCCGTCTCGGCCAAGCGATCCGTAGCCGGCGTGATCATGTGATCGTAGCCGAGCGCGTGAATGGTATCGGCGCGCTGTTGGTCCGTCATAATAAGGATGATATTGGGTTTTGTCATCTAGAGACTCCTATCTCTTGAATGAACTTGATGTATCGAGCATCTCCCGGAGGTGATTGCCTGGTATAGGGCGATCGCATTTGGATATAGATGCTCGTAGCCCCCGTCTCGGGGCGTTTTTGGCGCGAAAAGCCCCGTTGCAGAGGCTGGTCCATGCTCAGGCCGCCCCGAGGACGGAGCTTTGAGCCTTACACGCGATTGCCATAGCCCCAGTTTCCGCCAGATAGCGTTTTCCAATAAGCCGGACCGAGCATATAATGTACTTGAGGAAGTTCCACGCGACTATCTATCTATCCAAACCAAGGAGGGCAGCATGCTAGAAAGGATCATCGGCGTCTTCAAACTCGATCGGCAGGTCTTTGCAGAGGTAGAGCACGACGAGTCGGCTACCTCACAGGCGGCGATCATCGTTGCCATCGTCGCCGCGCTCGCGATTGTGGGCAACATCATCGGGTTGTTGTTCAACATCGTCCGTGGAGGCGATTTTCAGATTGGAGCTACCCTTCTGAACATCGTCGGCACACTGGTCGTGGTCTTCATCAATTGGTTCGTCTGGTCCGGCATCACCTACGTCGTGGGCACGCAGCTTTTCAAAGGTGAGGCGACGTTCGGAGAGATGCTCCGCGTGATCGGCTTTGCGTATGCTCCCCGGATGCTCGCCATCATCCCCTGTATCGGCGGCGTCATCGGCGCGATCTGGTCGCTCATCGCCAGCTATTTCGCCATCAAAGAGGGACTCGATCTAGACGACACCGGCACGATCGTTACCATCTTGGTAGGTTGGCTGATCACCATCATCATCGGGGCCTTGTTTGGACTCCTGGGCATAGGTGGTGCGATCGGCCTCGGCACCCTGCGCTCGCTTATGGGCTAACCACAAGCTGATCTGTTGCTCGCTGGACACAGGGACCGGCACGCTGAGCGTGCCGGTCCCTGTAGGTCACACACGGAGCCCATGAATTTAAAAGATGATCTTGACAAAAATCAAGAGTCGCCTATACTCAGGACGTGTGCCCTGAGGTCGGGCAAAAGGCAGATTCTTTGCAAGGAGAAGATGGATGGCGCTAGAGATTCGCAACCTCCACGTCGAAGTTGACGGTGAGGAGATATTGAAGGGCGTGAGTTTGACCGTGGACCGTGGCGAAACTCACGCGATGATGGGGCCTAATGGTTCTGGGAAGAGCACCCTTTCCTATGCGCTGATGGGCCATCCCAAGTACCAGATCACCCAGGGCGAGGCGTTGCTCGACGGCGTGGATCTCTTGGCGGTGGCACCGGATCAGCGTGCGCGGCAGGGGCTGTTCCTGGCCATGCAACATCCTATCTCCGTCCCAGGCGTGACCCTCTACTCCTTTCTACATGCTGCTGTCAGCGCGATTCGGGGGTACGGCGACGATCCAAGCGCTGCCCGAGGACGCTTGGGCGCCCACCTCATGCCGATGCGCGAGTTCCGACAGGAGGTCAACGAGAAACTCGACCTTCTGGAGATGGACGCTCAGTTCCTGCGTCGATATCTCAACGAGGGGTTCTCCGGCGGCGAGAAGAAGCGCGCCGAGATCCTGCAGATGGCGCTACTCCAGCCGAAGTACAGCGTCCTGGATGAGATCGACTCCGGTCTGGACATCGATGCGCTGCGCATTGTCTCCGAAAGCATCAACGGACTTCAGGATCAGTTGAATATGGGGCTGCTCGTGATCACCCACTACCAGCGTATTCTTAACTACATCCACCCTGACATCATCCACATATTTCTCGATGGGCGAATCGTGAAGTCCGGAGACGCAGGACTGGGTGAGGTGCTGGAAGAGCACGGCTACGAGTGGGTACGACAGGAGCAAAGCGCAGTCCGCTAGAGGGCACCAGCTATGGCAGTTAATCAAGAGAATCTACGAGACATCAAAGAGCAAGAGCGCTACGACTTCCGCACGGAGATCGACTACGCCCACAGCGCGCGGCGCGGGATCGGTGAGGATGTCGTGCGCGACATCTCGGCGGTGAAGAACGAGCCGGAGTGGATGCTCGACTTCCGGCTCAAGGCTCTTGATGCGTTTTTCCAAATGCCGATGCCCACCTGGGGCGTGGACCTGGGCGCGCTGGATTTCGAGGAATTCTACTACTTCATGCGCGCCACGCCTCAAAAAGGACGCTCCTGGGACGAGGTCCCGGAGGCTATCAAGGATACCTTCGAGAGACTGGGCATCCCAGAAGCCGAGCGCAAGTATCTCGCGGGCGTTGAGACACAGATGGACTCCGAGTCGGTCTACAGTTCCTTAAAGGAGGAGTGGGAGCGGCACGGAATCATTTTCGTCGACATGGACACCGCCGTGCAGGAGCACTCCGATCTCGTGCGAGCCTACATCAGTAAGGCGGTGCCGATACGGGACAACAAGTTCGCGGCGTTGAACAGCGCCTTCTGGTCAGGCGGCAGTTTCGTCTACGTGCCGGAGGGCGTGGACGTCGATATCCCTTTGCAGGCCTACTTCCGCATCAACGCCCAGAGCCTGGGACAATTCGAGCGCACGATCATCATCGCCGAGGAAGGCAGCAATGTGCACTACATCGAAGGGTGCACGGCCCCCCAGTATACAGAAGCCGCCCTGCACACGGGCGTCATTGAGATCTTCGTCAACAAGGGAGCTCACGCTCGCTACACGACCATTCAGAACTGGTCACGCAACGTCTACAACCTCGTGACGCAGCGCGCGGTCGTGGAAGAAGAGGGCTTGATGGAGTGGGTAGACGGCAACCTGGGCAGCGGCGTCACGATGAAGTATCCCGCTG
>JBNGDU010000370.1:0-7515 GCA_049975025.1 Anaerolineae bacterium
TCCCTTGCAGCGGTCGTGAGCTTCACGCGTGCTGACATTGCTTATCAGCTTGTGCTTGTCTGGGCATTGATCGCCGTTGCCGTCGATAACGCAGGAACGGGAACTGTACACGTCATAACCTGGATCGCCGTTGGCGTCCTAGGGTTGATTCTGATCGGGGGAACCCTCCTCAATCGGGCGCGCAAGGTGCGCCGGGAGGGGGGCATTAGCTGATCAAGTTGGCGCCGAGACCTCCGATCAGCGGGCCGGCCCCTGCAATGAGGCTCGCTACGCACCGGCCGAATAAGACGTTTCGGCCACCATTGTCACGCTACCCGTAGGCTCCGTAGCGTTTGACCAGCTCGATGGCGAACGCGTAGTTCCCGAACGACACATCGTTAGGGACTGAGTGATCGCTATGGTAGATGTACCCACCGCCGACCATAGCCGCTGTCACCTTCTCCTTGATCTCGGCCTCTATCTCCTCCCGAGTGCCCGCCAGCTTCCGAACGTCGATATTGCCGATCAGCGCCAGTTTCTCTCCGTACCGATCCTTGAGCTCGCGCACGTCGAGTCCAGCTTTCGCCTCCAGCGGATGCAGGCCGGCAAAGCCCGCATCGATGAAGTGCGGGATCAGCGGCTCCACATTACCATCGGAATGCAGCAGCGTCTTGAGGCCGTCACGGGCGAAGCGATCACAGAGACGCTTGTGGTGCGGATAGACCAACGAGCGGTAGAGATCCGGCGAGATCAGCGGTGCTGCTTGGTAGCCCAGGTCATCTGAGAGAAACGCGGCATCGAATTGCATACCAAGAGACACCATCGCCTCGTAGATGTCGATGATCAGCTGGACGTGGTCGGCGAAGAGCATGTCGATGAAATCGGGCTGGTCCAGCATCAGCATCAACATCTGCTCCATGCCGATCCGCATCCAGGTCGGGTGGAAGCAGGCGTGGCCGGAATAGCAGACGAAAAGGCCTGCTTCGCGCGCGTGCCGATATCCGGCCAAGATGTTCTTGGAGATCCTGGAGGCGTCAAACGCCATGCGCTCTCGGTGCGCTCGCCAATCGTCGGGGGTCTTGATGGTGAAATCAAGCCATTGAGATGTCCAGCCCTCGGCGACATGGAGGTCCCGCCGCAGGGCGCCGTCGCTGTCCCAGTAGAGCCGCATGTTCTCGTTCTCCTCCAGAACGACCTCGGGAAACTGCATCGTGTAATCCCCGCCGATCCGAACGATCTCATCGGTGCCGAAGTAAGCCTGAGGCGACACGTCGCCAGGCAGGCCCTCGCGCCGCCAGCGCTCGATGGTGGTCGTCCAGTAACTATCGCTTAAGGGCACCCGGTCGGGGATCTCACCCGCCAGGACACGGGCCACACGCTCTCTCGAGATCATCGAGTTACCTCCCCCGCTGAACCATATCGGACACGACCTCGACGGCTTCCAGAATCGATTCAGGCGCATCCAGGTGCACCAGATGCCCGCTCTGTCCCAGCATCCACCGCTCACCTCGGGTGGACAGCTGCGCCAGTTCCCCTTGGGCCCTGACCTGCTCGGGATCAGCAGAGACGGTCTCCTCCGTGTACGGGCTTGAGCCGGGAGGGGCGGAGCGCGCAGCGGTGAGCACGATCAAGGGCGTGTCGCCCAATGGCGGGTCGCCATATAGCGCTGCGTCCGTCTGTTCTACACTCTCCGGCAAAGCCACCATCTCGGCGCTGGCCGTCTCGTAGTAGACGGGATCCAGGAGAAGCGCGAGATAGGCATCCTGCACATCCTCAGGCAGTCCCCGCACCGAGGGCGGCACCGCCTCCTTACCCCCTAGAGGCCCCAGCACCCGTAGCAGACCGGCGGCAGTGAGCTGGCGCATCGTCCGGTAGAAGCCGAGGGTAGTGCGCTGTTGTCGTTCGAACCCCGGGGATAGCCCGTAGGGTGTCGCGCTGTCGATCAACACGAGACCCGCCACCTCTTCCGGATAGAGCGCTGCGTAGAGCTGCACATGGAGTCCGCCCAACGAATGCCCGACCATCAAGTAAGGCCCGGCTTCGCCGCTCTCCTGCAAAAGCGCGTGGAGTTCTTGGACTACCTGGTGCGCATTGCGCGGGAGCGGACCGGGCTGGCTCCACCCGTAACCGGCTCTATCGTAAGTGCAAACGCGGTAAGACCGCGCGAGCTCTCGCTGAATGTCGATCCAGTCCAAGGAGAAGCTCGCGTTGCCGGCATCAATCACGATCCTGGGAGTCTTCGGCCCGGACGGCCCGTCACAGTAAATGTGCAGCCAATGCCCACCCACGTCCACCAATCGCCCTGGAGGTGGATGGCGGTCGCGAGCCGTGGCGAGCGCTCGACGCTGAACGGTGACCAACACCAACGGCACGAGCACGCCCAACACAACAGCGGCTCCGATCACGGTGCCGATGATCCGAAAAGCAGGTAACGGTATGCCAGACTTCGTCTCACGCGCGTGTCCCATCGAAGACCCCCTTGTCACAGGTAGACTACGACGCTACTTCCGTATCATAGAGAGACGCGGATGGGTGTCAAGGATATGATACGGAGATCGGGGGTGATATAACGACGAAGACAAGGAGCGATGAAAGGCGCGCAACCCAACGCACGTGTGATGCGAAACCAACATGCGATCATCCCGGTCTCGAGGAGACGGAACCTAGCGTCCACCTTTGCGGATGTGGCGCCGGGTGTATAACATGCGTGACATACAGAATCCAAAAAGGGAGATGACAATCTATGACCAAATCCACCGCCCGGCGCCGGGAGGACCTGCTCGATCGGATGGTTGGGAGGCCGATACCCCGGCTCTGGTGCCCGCCGCTCACCCACTACACTCCTGAAGGTGACATCGACGCTCAGCGCATGCGCGCCCACTGGCAGACGATGTGCGAAGCCGTGGGCGGCTTCTTGGTGCCCGGCTCTACCGGCGATGGGTGGGAGATGACTGAGACCGAGATCACCGAGGTTCTGAGGACAGCATCTGATCTGGCTGTCGAGCTCGACACCCTCCTGCTGGTGGGCGTACTGCGCACCGAGGTCGATGCCATGCTGGATGTGATCCACCGGACAGTCCGGCGTCTAAAGGATGAGACCGGTGAGGACGAGGCCTTGATAGCTTTCACACAGCGGCATATCGCCGGATTCACCATCTGCCCGCCCCAGGGCAGTGACCTAAGCCAAGTGGAGATCCATCGAGCGCTAGCCCGGGTTTTGGAGCTCGGGTACCCTACCGCAGTCTACCAACTACCTCAGGTGACGGAGAACGAGATCTCGGCAACCGTATTCCGCGACCTGGCAACTGACTACCCAAACCTCATACTCTTCAAGGACTCGAGCGGTCAGGATCGGGTGGCACTCAGCGATGAGGGGGAGAGTGGCGTCTTCCTGATGCGAGGCGCTGAGGGTAACTATGCTCGGTGGCTGCGCAAGAGCGGAGGCTGTTACGACGGCCTGCTGCTCAGCACAGCCAATTGCTTCGCGAGGGAGCTGGGTCAGATCATCACGTGGCTTGAGGAAGGACGAACGGAAGACGCCGACGAGCTATCGAGGCGTCTCACCGATGTCGTCAATGCCGTGTTCGCCACGGTCGCAGACCTGGAGCAGGGAAATGCTTTCGCCAATGCCAACAAAGCTATGGATCACTTCATGGCACACGGCCCTGATGCGGTGGAGGCCAAATCACCGCTGCTCCACACGGGGATCCGCCTTCCCCAGGATGTGATGCACAAAACGAAGGAGATATTGGAACGAGGCAACTTGCTTCCCGCTGACGGATATCTCAACGCTGACTGAGCAAACAGCAAGGGCTCAAGGCTTCATGAAAGCCTTGAGCCCTTGCCATCAGATCGTTTGGAGAGAAAGGCCTAAGCCTATTCGTCGCCTCCCCGAAGCTCATCGATACGGCCTTGGATAGCGTTCAGTTGCTCTTGCAGCGCCTGGGCCTGGTCCTGCAAGTAGGACACTTCCTCTTCCCGTGTTGGTCGAGCTCCTACAGGCCCCCACACTCCGGGATCATAGCGCGCCCAGAAGGGCAAGCCTGTCGCCCGGTAACCATGGCGCCAGCCGCGGCCTCCGCCCCAGCCCATACCACGTCCCCAGCCCATACCCGGGCCTCCGTAAGCGTAACCGGGGGCGGGGTTGCCTGCGCAGTACCCAAGACCACGACCGGTCATCGGCCCTGCGCCCATCGGTCCAGTTCGATCGCCTCTCGGCATAAAGCACCTCCTCAAGTCATCTGATAAAGCTAAGTGGGGGGACCGGATCACGCTGCAAATCAGGCGACGCTTGACCTCCTATCACCTCCACAGCGCATCCTGTCCCTCCTCGTCATCGACTACCAGCGTCCACCGCGGCCCGCTCCGCGACCTGCGCCGCGTCCACGACCCGCACGTCGACCGCGCCCAAAGAAGCGGGTGAAACGACCTAGGAATCCACCACGCACCGGTCGCCCTTGAATCCCTGCAACCCCATAAGGTTGACCGGATCGAGGTTGAGCCACGGCGCAGTATCCTTCACCTCTGCCCGTCATCGGACCTTCGCCTCGCGGTCCTGAACCATCAAAGCGTGGCATATGCTCACCTCCTTTTTCCCTGTTCTTGAAAGCGATCTTCTGTTTCACCAGAGCTGCTGATGCGAGAACCTCTGTGCAAAACCCTACCCCTACCAGCTCTCGTAAGCCTCCAGGAGACGGTCAATCGCAGCACGGCTCTCCTGCAACGTCGAAATCCAGGCCTCCAACACGCTTCGGCCCTCGCGCGTCAGCGCATAGACGCGTCGCGGTGGCCCCTGGGTCTGCTCTGTATCCCAGTCCGACGTCACCCAGCCCATCTCCTCCATATCGCGCAGCATCCGATAGATGCGACGAAGCGAGACCTGCTCCAGGCTAAACTCCGCAAGCTCCTCTGCCAAAGCATAACCGTGAGCCGCCCCCTTGAGCAAAGAGCACAATAGAGCGGGCTCCAACAGGTGGGCCGCTCTGCCGCGCCCCCCGTGACGTCCACGTCCCTGTCCTCTTCCATGTCTTCCGCGCATGCGATCCTTTCCTCTCCTGTGCCTGTAGTTTAGCACACTATTGTCAATTTGTCAATAGTCAAAGACGCCATAAGTCGATCTTGTTTTAGCCGCCGGCGAACCCGCTGATGATACCATCCCGCACCAGAGCTCGCCTTGCGGCACATTTGACTGCTACCCCAACCACCCTAGAATGACAGAGTGACGTGAGGCCGAGAAATGAGCGTTCGGCCTGACAATGGATAGTGTGGGATCCAGCGGCGTCCCGCTGTCTTTCGCGGCATCCCGCTGTTTTTCGCGGCATCTCGCTGCCTTTCTCGTTGTGGCCAAATAGGAGGTCAAGCTCATGAGTATCGTTTCCATCGCAAGAGTTGACAACCAGGAAGTGCTGAACGCCGTGCGCCGAGCCGTCGAGCTGATCGATGGATTGGCGGGCCTCAGAGCGGGCGATACCGTGTTGATCAAGCCCAACCTGGTCAAGCCCACGGCGTCCGGCTCCGGCATCATCACCGATGCCCGGGTCGTGGACGCTGTTGTCCAGCTCGTGCTCGAGCGCAAACCAGGAGAGATCATCATCGGAGAAGGCTCCTCGGTCGGCTATGACTTCCCAGGACGCGTCGACTCGCTCTCGGCTATGGAGGAGAGCGGCACCGCGGACGTCGCCCGTAAATACGATTTGCGCATGGTCGACCTGAACCGCGATGAGGTCATCGAAGTTGAAGCCGAGCACGCGTATGTTATGCACACCTTCGGCGTAGCTCGTACTGCTTTGGAAGCTAATTTTACCGTCAATGTGCCTGTAATCAAAACACACGGGCGTACCGGCATCACCTGCGGACTCAAGAATATGAAAGGCGTCCTGCCAGGTGTGGAGAAGAAGCGCACGCACCGCCTGGGCCTAGATCGCGGCATCGTGGACCTCAACCGGGTGATGAAGCCCCCGCTTACCGTGGTGGACGCCCTGGTGGGCCGCGCCGGCACGCACACACGGCCCGAGGACAGGATCACCCTCAATGCTATCATCGCCGGGAAGGACGTCGTAGCCGTCGACGCCGTCTGCGCCGCGGTGATGGGATTCGATGTCGATGAGATCCTGCACGTGAGGTTGGCCGACGAGGCCGGGCTGGGCGAGGCGGATCTCGATCGCATCGATGTCTACGGAGAACGCATAGCCGATATCGCCCGCCCATTCCAGTCCTACGCAGAGGCAGCCAAAGAACGCTTTGGCGCCGCCAAGATCATTGAGAGCAGTTCCTGCACCGGTTGCTGGGGTGAGATGGAAAGCGCGTTTCTCTACCTCAACGAGGCTGGTTTCTCTGACAGATTGAAGGAGCTCATCCTGGTGATGGGCACACCCGACGAGGTACCCGATCTCGATGGAACGCCTGTCATCGTGGGCAAGTGCCCGCGCGAGTTCAAGGGCCTCGGGGTCTGGGTTCCCGGCTGCCCGCCCCACGGCATTCAGATCACCGATGCTATTTGTGAAGCGCTTGATATCGACAAGGAGGTCGTCCATGAAGTCATTGAGCGACTGCACAGCGCCGGCGGCTAGCCACGACGGTTTGAGAGCAGAGAGTAACGCAGAGCACCAGAGGGATGCACGGAGATTGCTCCTTTGGCGCTCCTTGTCGCTTAATTCCATGTGAGAAGCGGAGTCACGTATGGGAAGCAAGATGTGTCCGAAGATCATCCTCGAAGGGACCCGCCTGACCTTCAAGACGGAGATTGCCTTCGAGCTCAACGAGCATCCCAGGGTTGTCGGGCCGCGCAAGTATCGCTACCACTCACCGATCATCTCCGCCGAGTGGTGTGCTTTCACCAACTTCCCGTGGGGCCGCGGGTTGATCAACTTCGAGCCCCACGAGGAAGATCTGGCGATGGAGACTTATGCTGCCTGGATGAGACTCCTGGAGCTCCAGAAGTACTATTCCTGGATCATCGACCGCTTTCACATCTCGACACAGGCCTACCAACTGCAGGCCTATGGCAAGCGGTACGACTTCGACTGGCTGGAGGCGCGGCTCAAGAGGATCGGCTTCCGCCTGGTCTACCTCACGCGCTCAGCCGAGTCGTTTGCCGTGGCGCGCGAGGAGAGACTCAAGGTCTCGGGAAATCCATCGCAGTACGATGATCTCAGCCGCTTTGTCGAGGAGCAAGCGCTGATGGACGAGCTTATCGCCGCCTCGCAACTCCCCGTCCTCAGGACTGACATCTCAGACAACGATATCGATCGGGCGACGAATACCATCGCCGACTACCTCCACGAGACCGGCGCCATCTGGGCGGACTACTGACGACGTCAGGAGGAACTCATCCACGGTCAACACGCCCGAACTGCAATTCGAGCATCACATCGCCCCCTGGATCGAGCACCTCTACATGAAGGCCTCAGACTTCGAAGAGCACTGGACCCATGGCGACGTCGTCGTGGAGACGGCTGATCTGCACGGAAGTGGGCGACCCGATATCGTCCTCACGCCGGCCGAGGGCAACGGTCGCTTAAGTTGGTTCGAGGCGCC
>JBNGDU010000371.1:0-1184 GCA_049975025.1 Anaerolineae bacterium
TGTGGCTGATGGCGGAGCTCAGCCGGTCGTAGACCGTTCTCTGTTTGGCGTCTGTACGGGAGCTCTTGTAGCCGTGCTTAGGCATGGCAAGGGACTGACCCGTCTCTGTTGCGCGTCCGTCTGTATGTTGTGTCAGTGCTCATCTGTGGTAAACTGCTGGCGAAGCGTGGAACGTCTCTCGAGGACCTGCTGAGAAGCTGACTTGGCTGTCTGAATGAGTGACTGACTTCCTTGCGTCGGGAGCGTGGTGATGTCGGCTGATACTCGCCAATGAGGAGGAGCTGTGGGTATTGAGTTGAAGGAGCCGCATTTGGTCGATCGCTTGGAAAGATTGGCTGCAGAGCGGACAGAGTCCACGGATCACGTATTGGAGGTAGCGGTCCGATCGTATCTGGACGAGCAGGAAAAGAAGGCCATCCATAAGGAAACGGAGGCCTTCTGGGCGATGCATCCTACCCTGGTGGATGAATACTCCGGTCGGCATGTCGCGATATACAACGCCCGCGTCGTAGATTCTGATGAAGATGTGGCCGCGCTGGTTAGCCGAGTACGTCATCGTTTTGGGAATGCGCCGGTTCTCATTGCTCCGGTGAGAGCGGAAGGTCGTCGTGATCTGATTTGGCGCGGCGGGCATCTCGATCGTTCTGATGAAGCCTGATGCATAGTTTTCCATACGACGCCACGTATGAGCCGCCCCTGCCGATTGCCGAGGTCGAACTCAAAGCCACCGCCGGCGCCAGGACAGTCAGTCTGACTGCCATTATCGATACGGGTGCTGATGCCACAATAGTTCCTACCGCTTGGCTCGAACAGATCAATGCCCGTCCTGTTCTCGAGGCTCATCTGCGCAGCCAGTGGGGAGAGAGGCGCCAGGTATTCTTGTACCTGGTGGATGTCACGATCGCATCTATCGTGTTGTCAGGGATGTCGGTGGTCGGAGATAACCTAGGTGATGAGGTCGTGCTGGGGCGCGACGTACTGAACAGGTTGCGGCTGCAGCTTGACGGGCCTGCCAAGGTCACTCGTTTGCTGGGATAGGCTCCTAAGCCGGTCGTAGGTACACGCCAGGTTCGTAGTGGGCACTTCAGTGCCGCCGTTGCCCCCGCGGGCTCCCGCGCCCCCAGGACCAGCCGCTAGGGCAGAACTAGGTTCGTAGTGGGCACTTCAGTGCCGTCGTTGCCCCC
>JBNGDU010000371.1:1284-7508 GCA_049975025.1 Anaerolineae bacterium
GCCGCTAGGGCAGAACTAGGTTCGTAGTGGGCACTTCAGTGCCGTCGTTGCCCCCACGACCAGCCGCTACTTCAGAGCCCCCGCATCTTCGCTCCTCAGCAGAACGCCGGAAAAGCCTACGACCCCAAAGAACAGGAAGAAGGCCCCGGAAGCCGCGAATTGGCAATTCACCGCCTGAACGTAGACGCTTGCGAGGACCGTGCTCACCAGTATAGGTGTCGCCATCACCAGGCAACAGCTCCGCATCAGCGCCAGGCGGTTCTCACGCTGGAAAACCGCCAGCACGAGGGAGACTACCCCTGTCATCCCGAGGATGAGGATCCCGGCGAACGGGACCACCCTGTCCAACCACGCGACTTCGTCGTAGGTGTGGAACGGCGAGAACCCGCCGGGATCGTAGATCACGAAAGGCAGCGTCACCAACGCGAACGCTCCGGCTGCCAGCAGGAGCCGATCGCGTGCCGCCCGCCAACCGTAGAGTCGGCTGAGAGGTGAATTCAGTTCTCTCCCAGTCGAGCCATGCTCTCCAGGCACAGCACCGCGTCGCCGGTGTAGGGGGCGGCGGTGACCGCGAAGTCGCCGCCGGTGATCGGGCGACCGCCTGCGAGCGTGCGACCCAATTGGGGCACGAACCACTCGACCGCGAAGTCTCCCTCCGCCTCGCACAGATCCAGCGTCACCTGACCGCCCTCCGGGAGGTAGACGAGGTAGGCCTCTCCCGGATCGGCGAGGCAGTAGCGGGTGGAGGCGAGGTCGGGGCGTGGTGTCATCGCCGCCAGGTCCATTCTCTCGGCGTAGCGCCGCGTGTCGCCCATCGCCCGGCGCGTGGGCTCCCAGTCCGGGTAGTCGCGCTGATCCTTGCTGATCCCGCCGGTGAAGGACCAAGGGGCGATCTCCTCGGTGGACTCGAGGTAGAGCCCTTGCCAGGGATCCATAAAGATGGGGTTGTGGCCTCGGGTGAAGCACTTCCAGACCCATTTGGGGTTGCCGCCGTGGCCCCACAGGTGATCGGTGTCCGGCACCATCACCTTGCGCCCGTCGGCGACCGGGGGATCCTCCTTGTAGTCCTCGATCCGCGGCACGTCGGGTCGATCCCACCAGTTGGGCTGCGAGACCGGCGACATCCAGTCGGCGGGGCCGTCGAGTAGGGGAGCGTTGCGCAGCCAGGGCGTGCCGGACGTCATGCCCACCGGGTGCCGCTGAGGTTTGGATCGCTGGTAGTCGCGGATGAACTCGACCATGTGGTTCTGCCAGGCCAGGGAGCCGCCCTCGTTGATGATCTCGTAGAGCACGTTGTCGAGGTCGTTCACGGTGTCGATGACCTTCCGGACGTAGGCCTCTTGAT
The DNA here is from genome assembly GCA_049975025.1 of Anaerolineae bacterium. Lineage (GTDB taxonomy): Bacteria > Chloroflexota > Anaerolineae > B4-G1 > SLSP01 > PWVB01. Next base: position 2,630 of record JBNGDU010000371.1, read on the forward strand.
GCTTCAGTACCTCGGGATTGTGCATACTGTGGAGCGAGGCGTGCTCATCGTCATCCCATCCCGTGTAGGGCACGTCGACGCCGTTCACGTTGTTGTCCCCGTTGAAAGGGTGAACCACCCACGGGTCCAATCCCTTCCCGGTGACGCTCAGGCTCCATCCCTGGAAGAGCATCACCGCGGCGTAGATACCGCGCTCCCCGGCCGCGACCAGCCGGCGGCGCAAGCGCTCGAAATAGGGCTCGTTCCACCGGGTGAGGTCGAACTTGGGCCGTCCGTCGTTGGCCCTCCCGGGACCGGTACGGGTCCAGGGCAGCGGCTCGAAGAGGATCTCGGCCTCGGTCCAGCAGGCGCGGGAGGGTTGCTCGAACATCCACAGACGCATGAAGTTGTGGTTGTAGGCGACCATGAACGCCAGATACTCGTCGTAGAGGAAGGGGGGATCCCCCACCAGACCGATGTCCTGCAAGTTGGCCCAGGTATGGGAGCCGGTGAGGTAGACCGCGCGACCGCTATCGTCGGTGAAGTAGCGCGGATTCGTCGGATGCACCCGGAGGGGGCCGCTCACGGGGTCTCGCACCGGGCCCCGTACCGAGGCCCGCGTATTAGGTGTCTCTGTCATTCCAGTGTTCTCAGCCTATATCTAGACGGCATCTCATTTTCCCTCACACGATATCTGGCGGGAAATTTGGACGAGCGCCACAAATGAATACTTTCTACTTGCCGCTGAACTTAGAAAAACAAGTAGCCCCAGTCGCGTCCGGTCAGGTCGTTCCATGGGAAGTCCGGTTGCACCACGCGGTCACCGTACTCCGCCACAGATATCCCGATCGCCTGGTACATGGGCATCATCCCGCGGCGATCTCCCATCAAAACTGCACCGGACAGCTTCCCATCGACCAGCCGCACTTTCCGATACGTCCGATCCGTCTCGTTGAGATAGACGGTGCCGCTGTCAGCATTGGGTTCACCTATATAAGCGTAGTGGATGTCGTAAAGAATGGAAGCGTTCAAGAACGGATATTCGGTCAGGCTGGCATCCACACCGGCCATGCTGCACCCCGCCACTTTCCCCTGTCGCGCGCAATCCAGCCAGATGCGCGTCGGGCGCCACTCTCCCTTGCTGCGCACACAAGTCTCGGTGCAGTCACCCGCTGCATAGATGTCGGGTAGGTTCGTGGTCGCGTGCTCGTCGATGCGGATGGCGCGACCGACCTCCAGCTCGGGCACCTCCGGATAGCGCGGTCTGACCCCCACCGACTGCACGAAAAGGTCAAAGGTCCACGTCTTGCCACTCCGGAAGTGAGCTACATCGCCCTCTACACGTTCTACGGTGTCGCCAAGGAAGATCGTCAGACCATCGTCGCGGATGCGTTTCTCCAACCACCGGCCCGCAGGTTCGTCGAGCAGCGGCGGGCCGAGGAAGTCCATCAGCTGGACGATGGCGATGTTGTGCATACCGATCTCGACCAGGGCTCCCGCCAACTCCAGGCCCAGGACTCCACCACCCAAGATCAGCACCCGGGCGTCCGACGTGACCCGGGCCTTGATCTTGCGCGCATCATCCCACGTGCGATAGGCAAGCGGGTCGCTTAGGCCATCGATGGGGATCACGTTGGGGCGTGCACCGGTGGCGATCAGGAGCTTGTCGTAGGGCATTCGGTCGCCGTTCTCCAGCGTCACCGACTTCTGCTCTGGATCCACCTCACTGACAAGCCCGGTGACGGTCTCGATGTGCATCGCCTCGTAGAACTCCGGCGTACGCGCGTAGGTCATCTCGGTCGTATTATCTTCAGCGATCCATTCCGACAACGAGGCCCGATAGTAGTAGGGCTCACCCTCATCTCCGATGACGGTGATCTGGCCGGCTTCGTCATGGCGCCGGATCTCCTGAGCAGCCGTGATGCCCGCCACGCCGTTGCCAATGATCAAGTACTTTGTCGCAGCCATCATGCACCTCCCCGCGTCGCCAACTCGGCGGCAACCATTAGCTCCCAAAGCGGTACATCCGCTTCCTCAAAGGGTTCAGCGAACGACTCCCAACAGGTGACACATTCGCAGGCCATCCCCTCGGCACCCTTCTCCGCGACCAAAGCCAGCTTGTCCTCGTGTAGCTGGTGATTCAGATCGTGGTTGGCGTGAATATTGTAGTACCCACAGCAGACGCACGCTTCGGGTGTTTCGGCGATTTCCACAACATCGGTCATCTTCGCCAGAAGCTCGCGCGCCGGATCCGGCTTTCCCATCTTTTTGGTGATGTGGCACGAATCGTGGATGGCGATGGGATAGTCGAACTTCCGCCATGTGAGGTCGTCGGCATATTGCAGTAGCCATTCCGGTGTCGTGAGTGGTGTCCAGGACGCGCCCGTCTTTTTCTTGAGCCGGACCAGTCCCGCATAGCACTCCGCACAGCCGGTGACGATGACTTCCGGCGCCACTTTGTTGATCAGGGTTTCCAGGTGGGTCAGCATCTGCTGCCCATAGCCCATCTGACCACTCAGGTACTGGGGCCAGCCGCAGCATGAGCGGACGCCGGCAAGAACCTCGTAGTCCAAGCCCAATCGATCAGCCAAATGGATCGTCGCCAAGGGGGCCTTGGAGGGAGAAAAGACATAGCAGCCGAAGTAGAACAGCAGATCCTTGTGTTCCAAGTCTACCTTGTCGACGTATTTGCCCAGCGGGCCGGCCTGCAGCCGCCCGATGATGTTGTAGAGCGAGATCAACCACTCGCGGTCCAGGCGTCCTTTGATCCGATAGTAGCGCTCCCACTGCTTGGGTATCGTCGGCAGCAGGCTTTTCAGCATCAACATCATATGATCACGGTGCACGCCTGCAGGACAGGCCAGCGTGCAGTCGCCGCACTGAATGCACTCCGTCACGAAGGTCTGCACCCGCTCGGTCCAGACGCCTGAGGTCAGGACCGAATCCAGCTCATTCTGATTGACATTCAGCCGGTTGACCGGGCAGGCACGCATGCAGTCGTTGGCGCCGATACAGTTATCCAATCCGAAATCCGCGACTCGTCTGAGACTCGCCTCGAACTCACGCCCATCCCATTCCATAGCTCCTCCTTGTTATGACTTAGGCAGATTTTCTTGCTGGTAGTTCCTTGGCACGATCGATCTATTCTCGCTCCCTTCGGGTACGACGACGCACAACGATAGCGATGACCGAAGCAAAGAGGATCACCGCTGCATCCAGCACAATGGCTATGACTGATTTCCAGGGCCTGCCTTGTGCGACGGACTCCCCCATCAGGACGAATGCCGTGCTGCCCGGCAGGATGCCCAGGGCCGTCGCGAGCAAGAAGGACGGGATTCGAACCTTGGTAACGCCTGCCACGTAGTTCTGCAGCTCCCACGGCAGTACCGGGACGAGGCGTAACAGCAACACAAACACGAAGCCGATTTGGCCTCTCGAACGTTCGTAGATCTCCTCGAACTTCAGCCCCTCGACTTTTGATGCCACCCACTCCCGTCCCAACTTGCGTGCGATCGCGAATGGGATGAGCGAAGAGAGGGTGGCCGCGCCAACCACGAGGGGCAGACCCCAGGCTAATCCGAATAGGATGCCGGCCAGCGGAGACAGCAAAGGAGCGATTCCGGGGAACGGAGAGCTGGCGGCGTAGATTAAGGTGTAGGTCAGCGGCGCCCAGGGTCCGGTACTTCGGATGAATGTTTGAAGACTGCCCGTGTCAATGAGACTCTGCTTTGCGATCAACGGCCAGATCAGCGGCGCCAAGAAGCTGACCACTAAGTAAGTACGCATAAGTTTCTTAACAGAACATGAATTTGTGTTATGGTATACATGTCAACCGATCTAGAGAAGGAGCTGCCATGCGTTTCGTACGCGAGCCCACACCTGAGGAACAGGCGGAGCTCGAACGAATGACACGCCAAGAGATCGGACGGGTGGCGATGCGCGCCCAGATGATTCTCCTCTCAGCCCGTCACTACACGGCCCCGCAGATTGCTGAGATCCAAGATACCAATCGCGTCACCGTGTACACCTGGCTGGACCGCTTTGATGCGGAAGGCCCCGCCGGGCTGTATGACCGACCGCGCTCCGGTCGTCCGCCAGAGATAGACGCTGAAGCTGAGCAATGCTTGGCGACCGCCTTAGAGCAGACGCCTGAAGCGTATGACTATGCGGCGACCATCTGGACCACGCCCCTGTTGCAGGACCTCTTAGCCCGTCGTCAGGCAATCGCCGTCTGCGCCGACACGGTGCGGCGGGCGTTGCATGCGCTGGGCTACCGCTGGCGCCGGCCCCGCTGGGCCATTGAGCGCACGGACCCCGACGCTGCGTATCGGTTAGGGCGCCTGATCCACGCCCTGGCCACCGCCGTCGTGGGCACCGTCTGTTTGGTGCAGGATGAAACTAAGTTCACCAGCTTGCCGCCGCTGCGGCGGATGTGGATGCGGCGCGGGACCCAGGTCCGGGTGCCTACCCCCCAGCAAAATGACCACGTCTACAGCTATGGCGCCTTGAATCTCGCCACCGGTGAATGGCAGGATCACTTCTCACCCCAGGCGAATTCGGATGCTACCATCACGTTCCTAGAACACCTCCTCGATCAATATCCCGAACAGCGCATTCGCTTGATCTGGGACCAAGCATCTTACCATACGTCGAAGAAGGTCCAGCGCTGGCTCCGTCAGCATCCTCGGATCACGGCCTACTTTCTACCGAAGTACGCACCGGAGCTCAATCCGGTCGAACACATCTGGCGTGTCGTCAAGCAGCGCGTCGCGGCTAACGTGACCCGCACTCTCAGCGCCATCCAAGATGCCTATCGCTCATTCTTTGCCCAGCAGTCATCAGTCGCTCTGCTGCAAACTGCTGGTCTTGGCTGTTAAAGTACTTCTTCCGACTTACTTAG
>JBNGDU010000372.1:0-7473 GCA_049975025.1 Anaerolineae bacterium
AGTTTTCCTATGACTCATACGGGTCGCTTGACGGCGAGAGGATGATAGTCAGGACTGACAAGATCCACCAACACCTCAGCCGCGGTATTGAAGATCTCGGTCACCAAGACAGCACCAATGGTCAGAATCAACAACCCCCAAGACGGCCCCGGCAGCCTCAGCCAAGCCGATAGGGCCACCACGGCAAGCGCCATCAACAGGTGCACACGGAAATTGCGCTGTGTGGTGAAGGCGAAGACCAGACCCGCCGCCGCGTATCTGAAACTATCCCGAATGCTGATTTGGCGCCGGAATTTCACTCCGGTAAAGGAATACTGACGTCCAATAAACGTAGAATTCCGCTCTGTATAGTCCACATCTGCTCCTTTTCTCGCTCGTCTGCGTGATCATATCCAAGGAGATGCAGCACGCCGTGGACCGTGAGAAGCTGGAGCTCATCCGCCAACGTCCCTCCGGCAGCCTCGGCCTGGGCTTGCGCGCGATCGAGGGAGATCACGATGTCCCCCAGATAGCGCGGGAACCCGGCGGCTCCGCCGGAAAAGGGGCCACGGGTGTCGTCGGAAAAAGCGAGCACGTCGGTCGGGTGCGGCACGCCGCGGAAGCGGCGGTTCAGATCCGTGAGCGCGGCATCGTCGGAGACCACGACTACCAATTCGCAGGGCTCGTCGACCTGCAGATAGTGCAGGGTCATCAGCCCGGCTTGCACGATGGGAGCTTCGTCGACCGGACCAACCTGTTCCTCGATCTGAACGTCAATGAGATGCTTGGTCATCTAGGGATTCCTCACCGCCCTCGACCTGTTCCGATACACCAACCGCCACCGGCTGCGCATGCCGCTCATTAGCCGGCCCAAGAGCCCGCTCAGCAGCACGCGACTCTGAGCTGGGCTCGGCGCGCGGCGCTGGATGCTTGCCGACAAGCTCCGGTGCAGGCTCTGGAGGCTCAGTCCCGTCGGGCTGCTCGCCCGCCTCCTCGGCTATCCGCTCCACGGCGCTCGGTTCGGTCTTCTGGCGCTCTGGGTATTGAACGCGGGGATGGAATGCGCCCCGCAACAGCTCTACGTAAGTCTGCTTTACTCTGTCTAGTTCAGCCATCGTGATGGGGCAATCATCCATCTGCCCGTCACGAAGGCGCTGGTAAAAGATCTTCTCCACGAGGGCCTCCAGCTCCTCCGGTGTCGAGGGGCGCACAGCCCGCGTGGCTGCCTCCGAACCGTCGGCCAACATTACCAAAAGCGTCTCGCGACTCTGTGGCTTTGGGCCTGGATAACGGAAGTGTGACTCATCCACGAGGTCCGCCTCGCCACCCGCGGCCTCCACAGCTTTCTGATAGAGGAAGCTCACTTGCATTGTACCATGATGTTCGGGAATAAACGCGCGAACCGCCTCCGGCAACCGGTACTGCTTCGCCAACTTCATCCCATCGCGGATGTGACCGGCCAAGATATCGACGCTGGTATAGGGATCGAGCCGGTCGTGAGGGTTGCTAAGCCCCTGTTGGTTCTCCACAAAGAAGTAGGGACGGGCCAACTTGCCCACATCGTGATAATACGCTCCTACCCTCGTCAGCAAGGCATTAGCCCCGATTCTCTCGGCTGCCTGCTCCGCCAGACTGGCGACCATCATCACGTGGTTAAAGGTGGCGGGCGCCTCGCGTAGGAGTCGCTGCAGCAGCGGGTGATTGGGCCGGCTCAACTCGGTGAGGCGGAACGTGGTGGTAAGGTCGAAGAGCGGCGTCAACACGAACAGCCCACCGACGGTAAGACCGCCGGAGATCAGCCCCCCGATCAGGCACATTCCCATCTTGAGCAGCAGCGATAGCGGCTCCACCGTCAACTCATCGATCGAGAAGGTGGCGACCACAACCGCCCACACGACGCCGGCCAGCAAACCCGCCCGGAAGAGGGGCCCGGTTTGTTCGTATTTCGGCAACGTGAACACCGCGTAGGCGCCCCCCAAGAAGATCATCGCCGCCACGCTGAGGGAGCGCGCACCGACCCAACCGCCAACAGCGCTCAACAAGACCGTCGCCCCGATGGCTGGAACGGCCCCCACCGTCGTCGAGATCAGCATCGCCGCGGCAGCGCTGGGGTAGAGATAGGGGACGAGTTCGCCGGACCTCAGGAGGAGCCAGGCCATGGCGAGAAAGAGCGCCAGCACCAGCGTGATGATCATCTCGTAGCGCACGTCATCCAATGCCCGGGGATGAAGCCTATGGAGATAGAGCCCGAACCCCAGGACGGAGACCGCCGAGAAGACGACCGCGGCACCAATCGCGGGGCTTCCCTCCGATGCACTCGTCAAACCCAACGCTGTCAACGCTTCCATGTCCAACTCGGAGATGACCGTGCCCTCACGCACAATGATCTCGCCGGCCTGGAAGGTGCGTGGTACCGGCCGTACGGCCTCCCGCGCGGCGTTCTCAGCGGCGCGCGTGGCCTCATCATCGTAGAACACGTTCGGACGCACAAATCGTGGGACGAGATCCTGGACGACGACTGCCTCGTCCTGCGCAAGGTCCAGCGAGACCATCGCCGGGATGCGGCGTCGGATATCGTCGAGGTCTGTCTCCCGTATCTCTTCCTGGCGCATCACCTGATCGAGAAGGTTCAAGAACTCGAGCTGTACCCGATTCCAACTCGCGTCCGGAAGGGCAAGAATAGCGTTGATCGAACTCTCCGGCAGATCGGCGAGCTCGGGGACAGCCCGGATCCAAGCGCTGTGCTGGTTCTCAGAGCCATACGGGTCCGCGCGAATGGCTCGTAGATAGGCCAAGACATCTCGCGCCCGATTGTACTGCTGGCGAGCGATAGCGGAGTCGGGCGTGGTGTAGACGGGATCAACCCGGCGCGCGGCGTCCTCGCGGACCTGTGCGGTGAGGATATCGCTGATATAGCTCGCGTCGCGAGGGGCGCGGATATTCTGCGCTGCGACGTCACCGACGCTGAGATCGACCTCTCTGGGGACGGCGAAGATCAGCACCACCGACATTAAAGCCGTGATGCCCAACCAGAGCAAGACCTGGCGAATGGTCCAGGCGCGGCCTCGCCGTCGCTTGGGGTTCTGGGCGCGCGTTGCGCGCTTATCCGTGCGATTGTCAGTTCGCTTCATACAAGCCTGTCATAGCACAGAGGGGCTCCTGCATAGGAGCCCCTCCTGGGTAGCTTCTAAAGGAGCCGAGCCCGAATCTCAGGAGGAGAGCAACTCACGGACCACTTGACTAACCGTCCGTCCATCGGCCCTACCCTTCACCTGGGGCATAATGGCGCCCATCACCCTGCCCATGTCTCGCATCGAGCTGGCGCCGAGGTCGTCGATGACGCTTTGAGCTAACCCTCGAATCTCCTCCTCGGTCATCATAGCTGGCAGATACTCCCGGAGGATCTTCAACTGCGCGAGCTCCTCCGCCACCATATCCTCGCGCCCGGCCTCGCGTATCATCTCCAGCGCCTCCTCGCGCCGCTTCACCTCTTTGCGAATGAGAACGACGATGTCCTCGTCGCTGAGGGGCTCGGGCGACTCGACCTCGGCAAGCTGGACGGACGCCAAGACCATACGCAGCGCAGCCTTGCGGTCCGCGTCGCGCTCTCGCATTGCGTTCTTCAGATCCTCACGAAGCCGTTCTTTGAGTGTCATGGACGCTCCCAGTCAAACCGGGGCCGGGGATGGCCCCAGCACCTACTCTATCCTAGTACCATCTTCGCATGAACACGCCACCACGTGCTCAGGTAAACGAGCCGAGCCCCGTTTACAGGCGCCGACTCGCATCCACAGCGAACGGACAGCGCCTCAGTACTGGCGGCTGCGATCCTTCGCCGTCGTCCGGCGGCTCTTGCGCAGCTTCGCCGCTCGCTTGCGCTTGCGCACGATGCTCGGTTGCTCGAAGTACCGCCGCTTGCGAATCTCAGAGAGCACGCGATCGCGCTGAACCTTCTTCTTGAACCGACGCAACAGAGAGTCAAAGGACTCGTTATCGTCTGCTACGACAAACGTCACGCACGTCACCCCTTTCATGCTTCCGGCGGCAACGCCGGCTAGGCGTCGCTTCTCCCCCAAGGGAAATGCGCAAACACATTATATATCTCGGGGTGGGTTTGTCAATGGAGGGCGACAACAGGTAACGCGGACCGAGTAAAGACTGAGATATGAAAGCGAGAGACATCGACTCTAGCAGCGACAATCAGCAATTGGGGCTCGACGCCGAGGGACGTAGCCGGTCGGGAACGATAGGCACGTGAACAGGAGCTGGTCTGAGGAATTCATCATGGCCGCACAAGAGCACGTGAAGCCCGGACGGCTACCGTGACATCACACCGGTGCGGCATCCTTGCCGTTATGGCCCCCAATCGTAGACGATCATCAATAGGCGACCGTTCTCGGTCTGGATGTCGAACCGCTCGCCGCCGGGGTAGAGCGCCATCAGTGCCTCAATCTCGTTGGCTCGAGCGGGCACGATGGCGAAACGGGCAGGACCGGGCAAAGACTGGGGTAGCTCATCCGGCGGGATGTCGACACCCGGAAAATCTCGAAGCATAAAGGCCAGCGTCCCGAAGTCCCAGTATAGGTATGGCGGGCCCAGCAGGTAGATTCGGCCCGGACAGGTCTCGCCCCCGGCGCTGTCGCCGCTGCCGCTGTCGCCAGTGGCGGTGTCGCAGACAGGCTGCGGATGTTCGAGTGTGTAACGCGCGAAAGCTGTCGCGGCCTCGGCAGTGGGATTGCCGTAGATGCGCTGCGGCGTGTAGATGAGGAAATAGTGTGTGACGCTCTGAACGGCTGCCAGCAGAAGCAGCACCGTTGCGAACGCTCGCACGACCGCGTGATCGTGCTCGAAGTGGTCAAGGTCGAAGACACGGCGGAGCAGCTCGACGCCCCATGCCACCAGCAGTGCCACTGCAGGCACGAGGAGCAGCCCGCGCTGGCTGCTAGGCGGATTCTCCGTCATCACCCAGGCCATAGTCAAGGTGGACCAGAACCAGATCAGCGACAGGCCCCGAGAGGGCCAGCCGAGGTGGAGGACGGCCTCCACCATCCCCAGGAGCATCAGGGCACCGCTGACGAAGTCGAGAAGCGGGCGCCGCGCCCCGTACCAGAAGGTCGGATCGGGCCGGAGATGGAAGGCACTCACGGCGCGCCAGATCTGCTGCAAAAGCAGGGAGAGCCGACTCTTGCCCGTGATCCCAACCTCGCGCTCAAGCCAGCCGGACGCGAAGATACTGACGGCGTTGTAACGCTCCGTTAGCGCCGAGGGATGCGTCGAGTACCAGCCCAATAGGGGCAGCGCCGCCACCCAAAAGCCCATCGCGCAGAGTAACAAGCCCTGCGCGTGCCGGCGGACGAAGTCACGCTCGACCAGCCAGCGCCAAACTACGATCAACACCACCATAAAGGTCACCCACCGGGCGCCGAAGTACCCGTACCAGCCCAGGCCCGCGACGACCCCGGCCAGGCCCCATGCAGCTTCGCGTCGACGCCCGCCGCTCCTATCGGGCTTGAGGGCTAACGCGACCAACCAAAGGGTCAGCGTGCCGAAGAAAGGATCGGTGATCTGGTTGGAGGCCAGCCGGCTGAAGTGGATGTGGTAGCCGGAGAGCGTGACCACTCCCGCGGCGGCCCAGCCGGCGCGGCGCCCGCCCAAGGTGCGAGCCATCAGGAACGTCGTCAGCACTGTAAGCGTTCCGACGAGAACGGAGAGCGCCCGCCCCCCTGCTATGGTCGCGCCAAAGACCCGCATCGCGACACCGTACGCAAAGAAGGACATCGTCGGCACAGAGTACCAGCCGGTGGCAAAGGGATTGCCCAAAGGCGGCTCGACGAGCTTTAGTGCTGCGACAAGCTGCGTGCCCTCATCACCTCCCAGGCTATAGGGCACCTGCCCCACAGCGATGCCGCGCAGCAGCAGCGCGACGATCAGCAGGCCGCCCAGGGCCAAGGCCTCGGTCCGGCTCAGGTCGGGCCTGCGCAGCCCACCATGCATAAGACAGATCAGTATGAAGCCCCCGACGGCAACACCCCAAGTCAGAAGAAGAGGCGTGAAGTCGCCATCGCCACTCGGCACGCGCGCAGCGAAAGCTACCCCAGCGGACACCATCAACGTCGCCACACCGCTCCACGCCACCGATCCCCGGAGTCTCAAAGCCCACAGCTCTCGCCACCAGCGCCACTCCGTCGACAGCTTGCGCAGCGCCGTCACTACGAAGACCGTGAGGGAGATCGCGGCAAAGAGCAAAGCGTCCCACACGTAACGTTGGGACGCGAGCAGGAAGGTGGATAGTAGGAGCAGGAAGAAGGCGATAATAGCCAACCAAGTCATTGAGGCACGCTAGATCCCTAGGTCTACTGAGAAGCGCTCAACTCACCGCGAAGAAAGGACGACGACGGCCGGAAAGCACGCTCTCTTCTTTTGGCGTCTCCAAGCTTTCTCCAACGTAGAAAGTCACCTTCACAGCAAGTTCCTCCGCGCAATGCGATCCGCAGGACATCCTCAAGCAGCGCACAACTCGGAAATGCGTTCCGCCGTGGCACGCGCGCGGTGGCGCAGCAAACCCAGCGGCGCCGTCCCCCGGATGATGACAGCCAAGATCCAATTGTGAACGGTCAATGCGTAGAGGATGTAGCTTCCCCCGACGATGGATTGCTCAAAACGCAGCTCTTCATTACCCAAAATGCGGGCCATCTCGGCGGAGGCCCGCCAACCGTCCACCACCGTCCGGGAGACAAAGGCGACGGCCTCGTCGTCCAATCGCCCGACAGAGGCCAACACACCCTCAGTCAACGAGGTGATGAGTGTCGCGTCGGCATTGACCTCATCGCAGAGCTCCCGCACGAGACGCTTGATACGATCCCTGTGGCTATGGAACTGGTCGATTGAAACGGGATCTGAGGATTCGGCAGCGGCTTGCGCCACGTCCGCGACTTCGACTTCATCCCCGATCGTGACTGCGTCAGGGACCGGAGCGACCTCGACGCCGCCCGACGCACCGTTCAACGGCGCGCTCAGCGCAGACCCGATGTGCTCTGGAAGCTCGGGGAGGAAAAAGGGCTTCGGCAAGACCCCTTGGATTGTGGGCGCCGAGGCATCGAGTTCGGGCTCTTCTCCCACCAGCGGGATCACCATCAAGCGCACGCTCGGGTCAAGGGCCCGCAGCTCTTTGGCTACCGCCAGGGCGCTGGGCCGCTCCAGGGCCATATCCAACAGAGCCAGGTCCGGCATACGCTCTCGCGCCGAGGTCAGCGCCTCAACGCCCGAGCCGCAGGCTGTGACATCATAGCCCAGACGCTCAAGCTCCTCGGTGAGCAGGGCGGCAAATGCCGCATTGGGATCAGCGACGAGAAAATGCATGCGACGCTCTCCTTCAGCGATACCTCTACTCCGGATAAGGACGAAACCCATTGTAGTAAGCCGGAGAGAAAATGCAAGGCCCTGCTTTCTGTCAGCTAAAATCTAAGTGAACGTGGTACGGTTCTACCAAATGAT
>JBNGDU010000373.1:0-7460 GCA_049975025.1 Anaerolineae bacterium
ATTCGTTGCGCCAAACGGACGCTTTGGCGGTCTCAGCGTGCGGCGTCCCTTGACCTGTTGGCGCTGCTCGAGAGAGGTCGGATACGGGAAACGCGTTCGTGGATGGTCACTACATTAAGTGAGATGAGGAGCCTTTTGTATGGTGGAGACACGTGTCGTCTATCTGGAGCCCGGCAAGATCACGATCGAGACGATGGAATTGCCGGAGCTTGGCCCGAATGACGTTTTGATCAAGGCGCACCAAGCATCGGTCTGCGGATCGGAGCGTTACTACTATCGGGGGATCAGCGTTCGCGAGGAGGACGAAGCTAAGGGCGGCCCTGAGGTGCAGCTCGGAGCCGGTCGTCCTGATGGTAAGCCGAAGCACGCTTACCCGATGGGGCCCCTGGGTCATGAGGGCGGCGGCACCATCGTCGGCAAGGGTAGCGGCGTGGATACCTACCTGGGCGGCGGTCAAGTTGAGATCGGCGACCGGGTCGGCAGCCTGATCTACCCGACCTATACAGACTATTGGGTGACGCACGTGCGCCACGTGCAGCCCATCCCGGAGGGCGTGCCGTTCGAGGTCGGGTGTCTCTACGAGCCGCTGGGATGCGCGGCCTGGGCGGCGATCCACATGGGCGTCAAGCTGGGCGACACCGTTGCCGTGAACGGCGTGGGCTTCGCGGGCAATATCATGCTACAGGGTGCCCTCAAGGCGGGAGCTTCGATGGTCATCGCGGTGGATGTCGTGCCGTCGAAGCTGGAGGTGGCGAAGTGGCTGGGAGCGCACCACGTCATCAACGCACTGGAGGACGATCCCGTCGCGGCGGTTAATGAGATCACGAGCGGTGAGGGCGTCGACGTCGCGGTCGAGGCCGTCGGCGGGACTGGCATCGGTATCAAGCAGGCGCTGGGCATGGTGCGGCATAACGGGATCATGTCGCTCTACGGCGACAACTACGCGCCGATTCAGGACTTCTGCTTTCACCGGTTCCACGAGGATGGGCTGGAGGTCCGCAATCTGAACGCTGTGCATTACACTAAGCTGCGGTCGGTGGAGAACATGCGGGAGGCGTATCGTGCAGTAGCCCGGGGCGTTTTCAATCTGGATATCATCTTCAAGAACTCGGTCCGCTACTCGCTCGATGAGATCGATGAGGTATTCGAGCGGGAGGCCGAGGACTTGGACTCCCAGGGATCACTGAAGACATTGATCATTCCATGACGTAGTAGAGAGCGAGTTAGGAGGCGACACATGGTCTTGACCTTAGAGTGGCGGCATCGGTTGGAGCGCTGGCGGGAGGAGCTGCCCCGACATCTCTACCGGCCCTTGGGCACGGTAGCCTTGGAGGGCTTTGTCACAGAGGAGCAGCTGCGGCCCGAGGTAGCGCTCCTGAGGGAGTTCGAGCCCATATCACCAGGCACCCCCTGGGGACCTAAGTGGTCCTATGGTTGGTTCAAGGGGCAGATCACCTTGCCCGAAGAGGCTGAGGGGGCGTGGATCGTGCTGGCGGTCGACGTGGGTGGTGAGAGTATCATCTTCATCAATGGGGAAGCGGCGGGCGCCCGCGACCGTCAACACACCGAGATCGGCCTTACCAAGAAAGGTGCCGCCGGTGCGGAGTACGATCTGCTGGTTGAGGCCTACGCCGGTCATGGTCCGCGGGTGGCTCATGCGGGACCGACACCGCCGGATCGGGAGACGGTTCCGGAGCCGGGACCTGCCCAGGCTGTCGTTGGCGAGACCACATTCGGTATCTGGTACGAGGATGTCTACCAGCTTTGGGTCGATGTCGAGACGCTCTTTCAGATTCGCGAGCTGTTGCACGAGGACAGCCTCCGCGTTCAGGAGATCGATCGGGGATTACGCGATTTCACGCTGATCGTGGATTTCGAGTTGCCTACAGCGATGATGTTGGAGACGGTCCGTGAGTGCCAGGAGCACCTGCGACCGCTGTTAGCAGCCGAGAACGGATCGACCGCGCCCGAGATGTTCGCATTCGGTCACTCTCACATCGACGTAGCATGGCTCTGGCCCTTGGCCGAGACCGAGCGCAAGGCCGGGCGGACGATGGCGACCCAGTTGGCGCTTATGGATCAGTATCCTGAGTACGTTTTCCTGCAGAGCCAGCCGCACCTCTATATGATGTTGCAGGACCGCTATCCGGGGATCTACGAGCGCCTCAAGGCCGCTGCGAAACGGGGACAGGTGGTGCCTGATGGCGGCACCTGGGTGGAACCGGATACGAACATCTCCGGTGGTGAGAGCCTGATTCGTCAGTTCATCCACGGCAAGCGTTTCTTCCGCGACGAGTTTGGCGTTGACTGCGAGTTGTTGTGGCTCCCCGACGTCTTTGGCTACTCCGGCGCGCTTCCACAGATTATGCGTGGATGCGGTGTCAAGTATTTTTCTACCCAGAAGATCTTCTGGGCCTATCACGGAGGCGATCCTTTCCCCTACAATACCTTCGTTTGGGAGGGCATCGACGGTTCGGAGGTCTACGTTCATCTCCACAATGACTACAACGCCCGTCTCGATCCCCAGAACGTCATCGGTCGATGGCGGGAGCGGGTTCAGAAGGATGGCTTCTCCACTCGGCTCTACCCCTTCGGATTTGGGGATGGAGGCGGTGGACCCACGCGCAATCATCTGGAGTTCGCGCGCCGGCTAGGCAACCTGGAGGGTGTGCCAAAGGTCACCATCGCCGAGCCCATGGCCTATTTCCGCGATCAGATGGAGAAGGGTTGGCCGAACGCGCGGTACGTGGGCGAGCTCTACTTCCAGGCACATCGAGGGGTCTACACGTCGCAGGCGAAAACGAAGGCCGGTAATCGCAAGAGCGAGTTGGCGTTACGGCGGGCGGAGATGTGGGGGGTGGCGGCGTGGGCCTTGACCGATTTCGAGTTCTCATCCGATACGCTTGACGAGGCTTGGAAAGGTGTCCTGCTCAACCAGTTCCACGATATCCTACCCGGCTCCTCAATTGAGCGCGTCTACGAGGAGGCCGAGGCTCTATACGACGAGGTGATTGACGCGGCGGATGGGATCACAGCCGATGCTGTGGAGCTGCTCACCGAGGGCGATGCGGGCCTGACGATCTTCAACGATGTCTCCTGGGAGCGTACGGATATCGTGCCGCTTCCGGATGACTTCTCCGGCGCAGTCAATGACGAGGGCGCTGCACTGCCGATCCAACGTTTGCTCAACGATACCTACACTGAGGTCACCGTGCCCTCCTGCGGTTGGACGACGATTCGACCTGGAGTGCCAGTGGAGGCGGAGAACACGCTCAAGGCGACCAAGGAGCTGTTGGAGAATGCCTACCTGCGCTTAAGTCTCAACGATCGGGGAGAGATTATCTCCATTGTCGACAAGACAACGGGGCGGGAATTGGCCACCGGGCCGTGCAACGCCTTCCAGATGTACAAGGACGTGCCTTCGGCCTTCGACGCCTGGGACATCGACAGCATATACGAGCAGACGCCGGTCCCGTTAGAAGAGCCGGCGGAGGCGGAGATCGAGGTCATCGCCGAAGGTCCCTTGGTTGGAGCTCTCACGGTACGTCGGACGTTGCACAACTCCACGATGACCCAGGAGATTCGCCTGCGCCGGGGAAGCCGCCGTGTGGACTTCGAGACGACCGTGGATTGGCAGGAGCGTCATAAGTTGCTCAAGGTGGCTTTCCCGGTCAACGTGCACGCAAACGAGGCAGTGCATGAGATCCAGTTCGGTCATATAGCGCGACCCAATCACAGGTCACGGCCCTTTGACGCCGACCGCTTTGAGGTCGTGAATCACAAATGGACGGCGTTGATGGAGACTGATCGAGGGTGCGCGGTGCTCAACGACAGCAAGTATGGGGTCAACGTGCTGGGCGATACGATCAAGTTGACCTTGTTGAAGTCGGCGCTGGCGCCGGATATGCACGCCGATCGGGGTGTGCAGACCTTCACATATGCTTTCTACGCCTGGTATGGGCCTTTCGCGGAGAGTGACCTTGTTCGGGAAGGATATGAGCTCAACTTGCCCCTTGTGGTAGCCTCAGGTGACGCCGGGACGCGCTCGCTCTTTTTCGTAGATGCGTCGAACGTCATCATCGAAACGGTGAAACCGGCTGAGGACGATTCTGATGACCTCATCGTGCGTCTCTACGAGGCGAAACGGATGAGCACTCGATGCCGGTTGATGACGACCCTGCCGATCGAGGCTGCTGCGTTGACCGACATGCTGGAAGGCGAGGTGAGCGAGAGTCTGAACGTTGAGGATGGGTCGGTGGAGCTCAATCTCAGGCCGTTTGAGATCAAAACTCTGCGGCTTAGGTTAGCCAAAAGTTAGAGGAGATGAACATATGAAGAAGACGACGTTCGCGCTGTTCTTTGGCAATCGGGGCTTCTTCCCCGCATCGCTATTGGCGGAAGCCCGACAGGAACTACCCCGGGTGCTCAAGTCCTGGGGCCACGACGTGCTTATGCTCGACGCTGAGGCGACACGCTATGGCGCGGTGGAGACAACTCGGGAGGGCGAGGTCTACGCCAACTTTCTGAAGGAGCACGAGGGCGAGTACGGCGGCGTGATTCTGTCCCTGCCCAACTTCGGCGATGAGACAGGCGCCATAGCGGCGCTCAAGGAAGCGGGCGTTCCGATCCTGATCCAGGCATACCCCGACGAGGTGGACAAGATGGCGCCTGAGGTCCGGCGGGACGCGTTCTGCGGCAAGCTCTCCGTGATGGACGTGTTCCACCAGTATGGGCTCAAGTTCACGGCGCTCAAGCCCCACGTGGTCAGTCCAACGAGCGACAGGTTTCGCGCCAACGTGGACCACTTCGATCGGGTCTGCCGAGTGGTGAACGGGATGCGAGATATGACCGTTGGCGCCATTGGAGCACGTACCACGGCGTTTAAGACGGTGCGCATCGATGAGCTGGCGCTCCAGCGTCACGGGATCACGATGGAGACGTTGGATCTCTCGGATGTCTTCGCCCGGATGAGAGAGGTCGACGTGGAGGCTGAGGACTATCAAGCCAAGGCCGAGGCGCTAAGGGCGTACACGGAGTGGACTGGGGTCCCTGAGGAAGCGTTTGAGAAGATCACCCGTCTGGGCGTCGTCTTGGACGTGCTTGTCGATGAGTATCGGATGGACGCGTTCGCGCTCCGTTGTTGGATCGAGCTTCAGCAGCAACTGGGGATCTCCGCCTGTGTGCTTCTGGGTGAGATGAACAATCGAGGCATTCCGGCGGCTTGTGAGGTGGATGTTGGTAACGCCGTGACCATGTACGCGCTGCACCTGGCTTCCGGAGAACCGGCAACCTGTCTCGATTGGAACAACAACTACAAAGATGAGGACGACAAGTGCATCCTTTTCCACTGCGGTCCGGTGCCCCGTAGCCTGATGCGTGGCCCAGGTCACATCGAGGATCACGCGATCCTGGCCAATGCTGTCGGCAAGGGATGTGGTTACGGCTGCCACGTAGGGCGGATCGACGCCTTCGACTTCACCTTCAGCAGCATGGTCACGGAGGCAGGCCGGCTTCGCTTCTATCTCGGCGAAGGGAGGTTCACCGATGACCCCATCCCGGAGGCCTTCTTCGGTTGTGGTGGGGTCGCCGCTATTCACGGGCTGCAGGATGTGTTGCTTCACGTTGGTTACAACGGTTTCCGCCACCACGTGGGATTGACGCGCGGGCAGGTCGTGGCGCCAGTTCGGGAGGCCTTAGAGCATTACCTTGGGTTCGAGGTGGCTTTGCCTCAGCATAGCTGAAACGACCTCGGAAAACTCCTCGGTTGAGTTAGTAGTGCGCGGGGTCGGACCCGGAGTGCTCGGACCCGTCGGTGTCAGGGGCTGACCCCAGCTGTTGTTGCGATTGCCTGCAACCCGAGAGGTCCTCCGTGGTTCGCTGAACGTCCAAATATCAAGGTGCTGATGTGGTAAAGGAGTTGCTATGGCCGATCATGATGTGGTGCGTGCTGCTTGGGAGGCAGGGACCGTCATCCCTGCCTTTAACGTACCTTACTTACCTATGCTGGAGCCGGTGGTCCGTGCCGTCAGGGATCAGGACAGTTTCGCCCTGATCGAGACGGCGCGCATCGAGTGGCTCAGTTTCGAGTGCTATGGACCTGGCGCTGTCCACGATGCTTTCACCCGATTTTCGAACCCCGATCACGTGAAGCTCCACTTGGACCACGTCCCTGTGGTCGACGAAGATGCCAAAAGGGTGGACTACCTGCCCCTTATCCGGCGGGCGCTGGCGCTGGGATACGATTCTGTGATGGTCGATGGATCGCGCGTGAGCCTGGAGGAGAACATATCGGCGACACGACAGGTGGCGACGCTGGCACACGAGGCGGGCGTGCCTTGTGAGGCCGAGCTCGGCGCGATCCTGCGCGAAGGTGCGGGTCCGCTGCCGCCCTATGAGGAGCTTTTCGCGTCGGGTATGGGCTTCACGGATGTGGATCAGGCAGAGCGCTTCGTGGCCGAGACGAAGTGCGATTGGCTCTCGGTGGCGGCGGGCAACATCCACGGTGCGGTGTCCAAGGCGTTCAAGAACCGCAAGAAGACGGCAGCGCGCCTTAACCTAGAGCATCTCGCACGCCTCCAAGATGTCACGGGGGTACCGCTGGTGCTCCACGGTGGGTCGAGCATCGAGCGCGACTTCGTGATGGCAGCGATCGAGTTGGGTATCGCGAAGATCAACATCGCCACGGAGATCCGGCAGGCCTATGAGGCGGGTTTGCGCGCCGGGGGGACTATCGAGGCAGCGAAGGCTGCGGTCTACGAGCGCACGTGCTGGCTGCTGCGGGATTACTACGGGGTGAGCGGCTCGCGTAGCGTCGTTGCAGGGTGAGTGGGGGTCGCTATGAGCCTACTTGGGGTGGACGTCGGTACAACAGGGTGTAAAGCCGCCATCTTCTCGGCAGAAGGTGATTTGCTTACGGCTGCATACCGGGAATACGACGTTCGGGCGCCGCAGCCCGGATGGGCGGAGCTCGACGCTGCTGCAGTCTGGCAAAAGGTCAAGCAGACTATTCGGGAGGCTGTCGCCGCCGCTGCCGGCAGGGGCACCGAACCGGTCAGGGCGCTCGCGATCTCGTCACTTGGGGAAGCGGTCGTGCCGGTGTCCCGTGAGAGAAAGATCCTCGGACCTTCCATGCTGAACTTCGACCTGCGCGGTGCTGCCTACCTCGAGCCCCTCAGGGAGGAGATCGATGAGACCTGGCTTTACCGGGTCAACGGTAACGCGTTGGGCAACCACTACGGCTTGACCAAGCTCCTGTGGATCAAAGAACATCGGCCAGAACTCTACGCGCGAACGGACAAGTTCCTGCTCTGGAGCGCGTTTGTCGCCTTCATGCTCGGGGCTGAGCCGGTCGTGGATTACACGTTGGCCAACCGGACGTTGCTCTTTGACCTGGCAGAGGAGGATTGGTCGGAGGATTTGCTGCACATCTCGGGGATCGATCGCGAGAAGCTGCCGAGGAC
>JBNGDU010000374.1:0-7453 GCA_049975025.1 Anaerolineae bacterium
GTCCAGAATTAATTCCGTCGCTGAAACCCTATAATCAAGGTAGAGAAGATACTATTAAGTCAGAGATGGAGGTTGCACGCCATATGCCAAAGAAGATGCCCTTGGATTACGAACTGACCCCGCAAGAGACCGACGCCGGCAGACGCTGGCTCACGCTGAGTCTGATGAACATCAGCGACGCGGAACTACGCGAACTGAGCGTCACCCTCAACTCCACCGACACGTATCAGATCGACGTTCACGGTACGGGCAGCTTTGTGCCCCGCCTTCGGCCCAACGAATCCGAACGGCTTCCTTTCCAGGTCACCGCTAACGGCAGCGCACGTGTCTACGCCGCTGTCGACGGATGGCGTAGGGATGAGGAGTTTCACTGGGAGTCGCCGGGTATTCCGGTCGTCGTCGGATTGGACGTCGCCAGGCTCGTCAGCCTCTTCGCTCTGACGGAGCCTTATCCGATACTTGGCACGCCGATCACACTGGAGGCAACAATCGAGGGTCTGGCCTTCAACGAGGGGTTGGGATTGGAGTTCTGGGCTGAGACGCCCCGCGGTGAGTTCAAGTCCCTCGCCAAGATGCCCACGGATCCCATCGAGGAGGGCGAAGTCGTGACTTACACCACGCAGTTCGAGCCGGAAGAGGAGGGCGTCTACACCCTTCACGCGTACCTCTTCGCCGGAACGCGCCGTATCGGGCACGCCATCGAGTACGTGAGTATCACGCGATAGCGGCGGTGACGAGAAGGGTGAGGTGAAGACGGGAGGAACTCGAGAAAGGTATGAGAGACCTCCAGGACGAGCTTGGCGGGGAATCAACCTCAAAAGAACAGGAGTGGACGACGATGTCAAACGGAAATGACGGGAGTGATGGCAAGAAGTTCGGGCTAATCGTAGCCTTGGGATGTGGGGGGCTCCTGATTCTCCTCATCCTGGTTGGAGCGGTTGTGCTCGCCTTCCTACCGCTGCCGCTGACCCGTAGCAGTCAGCCAGCCCCGGAGCCAAGCACGCCGGAACCCGGGCTCGTGGCGACGCAAGAGGTGGTGCCCACCTTGCCCCCGAGTGATGATGGTTCCGATGACTCCTTAAGCTCTTCCGGAACTGAACTAACCAACTTATATCAGCAGGTCAACCCGGGCGTGGTGAATATTCGAGTCTATGTCCAACAACAGGGACAGCAAGGCCAAGGAGCCGGGTCGGGGTTCGTCTTGGATGATGAGGGCCACATCGTGACCAACAACCACGTGATCGCGGAAGCCGATTTCGTTACCGTGATCTACTACAACGGCATGGAAGCCGAAGCGGAGGTCGTGGGAACCGACGTCGACAGCGACCTTGCGGTGGTGAAAGTCGATCAGCTGCCCGAGGACGTCACGCCTCTGGCCTTGGGCGACTCCAACACCGTCAGGGTAGGGGAGGAAGTCATCGCCATTGGCAACCCATTTGGCCTGGGCAGCAGCCTTACCAGGGGCATCGTCAGCGCCGTAGGACGGACGATATCCTCAGGGACGCCTTTCGGCATTCCACAGGCGATCCAGACCGACGCCGCGATCAATCCCGGCAACTCCGGGGGGCCGTTGCTGAACACAGCCGGTGAGGTCATCGGGGTCAACGCGCAGATCGCAACCGGCGGTGCCAGGGCCAATGCCGGCGTGGGATTCGCCATTCCGGCCAACGTCGTGCGCCGCATCACGCCGGTTCTGATTGAGGCCGGGAGCTTTGCGTGGCCCTGGCTCGGGGTCCGAGGTGGCAACGTAGACCTCTTCATTATGCGCGCTAACGACTTCCCCTCACAAGAGGGAGCGTACATCCACGAGGTCGTTCCCGATGGCCCTGCAGATGGCGCGGGCTTACAGGGAAGCACAGGGACGAGGACTGTGGAGGGCTTTGAGAACGTGCCGGTGGGCGGAGACATGGTGCTGGAGATCGATGGAGAGCCGATTCAGACGTACAGCGACCTACTCTACGAGATCTCTCAGCGCGAACCGGGCACCACCATCACCCTCCTTATCCTGCGCGACGGTGAGGAGCAGGAACTTGAGGTCGAGCTCGAGCCGCGGCCCATAAGCTCATAGCCCAACCTGACGCGAGAACATCACCCGATTTAGGGAGCCGGGAATATGACCGATCGACTCTACCGACACATATGCGGCTATCCACTAGAGCAAGACAGCGAGCTGAAACGCTGCCCTGGTTGCGGTGGCAGAATCACACCTTGGAACACTAACCTCGCTGACGAGACGATGGCGGAATCCTTCGCCAGTGCCGATGAGGCGCTGAGGCACATCGCCGCTTGGTTGGCAGACCGCCACAGAGCCGTCGCTCAGAACTTGCACGATGCCATAGAGGAGGATCTGCAGGCTCAAGGCGAGGCCAAGGGTGAGACCTCCCTCAGAGAGTGGCTCGGGCAACTGCGAGATCATCTCGCCGAAAAGCTGCCGGAGACCAAGCCTGACGTGGATGGAACGCAGACCGCGTAAAAGGACATAGAACGTGCCAGTACGCAACTCAGAGATAGCAGATGCTTTCCGCGAATTCGCGGACCTGCTGGAGATCGAGGGAGCGAATCAGTTCAAGGTGCGCGCTTACCGCAATGCCGCGCGCACCGTCGAGGAACTCCCCCAAAGCGTGCGAGACATGATCGAGGCGGGCGAGGATCTGACGGAGCTGTCAGGTATCGGCGAAGCTCTGGCCAAGAAGATCAAAGCGCTTGTGGAGACCGGAGAGATCCCACAACTACAGGAGCTAAGATCTCGGGTCCCGGCGGGATTGGCCGAGATGCTCAGGATCCAGGGGCTGGGGCCCAAGCGGGTGCAGGCTCTCCACTCCGAACTGAACGTGACGACGTTGGATGAGTTGCGCGCCGCTGCTGAGCGGGGGGAGGTCGCCTCTGTATCAGGGTTGGGGGAGAAGACCCAGGAGACGATTCTCGAGGCCCTAGAGAAGTTAGATGAAACCGAGTCTCGCACGCGACTGGACAGAGCCGAGCAATTTGTGAAACCGCTCGTCGACTACCTGAAGGAGGACGGGAATATCGAGCGGGTCGAGGTCGCGGGCAGCTACCGCCGCCGAAAAGAAACCGTGGGCGACCTGGACATCCTGGCGATCAGCGATGCTGGCGAAGCCACGGTTGAGCACTTCGTCGATTACGAGGATGTCAGCGAGGTCGCCTCGCAAGGTGAGACTCGTTCCACCGTTGTCCTGCGGTCAGGCCTGCAGGTTGACCTCCGGGTGGTGCCGCGCGAAAGCTATGGGGCGGCGCTCCTCTATTTCACCGGCTCCAAGGCGCACAATATCGCGCTGCGCAACCTCGCCCTGGAACGCGGATTCAAGGTCAACGAGTACGGCGTCTTCAAAGTCCAAGGGGACCAAGAGAGCGATGGGAACGGGGGCAGCGGGGAGCGCGTCGCCGGGGAAACAGAGCCTGAGATCTACAAATTCTTCGATCTGGCCTATATCGAGCCCGAAATGAGAGAGAACCGCGGGGAGATTGAGGCCGCGAAGACATCCGACCTACCGACATTGGTCACGATGGATGATATCCGAGGCGATCTACAGACACATACCACGGCAAGCGACGGCAAAGCCACGCTGGCGGAGATGGCTCAGGGCGCAAAGGAACGCGGCTACGACTACATCGCGATAACCGATCACTCGCCCAACGTCGCCGTGACGGCGGGCCTTGACGCTGAGGAGCTCGCCGCGCGCCTCGACGAGTTCGATGAGCTCAACGAGAAACTCGACGGCGTACGTGTGCTGAAAGGCATCGAGGTTGACATCCTCGAGGATGGCTCCCTTGACCTGCCGGATGACATCCTGGAGCGCCTGGATATCTGCGTTGCGGCCGTTCACACTTATTTCAACTTATCCCGCGACAAGCAAACGGAGCGCATCATCCGTGCCCTGGACAACCCCAACGTCGACATTCTGGTCCACCCCACCGGACGCCGCATCGGGGAGCGAGAGGCTTATGAACTGGACCTTGAGCGGGTGATGGAAGCGGCGCTCGAACGCGGATGCTACCTGGAGATCAACGCCAATCCAGAACGACTGGACTTGGATGACGTGCACGCCAGGATGGCCAAAGAGATGGGACTGAAGCTCTCGATTTCGACCGACGCGCACAGCGTCCGCACGCTGGATCATATGCGCTTCGGCGTGGATCAAGCTCGACGCGGCTGGCTGACGGCGGAGGACGTGCTCAACACCCGATCTTGGGCCGACCTTAAGCGACTCCTGAGGGACTGAGATAAACGTCGTCCGTTGAGTCGCAAGGCGCAAAGACACCGCAAAACGATACTAACCTATAGGGATTTAGATCTATATGGCGAATGAAGCACTGAGGACGACGTCCGACGCCCGCACGAACGGTGCGGTCATCTGGGCTTCCGAGTTGAGGAAGGAGTTCGAGGATCTGGTAGCCGTGCAGGACGTCGATTTCGAGGTCCAGCCGGGTACGATCTTCGGCTTTATCGGCCCCAGTGGAAGCGGCAAGACCACGACAATCCGGCTACTCCTGGGGATCCTGGAGGCTACGTCCGGTGATGTCCGAGTTCTCGATGAAGCGCCTGCTGACTTCACGCAGGCAACGCAGGCGCGGATCGGCTATATGCCCCAGCATTTCGCGCTCTACCCTGATCTGACGATCCGTGAGAATCTCGGCTTCGCCGCTTCGATCTACGGCCTGGGCTTGAGACGCCGCAGGAATATGGCAGCGGTATTGGACTTCGTGGAGCTCTCCGAACATCGCAAGAAATCCGTGCGCAAAATCTCCGGGGGAATGAAGCGGCGCCTCAGCCTGGCTGCGACGCTCATCCACGATCCGGATCTATTCTTCCTCGACGAGCCAACAGCCGGCATCGATCCTGTTCTGCGCCAGAAGTTCTGGGAACGATTCAGGCATTTGAAAGGAGAGGGCAAGACGCTCTTCGTGACGACCCAATACGTCAGTGAGGCGGCCTATTGCGATCAGGTCGCCGTGCTTGTCGAGGGCTCCGTGCTCACAGTGGGCACACCCGAGGGGCTGCGCCATCAAGCCTTTGGCGGCGACGTCGTCGATATGAAGACGAAGCAGCTGTTGAGCAGCGAGCTTATCGATGACCTTCAGAGACTTGACTTCGTGACGCACGCCGCACACGTGGGTCCAGACCAAGCTCACGTTGCGGTGAAGGAAGCCAGCGTTGCCCTCCCGGCCCTGGTCCTATGGCTCGAGGATCGCGGGATTGAAATCGTCTCAGTCGAAGAGCATATCCCGACGTTTGATGAGGTCTTCGTCACACTGATAGAGAAAGAGGACCGGTCGTGATAGGTGCGGTTGGGCGTTTTCTGATACGCACGTCCGCCTTCCTGGGCAAGGAAGTCGCCAACATCCTGCGCCAGCCCCGGCTGATCGCTATGTTGGTTCTGGGCCCTTTTCTGATACTCCTCATCTTCGGCATCGGATTCCAGGACAAGCCCTCCAAACTCCGCACGCTCTTCGTCGTCGAGGACGACAACGTGCTCAAGCCCTATATCGAACACTATGCCACAACCCTTGGGCCCCAGATCATCTTCGAGGGCATCACCGAAGATCGCGCGAAAGCCATGGACCGTCTACAGGCGGGCGACGTGGACGCTCTTGTCGTCGTGCCTTCCAGACCTCTGGAGAAACTGAGGAACAACGAACCGATTGTCCTTCAAAACTTGCACAATGAGATCATGCCGACGGAGGCAGGCTACGTCGAGTTCACCATGGCGGTCTATGTGAATGTGCTCAATCAAAGAGTGCTCGCCAATCTGATTGAGAATGAGCAACAGGAGATCGAGGCCATCAGGACGAGCATCCGGGCAGCCCAAAGAGAGGCCCGGAGCATTCGAGATGCGCTGACCGGTCGTGACCTGGATCGAGCCCAGGAAAGCATCGCGGCGCTGGACAAGACCCTACAGACGATTTCGCCTACCGTTCAGACGGTGACCGAGACGCAATGGATCACCGAAAGCCTGGGCTCTATGGGCGGCTCCGTATGGGTAAGCGGGACACTCTCCATGCTAGGCAGTGTCCAGCGGAGCGTTCAGACGCTGAGTGAGACAAACCTCCAAAACGTTGAGGAACAGGCCGAGACTTTAGCCCACGTTGAAGCTAACCTCGCCGACATGGACGCCGCGCTCGCCGCCCTTCAGCGCTTGGAGTCCGTTATTGTGACCAGCCCCTTCCGCAGCCAGACGCAAAGCGTTACGCCAGTCGAGATAGAGACCATCGATTATTATACGCCGGCGGTCATCGCCCTGTTACTGCAACACCTCTGCGTCACCTTCGGTGCCCTGTCCATTGTACAAGAAGAGCTCATCGGTGCTATGGAGCTCTTTAAGGTTGCGCCGATATCGGCTTTTGAGATGTTGCTTGGGAAGTATCTCAGCTACCTTCTGTTCAACAGCCTGATCACGGCTCTCCTGTCACTGCTCCTCATCTACGGACTGAACGTCCCGATGGTGGGGAACTGGCGCGACTACGCCATAACCTTGCTAAGCATGATGTTCGCATCGCTAGGGCTGGGATTCCTGATATCCATCTTAGCGAAGTCGACGAGCCAAGCAGTGCAAGTCTCAATGCTCTTGCTCCTGTCAAGCGTCTTCTTCACCGGCTTCATGCAAGGTCTGGAATCGTTACGTCGATGGACTCGGGTCATATCGTGGTCGCTACCCGCCACCTACGGTATGGAATTGTTGAAGAATATCATGCTTCGTGGTCGTAGTCTTCGCGCGCTCCTGGTTGGGGGTATGATCGCGATGGGAGGAGGTCTATTTCTGCTGAACTGGATCCTGTTGCCACGTCGTATGACAGAAGCCTAGGAGGGTTTCAGACATGCCCCAGCGCCATCACCCGGACATTGATCTGGATGAGATAGACTCCAAAGAATCCGCACAGCAAGCTGTTGGACGTCTGCGGGAGGCGATCCGGTACCACAACTACCGCTATTACGTGCTCGATGACCCGGTGATCTCCGACGCGGAGTACGACCGGCTTATGCAACAGCTCCGCGAGTTGGAGAAGACCTACCCGGATCTTAGAACCGAGACGTCGCCGACGCAACACGTTGGCGGAGAGCCTCGGGATGAGCTGGGATTGGTGGAACATCCCCTACCCATGCTGAGTTTGCGCTCCGTCTATGAAGCTGATGCCGTGCGAGACTTCGACGAGCACTGTCGTACCGAGCTGCAACGCGACAAGGTCACCTACGTCGCCGAGCCGAAGTACGACGGCCTCGCCGTAGAGCTGATCTACGAGGATGGCGAACTTGCGACGGCTGCAACCCGTGGCGATGGGGAGACCGGAGAAGACGTGACGTCCAATGTGAAGACGATCCGCGCCGTGCCCCTCACCTTAGCTTCCCACGATGACACGGAGCCCCCTGATTACTTGGTCGTGCGGGGTGAGATCTACATGCCGAAGGAGGAGTTCAACGAGCTAAACCGCCGCCGAA
>JBNGDU010000375.1:0-5420 GCA_049975025.1 Anaerolineae bacterium
AAAGCCGTTGAGATGAACAAGGAACGCCGCCACCAGTCTATGGAAGAGCTGTGGCGGGCCCTATCGGGCCGTGAGCCAACCTGGTCATACGTCGCGGTGGACGCGGAAGCGTCGGAGGAGACGTCCAAGCCTGGTCAGGCCTCCGTGGACAGAGCCTCCGCCGAGGCCGATCTGTCCTTCGGGCGTGTGAGGATGGGGCGCCGAGCCACACGCAAGTTGACACTGCCGCCAGGCGAAGGGGGGAAGCTCGTCCCGAGGGATGCGTGGCTGCGCGTGAAGCCCGAGGAGGTGGAGTTGACCGGAGGCGAGGCGGAGCTCACAGTGGACACGAAGCCTCTTGAGGCCGGGCGGCTTGAGATGCACGGCGGGTTGTTGAGACGATGGCTCGGCTGGCACACGTCGCGTCTGGTGCCTACAAAGCGGGTTTACGAGAGTTACGTCAGCGTCGAGCGTGACAGCGGGCAGCAGGATAAGCTGTCGGTCTCGGTTGTTGTGACGCCGGAGGCTTGGAAGGTTGGTTTTGGGTGGTTTATGACGCTGACGGCTATGTTGATCGAGTTAGGTCTGCCTGCACTCACAGTCGTCGCGCTGCTCTATTCCTGATCCGATCCTATGTGGCTAAGTCGAGAACTGTCAAGTGTCTGATTCTTTGGTGTCGATATCAGTGAGTTCGGAGATGGGGTGACACCCGAGTTAGCCTGTCAAGAGAAATGCGGGGCTGCTTATGGTCGAGTACGGTTATACATGTCCGAAATGTGGGCATCAAAACCCACCAGGCGCTGAACGCTGCGCCAAGTGTGGTCATCCGCTCGGTGGTATCCCTGCTCGGGAGGAGGTCGGTCCGGCGAAGCTAACGTGGTCTGAGAAGCTGGTGGGCTTGGTCCGAAACGCATTGGGCGTAGCCGAGCCCGAAGAACCCTTGGCGCCCCCGCGTGCACAACCCCCATCATCGGGCACTCGTCTCTTGGTGCCCAGACAAGCCGGCCCTGAGTCGCAACCAAGCCAGCCACCCGAAGTGGAAAACTCTTACACCACGCCACCTATGGCTGCGGCTCCCCAGCCATCTTCGGCAGGCGGTGAGGTCTCTGCTGCTCAGGCGTCGGCGGTAGCCCTGAAGCCCTTGCCAAGAGGCATCTTTCGGGATCGGTTCGAAATCCGCAATGCATGGCAGCTCCAGCATTCCGTCTACTATGATGCTGTCGATCTCGTCTGTGGCGAGGTCGGATGCGGAACCCGGCATCTTTCCCTGCCGCACGAGGGCGTGTGTAAACGGTGCGGCGAACCGTTGAGACCCGTTCTGATCCATGAGCGGCGCTCGTTGCCCGGCGATCCCCTGTCCTTGGACAGGGCGGACGCACTCTTGCGCATTGGTCAGGCAGGACATCCACAGATCCTGCGACACGTCGCCATCTTCCCGTTCCGCCAAGCGACCTACACGGTGGTTTCTCACCCCGGACGTTGGGGGGTCTTGGTCCGCGGTCGGCGACCCCGCGGGCAGGACGAGGCGATGACCGTCGTGGCTCAGATAGCCCGGGCGTTGACCTATCTGCACCAGCAAGGGCTTTCGCTGACGCAGCCCGATGGGTCCAACTGGAACGCCGTGCTGGAGAGTATCGTCAGTTTCGGGGGCACGAGCGATGTGATGCTGGCGGACGTCAGCGGCTGCCGACGCCATGATGAGTCAGCACAGACAGCGCAGACGCGCAGCGACATCGCTTTCTTGGGCCAACTGCTGCTTTACTTGAGCTCAGACATCACCAGCTTGCCAGGTGACGTGACCCGAGCTCCCGACGAGCTGAGGCCTTACGTTGACCGGGCCCTCCAAGGACAATATACCAGCCCGACCGGCATGTTGCAGGATCTGTCCACGCTGCCTGATTCGAACACCTCAGGACGCTCTTTGAAGGCGATTCATGGGCAGGCGTCACATCCGGGACGCCGACATTCCCGCAACGAGGACGCCATCGTGACCTTCACGTACGATAAGGAGCAGCAAGGGCGCTCTGTGCCGATCGCTTTCTATCTGATTGCCGACGGCATGGGCGGGCATGATGCCGGTGATGTGGCGAGCCGGACCGTGAATCGGGTTGTGACGGAGTGGTTGCTCAAGACGAAGGTGATGCCCGATCTCGGCAAGTCTACGCGTAAGTTGACCAACAGCAGCCCTACCGAAGAGCTGCTGCAGCAGGCGATCCAGGACGCGAACAAGACCCTTTTCCGACACGCTCAGACGACGGGCAGCGATCTGGGATCGACGGTCACGGCGGCCCTGGTGATTGGGGGCTGCGCCACGGTGATCAACGTCGGTGACAGCCGCACTTACCTATTACGCAATGGGAGTCTCCAGCAGATCACTCAGGATCATTCGCTCGTCGCTCGCCTGGTGGACGCGAAGGTCATCACGCCTGACGAGGTGCGTAGTCATCCTCAGCGCAACCAGATCTACCGCACTTTGGGTCACAAGGAGGAGGTCGAGGTCGATACCTTCACCGTGCCCCTTCACCGCGGCGATCGTCTGATCCTATGCTGTGACGGGCTTTGGGAGATGGTCGTCGACGACGAGATACAGCGGATCGTCGAGGGCGCCAGGACGCCACAACAGGCTTGTGACGCTTTGGTAGACGCGGCTAATCGCGCTGGTGGGGAGGACAACATCTCGGTGATTGTGGTCGAGCTCGAGTGAGACGCTGTCTTTGTGATTCAGCCTTGATTGCAGGGAAGCCCTGTGGCGGTGGTGGGAGGAGGAGATGCGAGAGCGACGCATTGTGTTGCTTGTGGTCGGGGGGATGATCATGCTTGGTGCTATGGGCTTTGGGTTGGGATGGTTGAGCCACGCTCTCTTCGTGGCCCTCAGCCCGTCTGATGGAGGTTCACCGGTGGGGCTAGCGACAGAGACACCCGATTCCAGTGGTCAAACGACACCGTCGCTGGCGGCGATACCCTCGCCAACACCGAATCTCGCGACGCCGGAAACGCCAAAGCTTACGTCCACGCCGCGGCCGAAGCCCTCAAGATCGCCGATTGAGTTTCTATTCGAGGTGATCCAGTCTGATGCTGGCCTCTATGATGTGTGCCGCCGTTACTGTGAGGGGCGCTGGCCTGACGGAGAGGTACCGGGCGAGCTCCACGACTACGCGCGCGAGGTCGCTGCGCACAATGACATCCCGTGGCAGGATGGATCGCCCCCGATCCGGGTAGGGCGGGAGCTGAATATGTTACCGTGTCCGGAGGATTGAGATGCTAGGCTCGGGCCGCGTGCTGCAGGGCCGCTACGTGATCGACGGTCGGATTGGCGGTGGTGGGATGGGGACCGTCTACTTGGCGGACGACAACCGCCTCACGGGACGCCGCTGCGCGATCAAGGAGATGTCGCCGTCAGAGCTGGCGCCCCAGGATCGGAACTGGTCGATCAACGCGTTCCGTCGCGAGGCTGAGATCCTGGCACAGCTGAGCCATCCCGGGCTCACGGCGGTGACGGATTTCTTCGCCGAACACGGGAACTGGTATTTGGTGATGGACTTCGTTGAGGGGGAGACGCTAGCGGCACGTCTGGCGAGCTCGCCGAAGGGCCGCTTCCCGATCAAGGAGGCGCTGCGCGTGGTGCGGCAGTTGCTGGACGTGCTGGATTATCTGCACAATCGCGAGCCGCGGGTGGTTTTCCGGGACTTGAAGCCGGGGAACGTGATGATCACGCCCGAAGGGCAGATCAAGCTCATCGACTTCGGGATCGCGCGGTTTTTCAAGCCGGGCAAGACGCAGGACACGACCTTCCTGGGGACGCCGGGCTACGCGGCGCCGGAGCAGTACGGGGGCATGGGGCAGAGCGACCCGCGGACGGATATCTACAGCCTGGGGGTGGTGTTGAATCAGATGGTGACGGGGCACGATCCGACGTCCGCGACGAGTCCGTTCCCGATCCCGAACCCGCGGTCGCTGATGCCGTCGATGCCGTCGCACGTGGCGGAGGTGATCTCGCGGGCGACGCAGATGCGTCCGGAGCTGCGCTACGGCAGCGTGGAGGAGATGCGGCAGGATCTCTTTCCGCCGACCTATCCACTGCCACCGGGCCAGACTGACGAAGGGCGGGTCTCTGATCGCTTGTTTCAACCCGCCCCCGACTCGACTCCCCGTCGACGGGGCGCTTTGATCGGATTGGGCATTGCTCTGGCGCTCACGCTCGCGTGTGGCGTGGGCATATTCGTGGCGGTGGCGAATGATTGGGTTGAGTTTCCCGCCCTCGTGCGTGCTGATGACGATGTGGACGTTCCGCCTGGTGGGCCAGTGGAAGATCCTCCTGACGTCATCGAGGCGCCGCAAGATGTAACGGTGACGCCGACCGAGGAAATCGTGGAACCTAGCTTCGGCTCCGGGGTGACAGAGGAGCCAACTGAGGAGATTGTGACATCTCAACCTGAAGTTGAGCGGGTTGTAGAAGAGAAACCTACCGAAATGCCCACACCAACTGAGAGTGTGCAACCGCAACTGGTCTACGTCCGCGGTAATGTCGGCGGCACCGACATCTACGTCATCGACCCGAAGACAGGTATCTCTATCTGCGTGGCGTGCCGACCGTGCGATGAGGCGGAGCCTGGCTGGTCACCGACTGGAGAGTACATCGTGTTCCAGTCCGATTGTGAGGGTAGCTATGACCTGTGGACCGTCGATCGGCAAGGCGGTTCGCTTCGGCGGTTGACGCGGACCCCCGGCGTTGACGAGCGGGAACCCGACTGGTCCCCAGATGGACGCCGTATTGTTTACCGCAGTAGCCCGACGAATGTCGGTCGGAACGAGGATGGCGAGTTGAGGCTTATAGATAGTGATGGATCCAACGGCACGGGCCTGGGCATCCAGGGGCGCTCTCCGGTTTGGTCACCCGACGGCACGAAGTTGGTGTTTATGTCAGAGCGCGATGGCAGTTGGGAAATCTACGTCTACGATTTCGGCACGAAGCAAACGCGCAGGATGACCAACTGCACCCCGAACTGTCGGTGGCCTGCCTGGTCGCCGGATGGGCGCATGGTCATCTACCACAGCACGTCAGCGCTAGGCAGTGTCACCGCCGAGACGCTTTGGACGCTGGCTCTTGACGGGGGTGGGCCGCGACAGCTTATCACCGGACTGCATCCTGGCAGGCCCAGTTGGTCTCGCGATGGTCTTGTCGCTTTCAACTCTGACAACGGCATTGAGTTGATCACGGCTCAGGGGCAAGATCGGCTTACGCTTGTTCGTGGCGAGGAGAACTGGGCTCCTATATGGTCCAAGTGAACATGCTCCAGCACTTACTTACCTAGGATACGCTATGAAAGACGCGTCACGTAAAGAGATCATAAGAGGTTTGATCGTTGGGCTGACCATCGGCCTTCCGGCGATGGTTGCGGCGCTTTTGTTGGCACGGCCCTGGGCGCCGGCGCCCCCTACAC
>JBNGDU010000375.1:5430-7445 GCA_049975025.1 Anaerolineae bacterium
CCCCTACACCGTCTCCGGTTCCCACAGAGGCGATGCCGGCCACGGTTGCAGCGTCGCCGACTTCCATCCCATCACCGGACACGGTGGCTTCCTCCACGGCAACGCCGACCATCGAGCCGAGCTCAACGCCGTTGATTGAGGCGTCCACGCCTCTGACCTACGTCGTCGCGGAAGGGGATAGCCTTCTAGCCATTGCGGTAGAGTACGATGTCTCGCTGGAAGCCTTGATGGCGGCGAACGAGATCGAGGATGAGGATTTCATCAGGATTGGCGAAACGCTCACGATCCCTAGTACGACGCTCGCCCCGCAGGAGGCCGCTGAATCACAGGAGGCTGAGGCCACTTCCTTCACAGAGACGCTGGAAGCCGGAGGGGTTGGCTCTCCTGACCTGGAAACTTTGAGGGCTGGATACCCAGCCCAGTTGGGGGGGGATCTCGCAGCGGCTTATCCCGCCGAGCAGGAGATGCCGCGCTTCACTGTCCACTATGTCCCAGCCACGTACCCTGAGGAGGATCTGCAGACCGTGACGACGATTCTGGAGCGGGCGCTTCAGCACATCGAGTCTTCGCTCGGCGCTGAGATTCAGGGGGGCTTCGATGTCTACGTGCCCGGATCTCTATTTGGGCCGCCAAACCAGCATCTTCGGGGTCGTAGTTTCTCTGCCAACCGTTACTACTTCTTCTTACATGACAGCACAGGTAACCTCGCAGATCAGCAGTACATCGCTACTCATGAGATGACCCACCTTTTCACCTGGAACGTATTCGGGCGACCGGTCTCCGCGATGTTGAGCGAGGGCGTTGCCGTCTACATGGGTATGACGGCCATCGCGGATGCGGATCATCTGGCGCCCACCGAGTTCTGCGGTGCCTACCACATCGCCGGACGTTTGCCGCGCGTCACATCCGATCTGCGGTTCGAGGGGCATATCCGAGACCTGGGGAACTACTACGCGGCGGGATGCTTCGTGCAGTATCTGATCGAGAGCTATGGCGCTGAGAAGTTCGGCAGTCTCTATCCCACCGGTGATTATCTTGGCGTCTATGGTCAGACATTGGCTGAGCTAGAGGAGGATTGGATCGCAGATCTAGAGGAGAGCGCCGCCGGGGAGGGACTTGATAGTGAGGCGCTGCTGGCGGCGGTGGACGCCGTCGGCGAAGCCTACGACGACTTAATCTCGCGGTTCTCCGATAACGAGGCGGCGTGGTCCGCCTACGTGGAGGTCGATGCTGCGCGGATTGCGCTCTTGGAGGGTCGTTTCGATGATGTGACGACCCACCTGACGGCTGCGGAGCGTCATCTCGAGGGCATGTAGTGCAAGGGGCGGGGGGGCTCCGCGACGTATGACGTCCGCTGCAGGATCGCTAGCCGTGTGAGATTCGCTTTATGCCAAAGCCACTGCCCACACTCAAACTGGGATACACACTCCAGGGCCGGTACCGGATCCTCCGGAAGCTCGCATCGGGAGGCTTCGGCTCGGTCTATCTGGCGGATGACATGCGCCTGCGGGGACGTCGCGTCGCTATCAAGGAGTTGAGTGATCCCGCGCCGGCTGCCCGGCGGCTCTTTCAGCAGGAGGCGGTGGTGCTGGCGTCTCTCAGCCATCCCGGATTGGTTCGGGTTTCGGATTTCTTCGCTGAGGGTCGCAGCCATTACCTCGTGATGGACTACATTGAGGGTGAGGATCTGCTGGAGTTGGCGATCGAGGCGGAAAAGGCCCATGAACTGCTGCCGGTCGACCAAGTGTGCGAGTGGATGCTCCAGGTCTGTGATGCGGTAGCTTATCTACACGCTCAAGTACCGTCGATCGTCCATCGGGATATCAAGCTCAACAA
Source organism: Anaerolineae bacterium (assembly GCA_049975025.1). Lineage (GTDB taxonomy): Bacteria > Chloroflexota > Anaerolineae > B4-G1 > SLSP01 > PWVB01. The sequence continues at coordinate 7,267 of JBNGDU010000375.1, forward strand.
CATTCGGCTGAGCAAGAGCGGTCAAGCGGTCCTTGTCGATTTCGGCATCGCCAAAGTCGATCCGAAGGCCAAGACCGAGATGATGGCCAAGGCGGTCTCGGAGGGGTATTCGCCGCCGGAGCAATACGCGGGGCCCAACGGCACCGATACTCGCTCCGACGTCTATGCCTTGGGCGCGA
>JBNGDU010000376.1:0-7428 GCA_049975025.1 Anaerolineae bacterium
GCTCAGGCCGCCCCGAGGACGGGGCTTTGAGCCTTAAATGCGATTGCCCTAGGACATTTGAATATCAAGAGCCTGTGTCTGCGGCATGAGAATGGCCCCTTCACCCAAGGCGGGTGGAAAGGGCCATCTCAAAATGGTGCCCGTCAACGTCTAGAGGCGCAAGTTCGCCGTCGGACCGCCTCAGTAGCCGATTTCGACCATCTGGTGCCCCTCGACTCTGGGCACGGTGAAGCTCACACGACCGTCTTCGACCTCGAACGCCAGGGGCTCCCCTTGCGGCACAAGGGTCACGCGCTCGACCGGCTCGTCGACCTTGACCGAGACCGCTACGTCATGAAGGGGCACGACGTCCTCGATCACGTCAAAGGCCTCACCACGCCGCTCAGGTACGTAGTGGAGCAGGTGCAGCACGTAGCGGTCGTCGTCGGCCTGTCGATTGAGCATGGCGATGGTCGCCGTGGGTGCCGCCACCTGCACCAGCGGATCCGCCAGCAGGCGGCCCAGCGCCTTCAGGAACAGCTGCTTACACCACCGCGGGGCCTTCGTCTGATATTGCGTGAAGATCGGGTGGCTGAAGTAGATCGCGCGCCCTTTCTGGACGATGGCAGGATGATCGACCCGTCCGGAGGATGGCGCCTGCCGGTGGGAGCAGAAGTGCTTGTAGGTGCGGGTGAAATAGGGCGCCACGACGTCAGCCAGCACCTCGGCGCCCTCCTCGGCGCCCACCAGCATCCCACGCATGTACATCACGTGCTCGGTCTGAGGCAGCTCTTCCGCCAATGCCTCCCCAGGCAGCAGGTACTCGGCGTAGTGGTGGGCCGGATACTCCTTGCCCCGCACAAGCTCGCCGCTGGGATCCCGCGGACCCTCGCCGATAAGCTCAACGCCCAGGGCAGCGAGCGAGAAACCCGAGCGGTCGGGCGTCATGCCGGAGGCGTAGGAGGCGATCACGGCGCCGCCGCTATCCAGAAAGGCCTGCAGCTTGTCCGCCAGCGCACCCTCAACCGGGATCTTGTCCGGCAGGACGAGCACTCTGTACGGGCTGAAGTCGCTCTCGGAGTCCAGCACGTCGAACTGGTGCTTGCCCTCCTGCAGCATCCGGGTCACGCCCATCATCGGTCTGAAGTCCATGTCGGTCCGGTGGGGTCCGGCCTCGAACTCCTCGGGGGTCAGAACCCCGATCTCGGTCACGGCCTCGGCGCCCGCGCACCAGGGCTCCTTGGCCTCGACCTCTTCGTAGACCCCGCCGATCAGCTCGTAGGTGTGGGGATCCAACACGCCGCGGGGATGGAGTTGGTCGCCCACACAGACCTTGCCGTTGAGCGCCAGCATATGGAAACACTCAAACTCCAATGCCGCGCGATTCTTGAACGAATGGAAGTCGCCCCACGAGGTGTGGAACTTCCCCGTCATCCCTAGATAGTCCTTCCCCAAGTTGCGGGCATAGCGCGCGGCGATGGGGAAGTGGAGGTAGCCCCAGCCGCCACTGGGCAGCGACTCAAGCTCCAGGTGCGTGAAGGCGTCGACCATCGGGCGATGCCGCGGGCCGACGTGTCCGGCGTTGTAGAAGATCAACGCGTCGGGGTTGCGCTCGTGCACGAACTCCGTCATCCCACTCACGAATCTATGGAGCACTTGGCGCGCGTAAGCCATCCTGTCCTCCACCTTCGATGGCTCCAACCCCTGCTCAACCATACCCTTCCGGCAGTAGTAGCAGGAGCAGTCCCGGGCGTCGACGATGTCGAACCAGAAACCGTCCACCGGCAGCGTCTCCAGCACCTCGTCGACGAAGACCTTGAGCCGATCCACATAGGGCGAGTTCAGGCAGAGAAGTTGCCAGAAGCCGTCCTCATAAGGACCGGGGCCGTAGAGCTTGCCCTCGGGTGTCACAACCCGCCATTCCGGGTGGCGCCGGGCCAACTGCGCGTTGACCTGCACCGAAACGTACAGAGGGCATTTGATGTCCCGCGCGTGGAGCGCCTCGATCTGCTCCGCTAACAGGTTGCGCGTGAGGTGCGGATGGCGCTCGTCGGGAAACTCCTCGCTCTCGAAGTAGATCCAGCCGTGGTGGCCCAACGCGAAGATGTTGATCGAATTGACGTGAGCGTCCTCCAGCGTCTGTGCGAAGACCTCGGGGTTGAAATCCGCCCCGACGCCGTCGATGGCCTCGCTGGTGTGGAAATCGAGATGGATCTGGCGAAACGGCAAATCAACTTTCATAAGCTAGCTCCTTTGAAGTTGGCTCCTGACTCGTTTCTTTTGACTCTTAGTCGACACTCCTCGATGAGTGCAGTCAGTGCACCGGCGTAATCCGAACCATCATCACATCGTGCGGATCGACGCGCGCGACGAAACTGCCGTTGAAGACGCCCAGGTCCTCGTGCGCCCAGAGGTCACGGACCCGGCAGGGACGGCGGTCGTGCAATCCCAGCGACTCCCACGGGACGACGATGCGACGTCCGGGCCGCTCGCCGAGGTTGAACGTGCCCACGGCAATCGAGCCGTCCTGCAGGGGCTTGGCCCAGACGTCCGCGATCTCCCGTGCCCAGGGCACCCGGCCCACGCGGTAGCCCTGCCGGCCCAGCTGATCCTGATTCACAGCGATCAGCTCCTCGTTGAGCAGAATCTCGCGCGTGACCGTGTTCATATCCCGCACGTCGCAGCCCATCATCAAGGGCGCAGCCAGCAGACACCAAAGCCCAAAGTGGCTCCGGTACTCGGCGTCGGTGCACCCACCCCGCGCGACGTTTCCCTTGCCGTACATCCCCACCACCAGCATATCGGGATCGTTCCAATGACCCGGTCCCGCGTAGGGAAAGAGCCCAGCCTGCTGCTCGAACCCGATCCTGAGGATGGACTCCCAGGCGTCGTGGATATCACCGGTCGTGCGCCACATATGCCCGCCGGTGCGAGCCGCCCACTCCCAAGGTTGGTGTTTGCCCCACTCACATAGGCTGAAGAGGATCGGACGCCCGGTGGCCCGCAGCGCTTGTCCCATGCGATGGTAGAGCATCGGACCGTCGACGCCGGGCGGCGCGTAACAGAAGTCGTACTTCAGGAAGTCCACGCCCCACTCCGCGAAGGTCTGAGCATCGACCTCCTCGTAGCCGTAGCTGGCGGGCTTGCCCGCGCAGGTGTGGCTGCCGGCGCAGGAATAGATGCCGAACTTGAGCCCTTTGCTGTGGACGTAGTCCGCCAGCGCCGGGATGCCGTTGGGGAACTTCTCCGCGTCCCAGGCCAGCCGACCGTCGACGCGCTCATCGGCCTCCCAGAGGTCGTCGATGACGACGTACTCATAGCCGGCGTCCTTGAGGCCCTCGCTCACGAAGGCGTCGGCGGTCTCACGGACGACCGCCTCGTCGATCTCGGCCCCGAACGTATTCCAGCTGTTCCAGCCCATCGGCGGCGTCTGCGCCAGGATGGATTCGCTTTCCGACATAGGTCATCTCCTCTCAGTCACGAATATCGGGGTGGTTGTCTTTCGTGGATCTAGCTTACGCCGTAATCACACGAGCACAAGCCGTACGTGGGAGATCCGCAGGTCGGAGCCCCAGGGGATATGCTACGTCGTCTGCGACCGGGCGAGCTGTCTTGCTCGCCCTACGATGGTCCGCCCTGGGCTGATCGCCCTGAATAGCACCCTCGACACTAAGCGCACGATGCTTGTCGTTATTCCGTGTTCACGTGTTGAGCTCTTTTCTGGTGCCAACGGATGATCATCGTGCAGGCCGATTCCCTCGAGATCGATGGGCTCGAAGCATGGCGTGTGGCGGATCAGATTGTGCTCGGTGGCGTTGTGACCGCTCGCCCGGATAAAGATCCCGGCACCATGCCACCCCTGCCGTCCAAGGTCATCGTTTGCCGCTTCTTACGCCGGTTGGGACCTCCGCCTGAGCAAAGAGCGCTTCAAGCTCCTCGATAAGCCCCGGTCGTACGGGACGCCCGGGAGGCCGAGGCGGCCCTGCCTTGAGGCCCACGAGTTCCATGGCGGCCTTGATAAAAGGCCCCTCCCCTTCGGTCTCCTCCGCGACCTTACGGCACCACTTGCGCCACGGCCAGTGGAGGCGAGCCAGTTCTTCGATGACCTGCTCGTAGGCCTCATCCTCCAACAACTGCCAGATCATCTGGGGATACTCAGGCCAGAAGTTGCCCTCGTGTGTGATGAATCCCACCGCGCCCAACATGTGGGACCAGACGAACAGGCCTTCGTTGTCGATGATGGCCAGGCGGTCGGCGTAGCGCCGCAGGCCCTCGGTGAACTGCGCAGAGGTGGGAGCCGACCACTTGAGCGCGACCACGTTCTCCAACTCGGCCAATCGGCCAACGGTCTCTACGTTCATGTTGAGCGTGTTCCACCAGTTGTTGTAGATCATAATCGGCAGGTCCGTCTCATCGGAGACGGCTTTGAAGAGCTCGTAGATGTCCTCCTCGGGCGGGGGATAGTAATAAGGCGCCGATAGCTGCCCTAGAGCCGCACCGACATCATCGGCGTAGCCAGCCAGCTCGATCACCTCGCGGGTCGACAAGAACTGAATGCTCGCCGCGATAGGAACCCGTCCATCCGCAGCCTCCACGCTCGTAGCGATGACCTGCTTGCGCTCGCCCATGGTCAACATGGGGAACTCGCCCCCGGCCGCCGCCACCAATAGGACGCCGCACCCGGTGCGGATGCCGTGTTCGGTCATAAAACCGATGTTCTCGCTCAGCGCTCGCAGATCCAACTCGAAATCGTCGGTGAACGGCGTGGCCACCGAGATCATCGGACCGCGAAAGAGTTGCTTCGCTTCTGAAACTTGCATTGTCGACCTCCATGCGTCTTGGTGTTTACGAACGGTGGTGTGGATTCGAATCAGCGCTCGACGACGATGACCTGGTGGATATCGAGGCGCGGCAGGGTCAATCGGACGCGCCCACTTCCATAGGTGTAGTCCAGGGGCTCCCCGGCGGGCTCCAGCCTCAAGGACGTGGGCCGGGGTATCCGCATCGTGATATCCAACGGTCCGACCGGTGGCACCTCGTCAAAGACGTAGACGGACGGGTCCGCGTGAGGCCCGGCCGTGTTGACCAGATTCACGGCTAGGTGGCCGGCGATGCGGTTGACCGACACGTCGACGTTGTGAGATCCGGCGACCTCCACCAGGGGCTCCGGGAAAAGCGTGCGCACTAACGCCGCGAGGAAATCTCGGGCGACCGAGGATCTGGCGCGAATATAGCGCTCACCGAAGTTGAATGTCGTGGCAGCGATCCGGCCCTCGCCGTAATCCGCGATGATCGCGGCGGGCTGAGAGGGCGCGGTCGGGTCGTTCTGCTGATAGAGACGGCCAACCGCGCGGGCGCCGGCCTCCAGCGCGACGCGACGAGAGGCCGTGTACATCGCGGTCAGCCAGTTCCCGTGGCCTAACCACTGCCGGACCGGATCCTCGATCTCGCCGGTCCATTCGATGGGCAGCGCGTCCTCGAAGAGCGCCGCGGATTCCGGACCGATAAGCAGCAGGTTGCCGCCCTGCTCGACGTAAGCCAGAAGTTCATCCTTGAACGCGGCGTCGAGATAGGCCCACTCCGGCACGACGATCAGGGGGTAGGCGTCCATCCGGCCCTCCAGCTGGTGCTCCATCACGATCTCCACGCTGTACTGGGATTCCAAGAGGGCGTTGAGCACCCCTTTCAGCGGGGTGAGATCGTCACCCGGAGCGAAGAGGCGTTCGGCCTTCCGGTAGAAAGCCCGACCCGCGTATAGGAGGGCAACCTGGGGGACGGCCTCGGCCCTGTGACAGAAGGTCTGCCGTGCGCGGCAGAACTGAGCGACCTCCCCCATCAACGCCATCTGCCAGGGGTAGATCGAGGCATCTCGCTTCTGTTTGAAGTACGCTTGGAAGCCGCCCCCCTGGGACAGCACAATCGCGGCCTCCTGTTTGAGCTGGGCAGGTGACTTGGTGGCATTGCACGGTTCGGGCCGCCGCCGGGCGAAGCTCCAGGCCATCAGATCCCACGGCTTCCCCTGACCTCGGATGCACCGCGCCTGATACCGCGCGGCGTTGACGCTGTTCTGCAGAGAGTAATCCCCGGAGATGTAGTCGACGTCGATGGTCGGCGGTTCGGGCATGTGATCTGTGTAGGCCCAGTTGCTCGCGATCTGAAAGCCGGGCGCATAGGCGTGGATCTCGGTGACGTAGTGGTCGAGGTAGCGCCTGAATTGCTCCCGACAGAACTCGGAGAACTCGAAATAGTGGGGATCATCGGGGTCTCGGGGGAGCAACTCGATGCCGGTCTCCTCTCGGAAGGCCCGCGTCACCTGCGCGCCGTAGTCGCGCTTGGTCCCCCAGCAGTCACCATCGATCCACGCCCCGTCCACGTCGTACTTGTCGATGAGCTCCTTGATCTGCGGGATCAACAGCTCGTCCACGTAGGGGCCGAATGTCGACGTCGTGCGGTCATCGGGCTCGCCGTTCTCGTCGATGCGGGCCCATTCGGGGTGCTGGGTCACCGCCTGCTCGTCGATGACGCCCGAGTAGTGAACGTAGAGCGCGACGCCGCGCTCTGCCGTGACGTCCCGCCAGATGCGCAGGGGGTCCTTGACAAAGTCCGAAGCCGGCGTGCCGACCTCGGTGGGATAACTGGCGTAGCCAGGATGGCCTTTGCAGTCGCACTGAACATAGTCGGGTTGAACTTGATCAATGACGGCTTCGATCATCTCGTGGGTGAGATCCCTCCCCATCTCGGTACAGTCCTCGCGCGCGTGCAGATCGAAATGGATACCCAGGAAGCTCTGGGCGCGGGTCAAGCGCGTGGCTTGCGGATTTTCGTCTTTTTGCTCTGTCATAGGTTATCCTCCAGGACATCTCATAGATAGTTCTTGGTCCGGCCCTCTCAAAAAGCTAGATCACCAGAGAGTACGCAGAGAAATAGACAAGCATCTTAGAGATTGGGCCTTGATTCCCCCCATATACCCTTGGACCATCTCTGCGATCTCGCGGGTCGACTGAATCCGAGTGATCTCTGCCGTGTAAATGACCTTCTCTCAGGAAGGACGTTCGTGTTGATCTGTGTCAGTCCGTGAGCCAAGAAATTAAGTGTCAGATACCACGATGGTAAACGGCAAAGCGTGCTACCAGTCAGCAAGTGCTCTTAATGCAATCCAAGTTCCACGAACCGCGACATTGCCTACTGCCCTGAGTATAGCATCCGTCGTAGAGGGCGACAGCAACGAAGGCAACCGTTTCGCAGGAGGGAGATGCTCCTAAAACCTAAGGCTCATCCCCGGACACTGTGGGCCAATAGGCCAAGGACGAGGCCCGTGAGGATGCCAAAGCGCTGGAGCCTATCGCGGACTATGATACCCGACACGTATGACGTACGCCACGACGTTTGCAGCTCGACGCCTTGACAGTTGCCAAACCCTGCACCGGCTCGCCCTACGCCCCCTACCAC
>JBNGDU010000377.1:0-5148 GCA_049975025.1 Anaerolineae bacterium
TTGCCTGCGAACTAGGGTATGAAAGAAACACAACATCTGCCCGAGATGCCGACATTGACTGAAGCCGACATTGAGCGCGCCGATCCTCGCTTCCTGGAAGTCCTGGTCAGCCTCAATGAAATCGGCGCTGCCATAAACGGCTTGACACCCCAGGGTAGTCCAGACCTAGATGCAACCTTGAGGTTGATCGCTGAGAGCGTCACGAAGATTGTGCCGGACGCCGGGTCCGTGATCTACGCTTTTCGCGATGTGGAGCCCAAGGCCGGCACGCCGTCACGCGCTTCTGTCGCGTCCTACTTCTCTGACGCTTCGCGCATCTCCGCCGACCAGATGGACACATCCGAGCGGGCCGGCGCCTCCGGGCCGGGTGAGCTTGGGATCCGCGCCATTTGCCAACGCCGGCGCGTGATCTCATATGAGGAACCGGACCTCGATGGGGTGGGAGCCGTCGTCGGGTTTCCTCTCGTCGTGGCGAATAAGCCCTTGGGCGTGCTCTACGTCTACGGAAAATCGGAGCGCCGTTTCAGTCAGTTTGAGCTCCTCATTCTCGATAACCTCGTCCATCAAGCCGCGATGGCCATCTATCAAGCGCGCCGGCTTGCGATCGTGCAGCGCGATCTTGTGAGAACCGAGGACGCACTGAAGCGCCTTTGGCACGCTGGTATGCTGATATCGTCCCGGCTGGGCTTGGACGAGACGCTTGAGGCGATACTGCAGATGGCGCTGGAGGTCACGGGTGCCCATCACGGCATTGTGCGTCTCGTCGATGAAGGGGGGAGGTACCTTATCACCCAGGCGATAGCCGGGGCCGAGGGACGTCCTCAGATCGGCGCTTTGGAGATCAGTACCTCCAGCATCATGGGCTGGGTCGCGGAACATCGCGAGTCGTTGTGCATTCACGATCTTGATGCTGCGCCTTGGGTGCGATTGTATCATCCGCTTGATGCGGATCTTAGGATGCGCTCCGAACTGGCGGTGCCTTTGATCAGCCCGAGTGGTCGGTTGGAAGGTGTCCTGAATCTGGAAAGCCCCAGGGTGGGAGCGTTTAGCGAACAGCATCGCCAACTGCTCGAGTCGCTGGCGACCTACGCTGTCATCGCTATCCAGGAGGCGCGGTTAATTGACGCCTTGCTCGAAATCGCGCATCTGCTTCTCGTCGAACCCTGCCAGCAGGTGCTTCAGCGCCTCGTGGCTATGGGCTCTGATTTGCTGACCGCTGCTGCTGGCGCGATCTGGATCCTGGAAGGGAACGAACTGGTGCTCCGTGCTACGACCGAGGGCTGGCAGCGGGGCGATCGTCTACCTCTGGATGGGAGTCTGATGGGAGTTTCGGTCATTAACCAAGCCCCGGTTATCTCCGAGGATGTACGCCAAGACGAGAGGTTCTACAGACGGGATCTGGCACAGCGCCAGAACTGGACTCGGGCCTTAGCCGTTCCCATTCTCTCCAGCGAGGACGGTGAGGCTATGGGTGCCTTGAGCGTTTACGGCACGCAAGGCGACCTGGCGCATTTCACGGAATCGGAATGGGATAAGAAGGTGCTGACCTGTCTCGCTTACTACGCAGCGTTGGCCTTGCATAATGCGGAGCGCCAAAGCGAGTTGCGGATGGCGCAAGAGCGCCACGCGGTCGCCGAGACGTTTGCCGCCGTTGGCGATGTGGCTGCCAACGTCTTGCACCATCTCAACAACAAAGTGGGCACGATTCCGGTTCGAGCTCAGGGGATCCAGGACAAGTGCGCGTCTTCCCTTGCTGCCGATGATTATCTGTCCGCCAACTTGGCGGAGATCGAACGAAGCGCTCGGGAAGCCATGGATGCTGTGCGTGACAGCCTTTCACACCTGCGCCCCATTCATCCGGCGCCGGTATCGGTGGCCCAGAGCGTGGCGGCTGCTCTTGAGGCAGCCCGTCTGAGAGGCGATATCGAAATCCGGGTCGAACATCTGGAGGATCTACCCTCCGTGGTCGCTTCAGAGCACAGCCTGGCCTTCGTCTTCACCAATCTGATCGAGAACGCCGCCGAGGCGCTCGAAGGGGAAGGCGTGATCTCGATCCGTGGCAAGGCTGCCGATTCCTGGATCGAGGTCGAGATCCACGACGACGGGCCGGGTATCGTCCCAGAACTCCACGGCCGTATCTTCGAATTCGATTCATTCTCCGGCGCCGGCTCACACCGTCAAGGGAGGCTTGGCTTCGGCCTTTGGTGGGTTAAAACGCTTCTCATGCGTTTAGGGGGGTCCGTAAGGGTGCAAAGCAACGGTGTGATGGGAACGACATTCCAGCTTCGCATTCCGCGTGCTGAAGAGGGCTGAGACTATGAAAAGCCCTATGACCCCGCGGGCGCTCATTGTGGAAGATGACCCCGCGTGGCAGGATATCCTTGGCGAGATTCTCCGCGATTCCGGGCTGGAGGTCGACATAGCGTCGAATCTGGAAAAGGCTATAGCGGCGCTTCGCAAAAGGGCACACCGCTTGGCGGTCGTCGATCTCGCGCTGAGCGGAAGGGGTGCGAAAAACCAGGATGGTTTGGAGGCGCTGAGGGCAGTACGCCGACAGGATCCGGGATGTGTCGCGATCCTGTTGACGGGGCACGCAACGGTGGAGTTGGCTGTCAGCGTACTCAAGGACTACGGCGCTTTCAGCTGCCTGCGCAAGGCGAATTTCCGACGCGCGGAATTCCGCGAGTTGGTCGAGAGGGCGATGTCAAGCAGCCTGTCCGTTAGCGCTCAAGAGGCTGACGAGGCAGCGGCCGTCCGAGATGGCTGGGACGGGGGCCTGAATACCGAGGTCCCGTCGGCTCTCAATTCGGTTCTGGTGGTGGAGGATGACGCCGGCTGGCGCAGTATCCTATCAGAGCTGCTCTCGGATGCCGGATATCAGGTGCGCCTATGTAACAGCTACGGCGAAGCTGCAGGGTGCTTACGACGAGAGCGGTACCGTATGGCCGTGGTGGACCTTTCGCTAGACAGTGCCGTCTGGGCGCCGTATGGCGATCAGAAACAAGCGCTGGACGGCTATCAGGTGCTAGAGCTGACCCGGGCCCAGGGTATCCCTGCTGTGGTGGTCAGCGGCGTAGCGAGAACTGAGGAGATTGAGCGGGCGTATGAGGCTTACGACATCGCTGCCTACCTGGAGAAACAGAACTTCAGCCGCCGCGCTTTTCTTCAGTCCATCGCGGAGGTGCGCGAGGAGAGCGCCGCCAACCGAGAGTTGGCGGCCCTGACGCCCCGAGAGATGGATGTCCTGACTTTGCTCACGGAGGGCATGACCAATAAAGAGATCGCGGATGCTCTCTATATCTCCGCGAACACCGTCAAACGGCACCTCAAGTCCATCTTCGACAAACTGGATGTGCATACGCGAGCAGCAGCCGCCGCTAAGGCGAGTGGGGCGGGAATCGCGGTTGAGTGATCGCTCTCAGCCGCTGAATAGGCCTTCTGCAGGTCTGTTGATCCGCTTGGAGCCTATCTTCGCTTCCTTCCCCTTGTCACAATGCGCTTCTGTCGCTGTTTGCGGCCCAGATCCTTCTCCACAAAGAGCTGCTCGCCTGTGAAGGGATCCATCTCAGAGTAGTACATCAGACTGGCGTAGGTGGAGGGCGTGGGGGTGAAGATCTGTACCTGTTCTGGGCGGACCTCGAGTTCCTCCACGGCGAAGTCGCGCAGTCTCCGCATATCCCGTTCAGTGCAGCCGGGGTGGGCTGCGATGAGATAGTAGGTGAGGAACTGGGGCAGACCGGCCTCGCGCGTTGCCTCGATGAAGCTCTTGCGGAACGTTAACAGGGATTCGGGCCCCGGCTTACCCATGGCGTCGAGGACGCGCTGCTCGCTGTGCTCTGGCGCGACTTTGAGTTGTCCGGAGACGTGATGAGCCGCCAACTCTTGAATATAGCGGTCGCCTGCCGCCTCGTCGTTCAGGATCAGGTCGTAGCGTAATCCTGAGGCCACGAAAACCTTCTCGACGTCGGGCAGCGCGCGAATGCGCTGCAGCAGATTGAGATGGTGATCGTGGTTCACCGGCAGCGCAGGGCAGATCTCGGGGTAGAGGCACCGGCGGTCAGGGCAGCTCCCATCCCGTAGCTTTTTCTCACACTCGAAGCCGTACATGTTGGCTGTGGGTGCGCTGACGTCCTGGATGTACCCTTTGAAGTCCGGGCGCTCTGTCAGCGTCTCCGCCTCCGCAACGATGGCGTCGGGGCTACGCCAGCGGACCGTACGCCCCTCATGCACGGCGATGGCGCAGAAGTTGCACTCGCCGTAGCAGCCGCGATGCGTGGGTACTGCGAAGGTGATGGTCTCCAGAGCACGGATCGCGCCCTGCTTTTTGTAGTAGGGATGGGCGTCCCGCTCGTAGTCCAAGGCGTAGACCCGATCGAGTTCCTGCTGGGTCAAATAGGGCTGGGGCGGATTGTGAATGAGGTAGCGGTTGCCGTGGCGTTGGGCAAGCCCTTTCGCGCTACGGGGGTCATTGTTACGGTAAAAGGTGTGGAACATCTCGATGAAAGCCCGTTTATCCGATGCTACGGCCTCAAACGAGGGGAGTGCGATGTAGCCGGGCTGCAGCTCCGATGCAATATAGCAGATGCCGCGCACGTGGCGTGGATCGCCCCGGAACCGGAGGGCGTCGGCGAAGTCCGTCACCGTCTTCTCGGCCATACCGTAGAGCAGATAGTCGGCCTTGGCGTCGAAGAGAATCGAGCGGCGGACGCGGTTGTCCCAATAGTCGTAGTGGGCCACGCGGCGCAGGCTTGCCTCGATGCCGCCCAGCACGATGGGCACCGTGTTCTTGAAATAACGCTTGATCAGATTCGTGTAGACGATAACGGCGCGGTCGGGTCGTCGGTTGTTGCGCCCGCCGGGCGTGTAATCGTCGAAGCGGCGCGGTTTTTTGAGCGCGGTGTAGTTCGCGACCATCGAGTCAATGCTGCCGCCGGTGACCCCCCAAAAGAGGGTCGGTTCCCCCAGGCGCATGATGTCGTCGGGGCTTTGGATATCGGGTTGGGCGATGACGCCGACCCGGTAGCCCAGCTCGGTCAGCACGTGACCGATCACCGACACTCCGATAAAGGGGCTGTCGATATAGGCATCGCCGGTGACCAGGATGATATCCAGCGCATCCCAGCCGCGGGCCGCCAGCTCTTGTCGGGT
>JBNGDU010000377.1:5248-7418 GCA_049975025.1 Anaerolineae bacterium
TAACTTGCTCGGGAGGAGATCCCCGGTATACTTCCTCACTGAAGGGGTAGGCTCCTGTTGGATCGTGACAGGGGCCTATTCTGTCGTAGTGATATCGAGGTTGTTGACTGAATGGGATGCCCTTAGGCTCCTGCGGCGACCTGCTCAAGACACTGTGTCTGTGGGATAGGCGCGTAGGGCTGAGTAGGATATGCGAGGTCATGCCGATGCCGATCTACGAATACTATTGTAGCGTATGCCACGGGCGGTTTAGCCATCTAGCGCGGACGATCGACGCCGATGCGCCACCGTGCCCGAGGTGTGGCAACCCGGAGGTGGAGCGCCTCGTGACGGCGGCGAACCTAGCCCATGGCGCCACACACCACCGGGACGAACTCAGAGAAGAGGCTGCTGAGGTCGATAGAGACGATCCCCAGGCGATGGCTCAGTTTCTGGCAGAGTCTGGGCGTTTGGACGATGCAACCGGTCTCTATGGGAGTAGAGCTTATCGCGAGCTGATCCATCGCCGAACCGAGGGCGCTACCGATGCGGACCTCGCCGATCTGGTGGACGACTTGACCGCTACTGTGGAGGCTTCGGAGGCCACCAAGATGGCCGGCGCGATGCTCTTCTCTGACGACTTGGATGCGCGGATGCAGGCGGAGGGACCTCCGGAGGGTCACGACCACGGAGATGAGGGGCCCGCCTCCAATGACGCGTCCCGTGACGATCGGAAGGGAGGAGGCCCCTCCTTGCGCCGTCCCCCCGACAAATTGGGGTGGGCATAGCCTCACATGCGGGTAGATGTGACACGGTATCCTGAACGCGTTCATCCCCACGGATTGACTGGACGATTTAGCTTTGCACCAGGGTTGTAGACAAGCGGAGGCATAATGGAGAGTCCGTTTCAGCAGCACTTGAAAGATCTGTTCTCGCGAATCCGGGGACGCACCTTGGTTGTCGCGGGGGTAGTGTGGTTTGCGTTGTTGGCCGTCGCGCTGGCCTGTGTCCTCGGGGTGTTCAAACTTCCTGCTGGCAGCGCAGAGGAGGCTGAGACCGGCGTCGCGTCTACTGCGACGCTGCCGGCGACAGACCCACCACTTTCTCAGGATGACGGTGAAACCGGCAACGCGGGCGGCGGCGGGACGTCTTCTGAGCAGCCGACGGCGACGCCGGTGCCCGACTCCTCTGAAGGCGGCGTGACGCTTCCAACACCCACACCTACGCCGGCCACAGCTGGTGAGGAGTCGAACTTGCCGGCGTTGCCCTGGGGCGATTTCGGTTACGGCATCGCGGCCCACGGCATCAGCATGCCTTACTACACCATGGATCAGGTCAAGAACCATCTTGGTATGACCTGGGTGAAGCAGCAGGTGCGGTGGGATCACTTCTCCCCGGAACGTGGGGAGATGGATTGGAGTGGCTACGACGCGATGGTGGACGCCGCCGATGAGCGAGAGCTGAAGGTGCTGATGAGCGTGGTGGGCGCGCCTGATTGGTCACGAAGCTACTTCGATGAGAACCCGCAGGCGGCGCCGCCCGACGACCTAGCGGACTTTGTGGCGTTCATCGGGGATATGGTAGATCGGTACCAGGGGCGGATCCACGCGATAGAGGTGTGGAACGAGCAGAACCTGGACCGAGAGTGGGACACAGAAGAAGGGGTTAATGCGGCCCGCTACGTGGAGATGCTGCGGTTGTCCTATCAGGCGATCAAGAGCCGGGACCCGAACATCATTGTGATCAGCGGGGCGCTGTCGCCGACCGGCGTGGTGTTGACGGACCCGCAGAATCCGAATCGCTACACGGCGGTGGATGACTTCGTCTATCTGCAGCAGATGCTGGACGCGGGGTTTTTGAACTACGCGGACTGCGTGGGCGTGCACCACAACGGGATCAACATGCCGCCGGACGTGGCGTGGGACGATGGGTACAATGATCCAACGGCGGAATTCCGGGGGCCGTTTGACTCACCGCATCACTCGTGGTCGTTCAAGAGCACGCTTTGGGGGTATCACGAGAAGATTCGGGCGGCGCAGCGCAGCACGCCATTATGCGTGACGGAGTTTGGGTGGGCGTCGAGCGAAGGCCTGGGCGGCACGCCGCCGGAATTCGAGTTCGCCGACGACAACACGATGGAGGAGCAGGCGAAGTGGGACGTGCAGGCGTTCCAGTTGATGCGGGAGTGGGG
>JBNGDU010000378.1:0-7412 GCA_049975025.1 Anaerolineae bacterium
CCCCTGCAGACGCCAAACAGAGAACGGTCTACGACCGGCTGAGCTCCGCCATCAGCCACATCGTGAAGGCGACCATCGGCGTCCAGTACTCGGTCTCCTGCCACGCGCCGGGCCGGAGCTGCGGCTCATCGTCTTCCTCGCCGCTGATGCCGTTCATCACCGCGCCCGGCAGGAACGGCGTCGGCGGCGCGTACTCCAACCCGAACATGTGCTGGGGGTTGTTGTAACCGGATCCCATCACGGTGCTGGCGTCGAAGGGATTGACGCCCAGGATCCAGTCCAGCTGGCGCTGAGCCAGATCGAGCCAGGCAGGCTCGTCCAGCAACCGCGCCGCCTTCGCCAACCCCACGCCCGTCGAGGCGAGGTTGGCGTTGATCCCCACGTACCAGCCGGGATTGGCCTCCATGAACCACCGGTACCAGAACCTACCCAACTGGCGGTCGCCGCCGACCCGGTGCCGGTACAGACCAAAGGACACGATGCCGAACGCGTTACGCGTCGCCATCGGCGCCAGGTAGTGCGCGCAGAAGCGCCGCACGCCGTCGCGCCACGCCGCTGCCTCGGCGTGATCAGGCGCTGTCTCCAGGAGCAGGCAGAGCCCGATCAAGGGCCAACAGCCGCGGGAGATCGCCTTGAAGGGCTCCAACGATCCCGGCGCCTGGCCCGGCGCTCGGCGCTCCCAGAAGAAGCCCCAGACCGGGGAACGGGCGTCGATCGGGCGCACGACCTGCAACGCCAGCAGGCGTTCGGCAAAGCCCACGGCCCGGGTCATCAGCGCGTCCTCCCCCGTCCTTCGATGGAGGGCCACCAACGCAGCGATCGCCGCACCGAGCTCGTTGGCGCTCTCGGTAGTGCCTTCGGTCAGAAGCCAGTCCAGGCAGCGGCGGCCCGCCGCCTCGCAGCGGGTGGCGTAGTCGGGATCGTCAGCCTCGGCGAGCGCCGCCACCATCGTCTGCGACAGGACGAAGAGCCACTGCGCGATCGTACTGCAGGGCCGCGTGTCGATCATCCGGTCGTCTATCCCGTCGGCCACGTTGTCGGTCCAACGGTTGTTGTCCGCGTGAACGAAGTAGTCACCGCCGCAATGGTTCATCACGTACCCGGCGGGCTCCTGCATCTTCAGGAAGTAGCGGTTGCCCCACCGGAGCTCGTCCAGGATCTCGCCCCCGTCCCACGCCGGGTCGAGGGCCGCCTTGAGTTGCGCCAGCCCCACCATGCCGAAAATCGTGGCATCAACCCACTTGCGGAGATCGCAGGCGTCGTGCCAGCCCCCTGCTACATCTTGATGGGTCAGCGTGTCGCCGCGCAGACCGTCATCCAGGTGACAGGGCCCGTGCCAGCCGAGGTTGGTATCGCCACAGCGCTGGAGCATGAAGTAGCCCACGATCCGGCGCAACGTCGCCTGGTAGACGTCCTCCGCGACGTTGAAGGGATGCGATCGCTCGCGACCGGACTCGATCACGTAGGTGCCCGGCGTCCGCAGCGCGTCAAAGCGCCCCAGCGTGTAGACGCCGAAGTCGCTGGGCACGCGGGCCAGCTGCCCCTCAAAGGCCACCTCGCCGCTTAAGGTGTCCCTGATCACAAAACCTCCCTCGGCAGGGCCGCCGCGCAGGCAGACCTTCGCAGCATCCGAGACAAACCCCAGGTGATTGGTCAAGACCGTCATGGTGAACTCCACCTCCAATCTGGTGAACCGTCGAACCGACCTAGAGCGCGAAGCGCCGCCCTTGAGAGTCTGCGGCGGCGGATCGTACCGACGACACGTCTATCATACCAGCCGGGACGCAGCGCGAAAGCGGCGGGGCCCCCGCGACCGTTGGCGAGCATCGTATGAGACGTGAACACGGGAGGTGGCAGCGCGGCGGGCTCGCGAAGTCGACCCTTGTCTTTGCCGAATCCCCGGCGGAACCCCATCGGCCGAACGGTGGAATGCGAGACGACGCGGTCACCTTCCTCTTCTAGGTGCAGTTGCCCTACCTCAAACATCGAGGATCTTGACAACGGGATCAGCTGATCGATATTATAGATAGAGAGTACGCGTAACCCAAAGAAGGTGGTCAACCTACGAGCGGATCCGCCGGTAGCTTCCCGATTTACCCCAGCGCCCACGACGTTCCAACGCTAGGAAGGTAGCGGTGATCTCAACCCTCAGGTGTCACGATCGAGGCACGACCTCGAAAGGAGAGCAAAATGACCAGCGGAACTGAAAACACAAGGATCTACACTGTGTTCGTCTCGTCGGGCTATGGGGGAGCTGGAGCAGCTCCAAAGTCTTTCACAACAAACGAGGACCTGGTGCACGCGCTGCAGAGAGAGTGTCCTGGCGCGAGTTTCATCGTCAGGGACATGACATCGTCTGATATCTCCTTTGAAAAAGTCTACAGCGAACTGGAGAGCTCCAAGGACAATCTGGACGGCGTGCTCATCATCGGCAGCTCCAGGGACTACCGGTTAGCGTTCACGGGATTGCCCACAATCGTGGTGTATAACCTCTTTGAGTGGATGCTGATCCCCTACAAACTCTACGCTACGGGAGAGGAGGAGCACAGCGTACTGGTGGGAGGTCCGGACTACAAAGACGGGCGAATCTTGACGGCGGAGCTGGACAGAAGAAACGTCTGTTCCCCGTCCAAGAGAGAGGCTATGTTCGAGGACTTGGTCTACAAGGTCGGGTTGATTCAAGCCCTGAAGAAGCTCAAGTCATCGAGGATCCTGGTTGTGGCGCCTCAGCACTATCTCGCCGAGGTAGATTACCAGGGAGACAGATTTAAGCATTTGTCCCAAGACTACAATGAACGCTATACCCAGGCGCTGAAGGATTCCCTGGGAGTCGAGCTCGTACGCGTAGAGCCTGAGGCGTTTTACACTGCTTACGAAGCGACCGACGGTGGGGAGGCGGAGAGCATTGCCGAGACGTGGATGGCAGGGGCTGAAGCCGTCACGGCTGCAAAATCGGAGATAGTGAGAACGGCAAGGGCTTATCTTGCCTTTGAAGCCTTGCGGGAGAGGTTCGACTGCAACGCCGTGTCAACGCATATGAGAACGCTCTCCGATAGCGGGAGGACAGAGGACAGATTCTGGCCCGGACTGGCCCTCGAATGCGGCTTCAAGATGAGAGGCATACAGGCCGTCTGTCAGAACTACCCGAACATCTTGGTCACCCAACTTCTGGGTTATTTCCTGACAGGTCGACCCAGTATGCTGGGCGACATTATGATAGACAGGCACAACTCCGTCGATATCCTCACCCATTGCGGCGCGCCGATCAATCCCTACGGAGATGAGAGACGGGTTTCGTACCGAATCGCGACGCACGCAGAGAGCCCGGTGAGGGACACCCAAGAGCCCGGTTCCTCCACCGGCTTGCACGTGGAGTGGCCTGTGGGTGAACCCGTTACGGTATGGAAAGCCTACGTACTCAACAGGAAAATCGGCCTTCACACGGGCATAACGGTCGATGGTCACGATCTCTACAAGAACCTAGACGAGATCATGTGCAGGTCGAAGATCGTCGTCCGAGTTGAGAACATAGAGGCGGTGCAAAACCATCAGTCTCCCGATGCGTACGGCATCCACAGAGCTGCGACGCTTGGTGACCTAAGGGGAACCGTCAAGGATGTCGCCACCTTGATGGGGTTCGATGTCATGGAAGAGGATGTCTGAGGCTTAGGAGGTCTCCCGATGTCGAAGAGGTCTGAGCAGACCCGAACCGAAGTGAAGGTGATTCACGGCGCGCCGACGCTCTGTCTCAATGGCGAACCGGTGCCGGCGTTGGCCTACTTCTGGTCAGCCTGCGCATATGCGCCGACCGCAGAGGAGCGGGAAGGCGAGCGGCGGCGCCTGATGCGGCAGATGCGCGATGCCGGCGTGCACGTCTACATGCACTGCCCGTATCCCGGTTGGAACGCGCCCGGCGCCTATGACCCGAGCACCCCGCCGCCTCACACCGGAAGGGAATCGATCGATACCATGGTGCAGCGGGTGCTGGAGGTGGATCCCGAGGGGTATTTCATCCCCCGAGTGTCCACGGCTCCGCCGTGGTCGTGGGTGGCTCTGCACCGTGAGGAGATGGAAGTCATCGACGGAGCCGTCGACATGGTCCGGCAGGTATCCTGGGCGTCCGATCTGTGGCTTCACGAGGCAGGCGAGATGCTGACCGCCTTTGTCGACTACTGCGAATCTCAGCCCTGGGGGGACCGCGTCTTCGCCTACCACGTGGACGGCCCGTCGGGAGAGTGGTGCCCGCGCTCGGCGATGATCGGGCAGTACGGCGACTACAGCAGGCCGATGCGAGCGTGGTTCCAGGCGTGGCTGCGTCGCAAATACGGCGACGAAGCGACTCTCAGGGAGGCGTGGAACGACAGAAACGTGACCTTCGAGACCGCGACCGTGCCGTCGCCCAGGCAACAGCGAGAGACCGGCTTCTTCCGGTACCGGGATCCGCGTGAGGAAACGCAGGTCATCGATTACTACCGCGCCGTTCGCGATCGCTCGGTGCATGACATCCGGACGCTGGCCGGTGTGGCCAAGGGAGCCTGTGAGAGGAGAAAGGTCGTCGGCGTCTTCTACGGGTACGAACCGGCCATGTACTGGTCGCCGGCGCTCTTCTTTGGCGAGAACGATGAGATGGCGTACAGCCAAGCGTCGGCCCAGCGCAGCGGTCACATGGGACTGAGCCGGGTGGCTGAATGCGAGGACATCGACTACATCGCCAGCCCCTATGATTACCTCTATCGCACGGCGGGCGGCGTGGGCGCCAGCCAATCGCTGCCCTACAGCATAGCGCTCCGCGGCAAGGTGTTCTGGACGGAGGATGATACCCGCACCCATACCTCGCCGCGCACGATCTGGTATGGTCGCACGCGAAACGACGCGGAGAGTGTGGCGGTGCTCCGGCGGAACTTCGCCGGCATGATCACGGACAACGCCAGCCTGTGGTGGATGGATCAGCAGGGACGCTGGTTCGATACGCCCGAGATCCACGCCGCCATCCAGGACATGGTGAAGGTCGCCTCCCGACTGCCTGAGCTGGACCGGCGTCCGTGGGGAGAGATCGGCGTCTTCCTCGATGAGGATGGCGCGTTCTACACCGAGTTGGAGAACAACTACGGATGGGCGGAGGTGTACAAGCAGCGCCTCTTCGGCCTCGCCGGCCTGGGGGCGCCCTACCGGCTGCACACGCTTCGCGACCTGGCGCTCGATAACCTGCCGGACTACAAACTGTGGATATTCCTGGAGGCCCACGTCCTGGACGCGGAGACCCGCCAACTGATACAGAAGCGCTGCAAGCGCGACGGCAACGTCCTCGTGTGGCACCACGGAGCGGGCTTGATTGACGAGGGACCCTC
This sequence comes from Anaerolineae bacterium, assembly GCA_049975025.1. Lineage (GTDB taxonomy): Bacteria > Chloroflexota > Anaerolineae > B4-G1 > SLSP01 > PWVB01. The sequence goes on from JBNGDU010000378.1 coordinate 5,349, forward strand.
AGTCGAGAACATGACGGAGCTCACCGGGATAAAGTTCCTTATGCGCGAGACGCCCTGGGAGCACATCGTCGCCATCAACAACTGGCGCCATCCGATCACCCGCGGTCTGCCCCGCGACCTGGTCTACGGCACCGACCGGATGAGCGGTCCGGTGCTGTTGGTGTGGGACGACGAAGCGACGGAGTTGGGCCTGGGCATCTACAACAACGGGGTCAACGAGACGGCGCTAGCCATCAAGGAGTTCGGCAAGGGAGCCCGCGGGGCAAGCGACGGCGGGCGGGGGCCCGAGGACTGGGCCAGCGTCTACTCGTCCGCCCCCAACCTGCCCGGCGCCCTCCTGCGCGGGCTTGCCCGCTACGCGGGGTGCCACATCTACTGTGATACCGGCGACCAGATCCACGCCGACCGCCGGTTCGTGGCCATTCACACCGCTGCCGGCGGGCCGACGACGATACGGCTGCCGCACGTCGCGCCGGTCCGGGACGTCTTCGGTCGCCACAAATTGGGTGACGCACTGCGCCAGTTCACCGTCGACCTTCCGCGGACGTCGACGACCCTCTTCTACCTGGGCGATGAGGATCTTCTCGCAGATTGACGGCTCCATAACACAACCCGGCGGCGGGCGTGTTCCCTTTCGCAGCAAAGATCCGTGCGGAGCCGTCAGGCGCGTTGACATCTCCACCAACCTGACTATCCTTTTCGGGAGCTTATCCACCCATACCAAGGAGGCAGCACGATGTCCCTGAGGTTCCCGTCCGACGCCTGGATCAAGGCCCTGAGCGATCACCTGAACGCCAGTGCGTCCTACGAGCGATCGGCCAAGAGCTGGGAGGGCGACTTCACCTTCGTCGTCGAGCCCGACGACGCCTTCTCCGAAGAGATCTATCTCTTTCTGGCGCTACACCACGGCAAGAGCCCCGGCGCACAGACGCTGGAAAGCCTCGATGAGAGGGACGCCGAGTACACGGTCCGCGCGCCCTACAGCACCTGGCGCAGGGTCATCGAGAGGAAACTCGATCCCATCCAGGGCCTGATGACCAGGCAGCTCAAGCTCAAGGGAAACATGATGATGATCATGCGCTACCCCAAGGCGGCCCAGGAGATCCTAGCCTGCATCCAGCTGATCCCCACGGAGTTCGCGGGGTAGCCTGCAACCGGCGCACTCGTCTGTCGTTCCATCTGACCTAAGGAGGTACGCGCAGGATGTGGTACTTCACATGCCCCCAGATCGTCTTCGGGGACGGCGCACTCGACGCCCTCGACGACCTCTCCGGTGAGCACGCGCTCGTCGTGACCGACGCGATCCTCGTCGAGCTGGGGCTCGTCGCGAAGGTGACCGCTCACCTCGACAAAGCGGGCATCGCCCACACCGTCTTCGCCGCCGTCGAGCCGGACCCCAGTCTGGCGACGGTCCGGGCCGGCGCCCGTGTGGCGCTGCAGATGGCACCGGAGTGGGTCAGCGGTGTGGGCGGCGGATCGTCGCTCGACGCCGCCAAAGCCATCTGGGTGCTCTACGAGCGCCCGGATCTGGACCCGGCGGAGATCAACCCGATCGTCGAGCTAGGCCTGGGCAAGAAAGCCCGGCTGATCACGGTCCCCACCACCAGCGGCACCGGCGCCGAGGTCACCTGGGCCATCGTCCTGACCGACACCGATGCCCAGCGCAAGCTCTCCCTGGGCAACCGGGAGGCCACGCCCGACATCGCGATCGTCGATCCCGACATGGCCATGGGCATGCCGCCGCAGCTCACGGCGGACACCGGCATGGACGCCCTCACCCACGCCGTCGAGGGCTACACCTGCGCCTGGCACACCGAGATGACCGACGGTATCTGCCTCCAGGCCGTCAGGCTCATCTTCGAGCACCTGCCCAAGGCCTACGCCAACGGCGACGACCGGGCGGCCCGTGAGCACATGCACAACGCCGCGACGCTCGCCGGGCTGGGCTTCGGCAACGCGATGGCCTCGATGGCCCACGCGGCGGGCCACGCCCTCGGCGCGGCGTTTCACGTCCCCCACGGGCGCGCCGTCGGCCTGTTGCTGCCCTACACTATTGAGTACATC
>JBNGDU010000379.1:0-7410 GCA_049975025.1 Anaerolineae bacterium
GAACCCCCACATACGGATTCAGAGTCCGCTGTCCTGCCGTTAGACGAGCCCCCAACGAGCAAGAGTATAATACCATGAGCTCGGGATTTGGCAAGAGAAGAAGCCGACGGGTGACGAGTGAACGCAGAACGTTGAGACGTGAGGCGCACGGTTTCCCGAAACGGGGTGACCTCCACCGCCGGCTTTCGGACATTCCCACGTCTCTCCCGATACATATGCACGCCGTGCGATCGCACGGCGTGCATATGCCTATGCGGATGTTCCACTAGGCTTCGGCGGTCTCCACGTCGGTCACGACGATGGTTTCCTCCTCCGCCTCTTCCGCCTGCTCCTCGGCGGCCTTGCTCATGGACTCAAGTTGTGCCTGCATCTCCTTGGCCCGCTTCTCCAATTCCCGGGTGGCTTCATCAAACTTTGAGCGCGCTTCAGAGAGCAACTCCTCTGCGCGAGCCCGGGCTTCTTCGGCCCTCTTGGTGGCCTGCTCGCTCAGCTCGATGCTTTTCTCACGGATCTGATCCCGCGTCTCCTCGCCAGACTGAGGCGCGAAGAGCAGACCAACGGCCGCGCCCACCAGCGCGCCAAAGAAAAACCCGACGACAAATGTGCCAAACTCATTCTCGTGATTCGACATGTTTTGTACCTCCCTCGGAACCCTTATGTGTGTGGGTCATGCGACGCGGACGAGCAGCCTTGGATAGACCGAAGACGTCACGTACGACCCGCCCCACGCCTGCCGTGAAACCGGCGGCCTTGATGAGCGGTGAGACGACGCTGTGACTGACGAACGACGTCGTTCCCCGAACCGTGGATGCCGTTTCGTTCACGGAGCGAAGCAAGGGCTGAATCTCGTCCCTTAACACCTGGATGAGGACCTGAATCTGGAAAATCAGCAAGATCATCGCCAGGCCGATGAGGAACGTGGTGACAGCGACGAAAACGATGGCAATATCGCGAACAACCACGGTGGCTTTAGGATAGGAGGCCATCAAGACAATGGCCCCTACCAGCAGCAACAGGAAGACGACAGCGCCGACGATGATCATCGTCTGTGTCTTCTTGGCTGCTCTTTCCTCAGGGCTCAAGCCCTCTGGGCCGCTCTTCGTGGCCTGGGGGACCAAGGTCTCTGGTCGCGAGCCTTCACGGGGGGTGGTCCGCTCAGTTTGTGACGTATCAGACTGCATGGTTACCTCCTATGGCATGACACACATATTGTACCATGCAGTCTAATACGTAACAAGCGGTTTTTCATAGAAACTTTTCAGAAATCGCGGGCAAACGCAAAGCGGCTTTGGTCCCCAACCGTGCCCTGCCGACGTTCCCGATGAGGATCAGAGGGTCAAGGTATAGGAGCCATCACGTCGTCGATGTCCTTCTCCTCCCAGAACCCGCCAGGGGCGCTCGCGTTGTACCATTCAAGCGGGGGCATGACGACGGTCATCTCGCCGTTCTCCTCGAATCGGAACCAGTAGCGTCGTTCATACATCTCATGAGCGCTGAAGTCGGTCACATAGGAGAAGATCACGCCAACGTTGATCAAGGTCTGATCCGAGAGTGCTCCAATTGCCGAGACCTTTCCCTCGTGGTCGCCGTCGAAAACGACGCTCGATGATGAGATGGACCAACTCACAGGATAGGTCTTCCCCTCCTTGGAATCGCTGTCCAGAAGGAAGACCTCGCCCGCGTCGTTGTTCCAGACGTAGGTGTAGACATAAGGATGACCCGAGATATTCCTCACCTCGAACCGGGTCGTCAGGGTAGCGGTTCGCTGATAGGCGTAGGCGTCAAGGAGTGCATCGTAGCTGCCTGTATTGAGCCGCCAGATCTCAAGCCAGCGTTGCGGATCCCAAAGGCTCCCTTGGATGACGTAGGCCAGCTTGTCGTAGTAGGCTGCCAGGTCCGGATCCACGAGGCGGTTCTCCCCCGTTTCCACCGTCTCCTGGTAGCCCTCTGGCGGACGGCGACCGTAGTGGCCGACACGCCAGGTCGGATCCGCCACCGGCAGCCGGGCCAACAATGGATCGCCGAGACCCAGGATATCGACAACGTGGACTTCGGGTCCGGCGAAGAAGCCGTAGAATCCCACCGATCCCCGCACCGTGATCTTGCGGCCTTGCTCCCTGGCCTCGCGACCGCTGTTAGCCCAGTCGTGGTCAGGCAGCTCTCGCCCTCCGATCAGGGCTCTCATCAACCCGGTGTTCACGTAGTAGTTGGCGCGCTCGTCGGTGATGCCGCGGCCCCACAGCCAGACGTCCTCATCCCGGTGCGCGCGTTCCCCACCATAGGCGCGTATGGGATTGTAAGGTGCGCTGAGCCCAACCAGGATCAGGACGCACGACAGAGCGACTTGGGGAAGCCGGTAGGTCGTCCAGGCTGTGCTGGCGATCACGAACATGGCGACGATCCAGGGCGCTGAAAGGAACCGACCGCTCATGAAGTCACCCCCAACGCTGGCTACGTAGACGAGGTAGGCAACCATTCCGAGGGAGAGCGGCACTTTTTTCCAGTCCCGCGCGACAACGGGAACTGCAACCGAGGTCGCTATCGTGATCAACGTGATAGGATCGACCTGAAGTGAGTTGTGCAGATACGTCAGGCCGGATGTCCAGAGCTTGGCGCGGGAGATCAGGCCTGCGTTGAGCTTGGCCAGAGCCGTGTTGGGGAAGGGTGAGCCATAGTAGAAGACCGCAAAGAGCTCCCAGAGGACCACGGGCATGAATCCCAACGCTGCGGCGCCGATACTCCTCCAGCTACGAGTCTCCCTATAGGAGGCCACCACAACCCAGGCTACGGCTGGCGCAAAGAGGAGGGCGGTGTCCAGCCGATTGACGAGGCCCAAAGCCGCGATCAACGAGAGCCAGAAGACCGATCTGATGTCTGGTTTTTCGGTGCGCGCATAGACGAGCATGAAGGCGACCAGGATGAGATGCGTCAGCGGATTCTCCAGGCCCGATGTCGCGTAATCAATCGAGGCCTTCGAAAGCGTCGCGAGTGCCAGTACCAGCATCGCCATCACTGGGGACCGAGCGCCCCGCAAGGCTAACAGGAGGATCGCGACAGCCGAGATGCCGATGGAGAGCGCTATGGCGGTGAAGTAGATCTCGTGGGTCAAGGCATAGGCGCCGGCGACCACGAACATCCAGAGCGGGTGCGTGTAAACTTGGACCCGCTCGCTCACGTTCCACCGCAGACCATAGCCGTTGATGAAGTTATCCACGGTGCGGAACGTGATATACGCGTCATCGCAGAGCCACGCGTTGAGGAGGACGACCACCAGGAAAGCTCCAAACAGCAGGGCGACGATCAGTTTTTCGAGGCCGGTGGCCTTCTGGGGTGTGGTGGAGCTCATGCGCGGGTGTCTCGTAGGAGAGTCATGGGACTTGCCCGATCAGCCGAGGTGCCTGACCGGTCCACTGATAGAGATAGAGCGGTGCGGCATTCCAGTGTCCGGAGCTCTCCCACGCAATCTCCCCCAGCCGACCGATCCGTTCGGCGGTAACCAACGCCCCCGTAACTGCACTGCGGTTCACCTCATCACGAGAGGTCAAAGCCCGGTCCAACGCGTTGATCACCAGGTGAATCGCCTCATACGTAGGCAACGCATAAGGCCCTGGCTCCGGCACGTGAGGCCCGACCGCTTGGTAGGCAGCAATCCAATCTTGTGAACCTGCTACGTCCCGAGGGAACGGAAAAGACGTCACGAAGAAGGCACCTTGGGCGCTCTCACCGCCTATCCGGATGAATGCCGGACTTGACAGCGATACGCCGCCCACGAGATGGCCTTCCCATCCCTCCGCACGCCATTGACTCGCTTGCTCGGCAGCCTCGATGGGCGCCAGGAGATCGAAGGCGACATTCGGATCACGCTGGGATATCTCTGAGGGCGCTCGCACGCCCCCAATCTCCAGCGCGTCCCGCACGGCGTCGGCGACGGGATCCTGGCCCAGGACAACGGCGGTCTCTGGGTCCAAGGTCGTGCCGACTTCCACGATAGCTTGTGCGAGCACCGCGGGCTCGGGTTCCAGGTGCCAGCTCGAGTCTATCGCGCCGCTGTCCCCAAGCGCGATGAAGGGGAGACCGGCCTCTGCGTAGAGAGATGCGGCTGCTTGACCGCTTTCCGAGCGATAGTGACCTATGACCGCCATCACATCCGGGTCGATGATCAGATTGGCCGCGGCATTGCGGGCCAACTCGACGCTTCCTCGATCGTCATAAGCGACCAGCTCGACGTGCCAGCCGTCCAGGCTGTCTTGTGCGTTGATCTCCCGAAGGGCCAGCCGCGCAGCGTAGATCGCATCGTAGCCGATGTAGCGATAGTGGCCTTCAAAGGGGGCTACCAGCCCAATTTTGACGACCTTTGGTCTGGTCGGTGTCAGACAGGAAGCCAGCACCAGGGTGATGATGAGGAGAAGACCTATATGTGTCGATCGCCTGAGGGCCAGCATAGGGGAATCGCTTGCGAAAAGCAGGGGGTCAGACCCTGAATCTACTTTCCGAGGTAGGTCAAAGCCCGGCGGATCTTGTCGTCTAGCGACAGCGATGGGTCCCGCTGAACCTGCTGCACCGCGCGCTGGGCCTCGACGATGCTGAATCCCAGCGCTGTAAGGGCCGCGATCACGTCGGCGTCATCCTCGGTTACCGCGACGCCCACGTCAGCGTAACGCTTGATCTTGTCTTTGAGGTGTAGCACGATGGCTTGCCCCGTCTTCTGTCCCACGCCGGGAGCGCGAGCTAGAACCTCGGGCTGGCTGTTCAGGATGGCGCGGCGCAATGTGTCGGGTGCCAGCGTGCTCATAAGGCTGAGCGCCGCCTTAGGTCCTACGCCTGAGACCGTCAGTAGCAGCTCGAAGAGCTGTTTTTCGTCGGGCTCGGCGAAGCCGTAGAGGGTCAGTTCGTTCTCACGAACCTGCAGGTAGGTATACAGCACAGCCTGGTCTCCGACCTGCAGCACCAGCTCCGTCGGCACGTAGACGTTGAAGCCAACGCCGCCGACGTCCAGCACGATCAGATCCTCCTGAACGTCAACCACCTCGCCGGTTAGTCGTCCGATCATTGGAGTAGGCTGTCCAGTTTCGCACGGTGGAGGTAGCAGATCGCGACCGCCGCCGCATCCGCCGCGTCGTCCGGTCTTGGCATTTCCTCAAGGTTGAGCAGAATGCGAACCATCTTCTGAACCTGTTGTTTCCCCGCGTTACCATACCCGGTCGCGGCTTGCTTGATCTGCATCGGCGTGTACTCGCTGATGGGGAGATCGGCATCAGCCAGCGCCAGGAGCGTGACACCCCGAGCTTGTCCTACCGACATCGCCGTGCGCGCATTTCGACTGAAGAAGAGCTCCTCGACGGCGGATGCGTCCGGCTGGTACTCGTTGATGATCTCCGTCAGGCTCCGGTAGATCTGCTGGAGACGCAGAGGGAGAGGCGTCTTCGCCGGCGTGGTCACCACGCCGATCGTGACCAACTGAAGACGCCCCTCGACCTCGTCAATAACCGCGTATCCCGTCGTGGCGGTCCCGGGGTCGATCCCCAAAACCCGCATCAGTCAGCGGCAATGGCGGCGTAAGCAGCGACAGCGTCCTCTGTCATCTCGAGATTGGAGAAGACGCGGCGCACGTCCTCCAGGTCCTCGATCTCCGAGATCAGACGCAGGACCCTGACGGACTCCTGTTGATCGAGCTCGATCTCGTTCTGCGGCACCATCACCAGCTCGGCCTTGGAGACCTCGATATCCATATCCTTGAGCTCCTGGTTCACCGTATGGAGATCGGCGGCTTCCGTGTAGACCTCGTGGTTGTCCTCACCATCTCCCTCGAGGACGTCGGTGGCGCCGGCCTCGACCGCGGCCATGAAAAGCTCCTCGTAGTCGATCTTGGCCGGCACGGTGATCAAGCCTCGGCGATCAAACTGCCAGGTCACGGCGCCGGGATCGGCCAGGCTGCCACCGGCGCGCGTCAGAGCGTGGCGCAAAGCCGCGACGGAGCGGTTGCGATTGTCGGTGACGACGTCGAAGATCATAGCCACACCATTGGGGCCATAGCCCTCGTAGGTGACCTGAACGATCTCGTCGGCGTCCTTATCCTCGCCCGTGCCGCGCTTAATGGCGCGCTCGATGTTGTCCTTGGGCATGCCCATCGAACGGGCATTGTCCAGCACCATCCTCAACTGGATGTTCGTCTCAGGGTCTCCGCCGCCGCCTTCGCGTACCGCAACCACGATTTCGCGGGCTAACTTTGTGAAAAGACGCCCACGCTTAGCGTCGTTCGCTTCCTTCTTGCGGCGAATCGTTGACCAATGGCTATGACCAGACATAGAACCTCCTTAACCTCAAACTCTATCCCTGAAAAGGTATGATTTGGATTTTTGCACTTATCTTTATGAAAACTACACGACGGAAGAAGATCGAGAAGCCTCGACACATCGTCCGCAACTGCACCATAGCAAAGTCAACCGGGCGACTCTTACTGCTCGCCCGGTTTTTGGGCGCCTAGAACGGCACCCACGAAATCTTGTCTTCCACGCACGAAGGCACCTGCGTCCATCGGACGCTTACCGGCCATCTGCAGGTGTATCAACGCCAAGCAACCTTCCCCCGTCAGAACGGTGGGCAGATCCTGCCACATCATAACAGTGCCCGGCTCCTCACCGGAAACCTCGTCCGGTTGAACGACGCGCGCCTGGAATATCTTCAGCCGCTTGCCGTCCCAGAAGGTGTATGCCCCAGGTGAGGGGGCAAAGGCTCGGATGTGGTTGCACAGCTCCTCGGCGGACTTCGACCAATCAATGCGGGCCGCCGATTTGCGCATCATCCGTGTTATCGTCACGCCCTCGTCCGGCTGGGGCTCCGGCTTGATCTCATCTGCCAGGTAAGCGGGTAGGACCTCCATCAAGAGATCGGCGCCCAGCTCTGCCAGGCGGCGTTCGAGCTCGCCCGCGGTTTCCTCCGGACCGATAGGTGTCTCGCGCATCGCCAGCATAGGTCCGGTGTCCAAGCCCTCATCGAGCTTCATAATCGTGACGCCCGTCACCTTGTCCCCGGCGAGCAGCGCGCCTTGAATCGGCGATGCCCCCCGCCAGCGGGGGAGCAAGGACGCGTGCACATTGAGCACGCCGTAAGGCGGGATCTCCAGCACCGAGGGCGGCAATATCTGACCATAGGCCGCGACGATGGCTACATCGGGTGCCCAAGCCGCGATTTGCTCCACAGCTTCGGCGTTACCGCGAAGTCGGGCCGGCTGGAAGACCGGTAGCCCTTCGGCGACCGCCATCTCTTTCACGGGCGGCATGGTCAAACGCCGGCCTCGCCCAGCGGGCCGGTCAGGTTGTGTGACAACACCTACGACTGTATACCGTTCGACGAGTCGTTCCAGTGTTGGGAGTGCAAACTCCGGTGTGCCCATGAATACGATACGTGGTT
>JBNGDU010000380.1:0-7304 GCA_049975025.1 Anaerolineae bacterium
TCGCTACATCGAGCAATTCCTCGGGCACCGGCCTGTGGCCCACGACCAAGCGATCCTTGCTCTTGAAGTAGAGCTCACGCGTGAGCAGGTAGGAGGGCGCCCCGCCCAGCTCATGTGGGATGCCGGTGGGTTCCAGCCCGTACTCAATCATCCAACGCCGGAAGCCGATCGGGCTCTCCGCGACGATGAGCACTTCATCCTGCCCCAGATACTCGATGTGGTGCTCCATCTTGGCGGCGAAGAGGTGCGCCCCGATCCTCAGACCGCGGTCGATGGCCAGGGTGTGAAGGCTCATGCCGGTCTCCTTCGAGTACATACGGCTGTTGACCAGCCCGGCCAAGACCCCGTCGACCTGGCCCACCAGGCAGAACTCGTTCTGGACCCGGTGGTACTGCCACGCCAGGAGCTCCGCATAGATGCGGGCGCCCACGACGTTGTAGTAATCCTTATCGATGAACATGGTGGGGTGTACGGCCTCCAGCAAGATCGGCACGTCGTCGCGGGTCACTTCGCGAACTACAAGCCGCTTGCTGTTGGCCAATGTGATGACCTTCGGGGGATATGGCGGCTGCGGCAACTCCGGAGGCCGCAGAACAGCCTCTAGCTCCATATCTAATGCCATAGCGTATCTCCTTAGTCTGTGATGGGATGAACGGCTTACCTGGCCTTGACCTGCTCGTTGAGCTGATCGACGTGCATTGGATTGTAGGCATCGCCGAACCGGGACTTGGGCATGTCCGTCTTCTGATCCATCAGTTCGTAGTACTCATCGTCGTCGACGAAGGCCACGCAGCGACCGATGCTCGACTCCCCATCCACGAAGCGCCAGGGGAAGAACCCCAGTTCGACGCGGCGGTTGAGTAGGAGGTCGATCTCGCCGCCGATGCACTCGGCGTGGATGATGCCCTCGGGGAACATCTCGATGTGCATGAGCTGGTACTTGGTATCATCAAAGACCTCGGCGAGACCCCGGCCGTATTTCTTCTGGAAGTGGGCCTCGGCCTGGCGTGCCTGGCGGGGCATCCAGTCGCGGATAATCGTGTTCATGGGGTGGTCAGCGCTCCCGCAGTCCACGCCGATCCAGCGGAGCTTCTTCTCCTTGGCCCAGATTGCGAAATCGCGGTCCGGCCCGGGGTGTTGGACCATATAGCGAATCTCGTCCGCTGTGGGCATGTCCCACCCGAAGTGGTGGAAACCGGTGTGGATGATCAGGATGTCGCCTTCCTCGACCTCCACTTTCTCCTCGATCATCTCGGCCGTATAGATGTCGTAGTCCGCGACGACGTCCGAGAGGTCGACGATCGCGGCGTCGTGGACCAAGAAGTCCATCTCCAGCTCCGCAATGTCCTTGCCGGCGGTGTAGAAATGGATCTCTCCGTCAAGATGCGTACCGAGGTGGTTGGAGTGGGTCAGGAGTTGCCCGTTCGCACCGTTAGGCGCCAGGCGCTTGAAGTACTTCACCTGGAGCGGCTCATAGGTGGGCCAGGGGGGTGTCCCGATGCCCAGGGGGATGGTTAGGTCAATCAGCTTCATAGCTATCTCTCCTTAAGTGTGTGAAAGCGACGACGTAAATGTGTGTGACATAACGCAAAGACCTGGCTGTGACAGACAGGCCTGATCTCCTCTAGATGGACCGGAGCGCCTCGAACGCGGCCTCGAAGCAGGCTCGCGGCGCGCGGACGAGGCCCGCGCCCACCATGCCGATCCCGGGCTCCTTGTGGGCGATGCCGGTGTTGATGAAGGGCAGGATGCCGCTGGCCATCACCTTGCGGACGTCAATGCCGACCGGCGTGCCACGGAAATCCAGAACAGGCACGGTGAAGGCCTCATGTTCGCCGGCCGTGATCTCGTACATCTCACCGGTGACCCGGAGGGCCAACTGGGCCGTGCCGCCGACGAAGCGGACGATGGCCGGTGCGGCCGCCATGGCAAAGCCGCCCAAGCCGCCCGTCTCGGTGATGCTCGAGTCGCCGATGTCCGGATTGGCATCCTCCTCGGTGTAGCCGGGGAGCCAGAGACCGTCGACGATGGGCGCGGGCGCGGTGAACCAACGGTCAGGCAGCGCAGCGACGCGGATGCCGAAGTCGGTGCCGTTGCGGGCCATGATCGTGACCAGCGAGCTGCCGGCGACACCCTCGGCGGTCTCGATCATCGCCTTCACAGCCGGCATCGACAGGTTCAGGAAGAAGTGATCGTTGCTGTCAATGAACCTCAGAACGGCCTCCGCCACTTTCTTGGTCGATGTTTGGATCAGCGCCGGCGCGATCTGGCGGATGAGGAGCGATGTCGCGGCCCGGTTGCGGTTGTGGACCTCGTCGCCCATATGCAGTGCCTGGGCGATGATGCTGCGCAGGTCGATGGGCCCGGTCTCCTTGAGGGCGCGTCGTAGCGCCGGGTAGAGATCGGTTTCCATCCATTTGAGGTGCTCTAGCACGTCGTCACCGTAGGCACCATATCTCAGAACGCGGCCCAGCCCCTCATTTTGGGTTGCGTAGGTGACGTTGCCGAAGGTCTCGTTCTCGACGATGAAGACGGGCATCGAGGGTGATGCGATACCGGCCATCGGGCCAACCGTGTGGTGATGATGGCAGGGATCAAACTCCACCTCCCCCGCGGCGGCCATGGCTGCTGCGTCCTCGTAGGTATCGGCCCATCCCTCATAGACGATGGCCCCCATCACCGCGCCGCGTTGTGGGCCGCACATGCGTTCCCAGGTGATCGGTGGGCCAGCGTGGAGGATCATGCGCTCGCCCATTCCCGGAATGACCTTCGTCGCGATGTCCATGCCGACGAGGCGGGGGCGGCCCCGGCGAATTCGGTCGAGTGCTTCCGCGTTGGCGGCGTCGATGTCAATACCCTCCTTAGTTTGAGCAAGGGGTACATATCCCTCAAGGGGAGGGCGCCAGTCAACGTGAACGACGTCCGCGCCCTGAGCTCGCAGGCTGTCGGCGAAGTCCTCTAGTCCGACGTTAACGGCGTCGAGGGGTTGGCCAAAAAGGTCCTGGATTGCCATAAATTACGCTCCTTCAAGATCAAACACATGAAGATGTGTTGAGTTACGATTTGATGTCCGGCTTCTGACGCCCGGCAGGCCTATCTCAGGATGTAGCCCGCCAGTCGCGTCGCCGCTGCGTTGGTTGGCAGGACGATGACGCCCGCTTCCTCGAGCTTCTGCTCTTGCGCCGTTGCGTTCTGAGGATCGCCGGGCGTGCCACAGACCTGGGCGATGAAAACGACCTCGCGTTGCTCGCCTTGCAGGAGTTGTCGTGCTTCGGCGATCGCCTCTACCGCCGCGCCCCCCGGATCGGGATGCACGCCGTAGCCTAAGACGATGTCGAGGTAGATGACGGCGGTCTCGGGATCTCGTGCTTCCTGCAGAACGCGCCGATTCCGCAGAGTGGGGTCGAGCATAGGGTGCAAGCGCCCCACGGTGAACTCGTCCTCTCCGAGGTCCACGGCGGTATGTCCTTCGCTCACGTTGGCGTCCGCCAAACGGTTCGCCTTGTTGAGCGGGGCATTCGACCTGATCGCTCCCTCACCGAGCATCTTCTCCAGGATGAGCTGTGTCTCGTAGCAGAAGGTGCCCCCGCTGAAGAGGCCGCGGAAGTACCTCTGGCCTTTTGACAGCTTGCTCTTGAGCTCCTGGGCTTGCCTTTTCAGTTGTTTGTTACGCTTCTTGAGCTCCTTCAACGCGGCGTCCGGATCCCCGCCCTGGGCGAGTTCGCCCGCCATAAGGGCGGCTTTTTCGAGGGTGTTGGCCGCGAGGGCGCCGGCCTGGAGGACGGGCTTTTTCTTGCCGCCCAGAAAACAGACCACGGCAGGTTTGTCACCGGCTTGGAGTTGCTCCAGCACTTTGGCCGCCACGTCGGGTGCGGGTGGTTTGGAGACCAGCAGAAGAACCCGTGTCGTGCGGTCGGCTTGCAGCGCCTTCAAGGCCTCGATCATCATCGTGCCGCCGACTTCGGAGGACAGGTCGCGCCCGCCGGTGCCTATGGCCTGCGTGACACCTATCCCGGCCTTTGCCAGGCCGGTCGTGACCGCCTGGCAACCGGTGCCGCTGGCTGCGACGATTCCCACGCCGCCCGGGGTCGGAGGCGTGGTGAGGATGGCGTTGGCGAAGCCCAGCGCGACGCCGTTGATGATCGCTGTACCGGCGTCGGGACCCATCACGAGGAGGCCCCGATCCCGGCCCAAGTTCTTCAGCTCGATCTCGTCCTCTACGCTGACGTTGTCGCTGAAGAGAAAGACGTGGAGGTCCTCGTCCAACGCCTCTCGGGCCACACCAGCCGCGTAGCGACCGGCCACAGAGATGAGCGCGACGTTGGGCGCCTCCAGCTGCCGTACGGCCGCTTGGACGGTCCTGGGCGCCGGTGCAGCACCTTCCGTTCCCTTCTTGGGCGCTCGGGAGGCCTCCAATGCCTCCGCAACGCGTTCGATCGCCTGCTGCGCCGCCTGTTCGTTCTCCGCGCGAACGGCGATGACAAGGTCGTCAGCCGAGGCCGCCTCGGCCTCCGGCGTCAGCAGGTCCGCATTGTCGAGAATGCCCTTGTTGGCCGGCGTGCCCATCACGACCGCAGCATCCAGCACACCTTCCACATCCATAAGCTCCTGCGCGATCTCCAGCAGGGTCACTGAATCGTAGTACTCACCACGGCGAATCTCGGTTACTGTGGTCAAGGTTACCTCCTTGATATCAGACTTATCGGATCGCGGCGCCCGGCTGCCGGTCGGATCCAACCCGGGCTCTTTAGGTGCTCAATCGTCGGTCATCGTCATTTTGGCGGTGCTCAGTGTCCAGAGGAAGCCGCTCAGCGTGTCCAGACCGGATGTTGCTCCGAAGCTCACGACCGAAGCGGCGGCCCGTTCCAACTCGGATCTGGCACCATGGGTCAAGGCATGAAGCAGACCGTGCCATTTCTCGTCGGCGTAGCCTTGAGACGCAGCCTCAAGATAGGCACGGCTGAGTAGGGTCGTCCGCACCGCTGCGGTTCGGCAGATCTCCGCTCCTAGATCAGCGGCGCGTGGATGATGGACTGACCAGAGCGCGAAGATCAGGCCGGCCAGGAAATCATCGCCCGCAGGGGTCAGGCCGGGGCCGAGTCCGGCGATGCTACTGATCAGCTTCGTGAAGTCCGAGGTCGGCTGTGTGTCGAGCGCAAGCAGCTCCGACAGTTCATCCACATAAGGCGCTGTCTCCCCGAGCAGAAGGGGGATAAAGGGTGAGGTCGCACGATGGGCGCGCGCTGCCGCTGTGCCGAGCGTGCGGAGCTCCGTTATCCTATCCTCCTTGAGGTCAATGCTCTCCCAGGGCGGTCGAGGGTCCCAGATCTCCGTGTGACTGCTGAGATGCAGCATCCAAGGTCCTATGCATATGCAGTCAGGGGTCTGGCGAATCGGCATGGGGCGGCGGAGCGTGCCGTCGGGTGGCAGTTCGTCCACGACCACGTGGAAAGGGCCTTTGCCCAGCTGGGGTTTGACCGCCGCGATCAAGCCCGTCTCCGTAACGAGATTGACCGCGCGTCGGAAGCGGGCGACCGGCTTGGCTCGTCGGCCCCGCTCAATCTTTGCCACTGCCGAGGTGCTGGTCGCCAGTACGTGGCTATGGAAGCGCGTCGGTGATCGATACGCAGCCCGCCGTTGAGCATCAGTTGTGTCGGGATCCAGGATTGGACTTGCGTCGCCCCATACTCCTGGCGGCGCCGTACCCTCGTCCGCCAGAATGCCGTCTTCAGCATCGTCAAGGTTGTTCAGGTGCGCGGTTGTACGATTGGGACGGTCCAAGATTGCCACGTTACCCTCTGATCTACGTCGGGCTCTGCACAGTATGCGTTCTGTGGCGCCTCGTTCGGGGCTCACGTATGCTGTGTGATGCTACACAAACCTAGGGATGGGGCTCAACTCAGTCTATAATTATTGTAATGACTTCCTCGTTGCTTGTCAAGCGAGGTGTGCTATGATGGTCGTTGAGTTGAGGACCGATCCAAGCTCGGGAGGCCGCTGTGGAGGGTCTGCGCAACCCGTTCTTCATAGTCGCTCTGGTGCTGATCGTCATCGTCGTGCTGGTGGAGATTGGCTCCCTGGGCGTGCTGGGCAGGGCTCCAGAAAGAGACTTCGAGGATCTTCTTCCGCCTTCCGGTGAGATCCAGAAAGCGTACGAGGAGGAGCTCGACAGGGAAGAGCTGGACGAGGTCTTGGGGCAGGAGAAGCCGCCCGGTCACGCGATTCCCTATATGGCTCTGCTCGACGGGATCGTGCTCTTCACGGTGGCCTTGATGGGGGTGAGCCTGCTCGTCCGCGAGCGTATTCAGGCTCGGGTTCAGGGCTTGGCGACACTGATCTATTCGCTTCTGACCCTGGTGGCAGGCATCGGTATGATCCTCGTTGCCATCGGGCTCGTTATTCTGATGGTCTCTTTGTTGTTGGCGGTTCCTTTCGGGACGCTGGCCTACTTGGCGACCTACGGGTTCTTCAACCGAAGCGGTGCCAACGTGGCGCTGGGTCTACTAATGGCGCTGAAGCTTGCCTTTGCCATCTGCCTGGCGCTGGCCCACCAGCGCTTTCTGCAGAACCGAGGGTTAGTCCTCTTGATACTCACGTCACTTCTCGGCAACGTGATCATCAGCTTCCTCCATGGGTTTGTCCCAGGTTTCTTGGTCAGCATCACCGATGGCATCGCTGCGATCATCGTCGGAATCATGGCGGTCATCTGGGCCTTGGTGTTGCTGATCGGCTCGGTGCTCTCAGTTGTCAAAGCGTTGCGCTTCGCCGGCGGATAGGGGTTAGTTCACAACCTCAAGCCGGCAAGCTGCACCTAAGTTGCACTCGATCTCCAGGGTGCCCCCCTCTCTAAATATCGAGACCTCGGCGACCGTTTCTTCGTCGTCTCCGTCGCCGGGCTCTCCCTCCTCAACCTCAAGTGCCTGCCTGGAGGTGAGCTGGTTCTCGCCACCAGGATGCATCACGACGGTGGCGGACGTGCCCTCTGTCAGCTCGATCGTCAGCGTGCGCACATTGGTCGAGGACTCTGTGATGATCAACGTACAGCTGTCGCCTTGCTGAAACACGAAAGCCCCCTCCAGCAGTTGATCCCGGCAGTTGGAGGGAAAGGCGGCCTTCACGTCCTCAACCCGCAGCTGTTGTTCCAGTCTTTTGCGTATGCTGACTGACCACGAGGGGATCTCGACAGCCTCTTCCGCATCGCGCTGCTGCAGCGTGCCCAGACCCATGCCCAGGACGAGAAGCACTACGAAGACGCCTACGATCACGAAAAACACCTTGGGTTTCATATGGCACCTGCTCTACCT
>JBNGDU010000381.1:0-7294 GCA_049975025.1 Anaerolineae bacterium
GAAGGGGACAAGAGGCGGCGGTTTGGGAGCGCTCCCAAACACAGTATATCATACGACATGTTCGTTGTCAAGGGTCTTTCCGGAGATTCACAGAATTCGTATTGATTGGTGTGGTAGAGAATGTGTGGGAATGGGCCGTGGTGGTTACCAAGTAGCCGGTCAAGACCGGCGCTTGGTGAGTCGAAGCGTGAATACCGCTACCAGGATGACCAGTCCACCGATGAGCTGGAGCGGGGCGAGGCGATCGCCAAGGAAGAGGAATGCGAGCCCAGCGGTCATTGCGGGCTCGAGGGTGATGATAAGATTTGCCGTGCTGGCTGGAAGATGGACCAGGCTGACGGTGTAGAGGCCATACCCGCCGAGGGTGGGACCAATTGCCAGCATCAGTATCGTTGCCCATCCCAGAGCTGCTTCACGGTAGCTAACCGGATGATGCGTAAGTGGGCGCGACAGCCAGAGGATCGTGTCGGGTCGCTGAGCGAGGAGTAGAAAGGCGGATCCAAACGCGAAGGTGTATAGAGTGGCTGTCCACGGGTTGACACCTCTGTTCGACGACGTCTTCCCGAGCAGGCTGTAGATGGTGAAGGCGAGCCCGGTTCCCAGGCCGACGACGATACCGAGACTGTTGACCTGCCAGACGGATCGATCGTGGGCGCCGGAGGCGAAGACGCAGCCGACGAGACTGAGCCCGATCGCGGCGATCTTTAGCGGAGTTACTCGCTCGCCGAACCAGCGCCAGCCGATCAAGGCGGTGAAGGCCGGAGAGATATAGATGAGCACAGTGGCCACGGCTGCGCCATTGAGTGCAACGGAGACGGTCCAGAGGCTGTTGAAGATAGCCAGAACGAAGCCATAGAGGATGAAGAAGGGGAGATTATGACGACCCAGGTGGAGCAGAGGGCGGGAGAAGAGCGCGAGCGCTCCGGCGATGATACCTGTGACCAGGAAATCGCGCCAGAAGGCCAGCACCAACGGTGGCATGCCGAAGCGGTTGTTGAGGTAGCTGATGAAGACGGCGGAGGCTGACCAAAGGGCAGTGCTGACCAAGGCGATGCCGTAGCCGCGGAGAGGAGCTGCTTTGCCGTCCACAGGTGCGAGCTCATCCATGATCCAGGGGCAAGGAACTTCTCGGGGCTGTGAGGTTGTGGCGACGCGTCTACAGGTTTCAATGCTTGAACGCCCTCCGCTTCGTGTATTGGGTCGTAGGGACTGTACAGTTGTGGCAGGGGAGGCGGGGACAAGGTCTCGCTCCAGCTGATTGAGCACCTCAGTCGAGTGCTATCACCGCTACGCGCGCGCCAGCCGGGGCATGGTCCCAATCCTCGGGGATGACGGCCAGGGCGTTTGCCTTGACCATGGAGCTGAGGATGCCCGATCCCTGGGCGCCGGTGAGGTAAGCGAAATACTTCTCGTTCTCCCAGACCAGGCGTACCCGCACAAAGTGACGGCGTTCGTCCTTGTGGGGTATCTCGTCCATCAGCGTGGCCTCGACCGTGGGGCGGCGCCAGTCGGTGGCACCCTGCATCTTGAGCAGCGCGGGCCGGGCGAACATCTCGAAAGAGACCATGACCGACACCGGGTTGCCCGGCAAGCCCAAAATAGGTACCCCGCCGATGCGCCCAAACGCGAGGGGTTTCCCCGGCTTCATGCGCACGCGCCAGAAATCCATCTGACCCTCGGCAGCGAGCACGTCCTTCACCAGGTCGAAGTCGCCCACGGAGACGCCGCCCGAGGTGAGGAAGAGGTCGACATCACGGCTCAGCCGATCTTCGATGCTCGTCGTCAACTCCGTCACCGTGTCGCGGGCGATGCCGAGCAAGACCGGTTCCCCGCCGTGCTTGATGACCTGCGCCGCGTTCGAGTATGAGTTGGTGTTGCGGATCTTCCCCGCAGCCAGTGGCGCGTCGATAGGAACCAGCTCGTCACCGGTGGCTAGAATCGCCACACGCGGCCTGCGGCTGACGAGGACCTCTGGGCGGCCCAGGGCGGCGAGCATGCCGATCTCCTGAGGGCGAAGCCTCGCGCCACGGCGTAGCACAAGCGCTCCTTTCTGCACGTCCTCCCCAGCCGGCCGGACGTAGGTGCCGGGGTCGACCTCAGCAAAGACGTTGACATGCTCGCCCGCTGCCTGCGTGTCCTCGACCTTGACGACGGCATCGGCGCCCGGGGGGAGCGGCGCCCCGGTCATTATGCGGACGGCCGTGCCCGACGTCACCTCTTGATCGGGGACGTAACCCGCGGGGAGATCCCCGACGATGCGGAGACGCACGGGCGTCTCGGGGCTCGCTCCAGCAGTATCGGCTGAGTGCACGGCGTATCCGTCCATCGACGAGTTCGAGTGCGGCGGGATGTCCCCGTCGGCATGGACATCCTGGGCCAGCACACGGTCCGTTGCCTCGAGGATGGGCACGCGCTGCGCCTCCAGGGGCTCAATCGCGCTCAGCACGCGCTCCTGGGCTTCCTCCAGACTCAACATGGGTTCCGTCATATCTAGCCTTCCTGTCTGGCGTGGGCTGTCGCCTCGGTCTTCCATTCTTCGCCATCCGCCCAGACTTCCTTCTTCCAGACCGGCACGATTTCCTTCAGGCGATCGATGGCATAGTGCGTGGCTGCGAAGACGTCCTGGCGATGGGCTGAGGAGACGGCGATGACGACGATCACCTCGCCGACCTCCAGTGGCCCAATGCGGTGGAGGATGGCGACCTGTCGGATCGTGGGCCAGCGCTCGCGGATCTCGGCGCCGATTCGACGGAGCTGCTCCTCGGCCATCTCTGGGTAGGCCTCGTATTCGAGGCGTTGCGTCTCGCGCCCGTCGGTCTCCCCGCGCACGACGCCGACGAAGGCCCCCACTGCCCCGTTGGCGGGGTTCGCCAACCGGGCAACCACGTCGTCGATGGATAGGGGCTCTGATGTTATCTCAAACAACTTCATAGACAGCTTCTCCCACGGGCCCATCGGCCTGGCCTCCGCCAACCGGCGGCAGGCAGGCAACGACGTCGCCGTCTTGGAGCTCGGTCCCCATACCGACATAGGCGCGGTTGACGGCCACGCTGAGAAAACGGACATAGGATTGCAGCACCGGGTACTTCTCTTTCAAGACGTCCAGTAACCCCTCAACTGTCGTGCCTTCCGGGATCTCCAGCTCGATCTCGTCCTGATTCAGCGCCTCTCTCGGTGCAGCGAAGAACTTCACTGTGACCTGAATCCGTTCATTGTCGGCGGTGGAAGCTTCATTCTGCATCCTCTGCCCTCCATTCTCCACTCTTCCCGCCGGTCTTGCGCACCAGGCGAATCTCCCCAATGCGCATCGTCTTTTCGACGGCCTTGGCCATATCGTAGATGGTGAGAGCAGCAACACTTACCGCGGTGAGGGCCTCCATCTCAACCCCGGTCTTGCCGGTGCACCGCGCGGTGGCGGTGATCTCGATCCGGGAGGCATCTTCATCGACTGCGAAGTCGACGTCAACCTTTGTGAGTGGCAGCGGGTGGCAGAGTGGGATGAGCGTGTGGGTGCGTTTGGCAGCCATGATGCCCGCAATCTGGGCGGTGGTGAGCACGTCGCCCTTGGGTGCTTCGCCCTCGACGATGAGACGCAGCGTCTCCGGCTTCATCCGCACTTCGCCCCTGGCGACGGCTACCCGTTCGGTATCGGGCTTGTGGCCGACCCCAACCATTCTGATGCATCCCTCCTCGTCCACATGTGACAGCTTCATAACTAACCCCTTAGAGGCCGGATGCTCGCCAAAAGCCCCTCCCAGCAAGCCGGCCTTTGTCGCTACTCCCTTACGAGTTGGCCAGAGACGAATCGAACGTCGAACAAGATCGCGCTGCACGTCAACTCTTCGCATAGATGTGAGGGATTCTCCAGCTTGAAGCCTTCCGGCCGCAACTCGCGGCAGTCCAAGCTTCCGAAACGCTCCACGAACCGCTCAGCGAAATCGTAGCACGCTTCCACGACGGTGTCATCGGTCACATCCCACGCCTTTCCGGCTACGCCGATGAACATCAGTGCGCCCTCGACCAGACCACACTGCGCGCGGTAACCACCGGCGCCATGCATCCCCACCGCTGCCTCCAGTACCTGCCGGTTCAGAGAGACCTCGAACACCTCCGCGAGGACGCGCAACGTCGTCACCGCGCAGTTCCAGTCGTGCTCCCAGTAGTACTCGTTGACGCGATCACGGACAAGTTGACGGAGTTCCACTTTTCTAACCCCCAATCTCCGACATGGCTCGACTCTCCGGTCGCAGATGCTCGTCGAGGTGGTGGCGCATCGGCTTCGAGTTGATGCCCTGCACGATTAGGGACTTGACCTCTTCGCCGTCGGCGCCTTCGCGCAAGGGCGCGCGCAGATCGATCTCCTGATCCGAGAGCAGACACGGGCGGAGTTGCCCGTCGGCGGTAAGGCGGAGCCGGTTACACCGGTAGCAGAAGTGCTCGCTGATAGGCGTTATGAAGCCGACCGTGCCCTTAGCGCCGGGCAGGCGATAGTAGCGCGCCGGACCGCTGCCGATCCTGATCTTCGCAGGCTGTAGGGGGCCCAGGGCAGATTCGATCCGGGCTCGGACCTCGCGTCCGGTCACGGTCTTCGCCTCCCACTCGTCGGATATCAACTCGCCGTTACCCACGGGCATCAACTCGATGAAGCGGATGTTCCACCAGTCAGCCTGCAGCGTCTTCGCCGCGAGGTCGACCACCTCGTCGTCGTTGAGGTCGCGGATGACGACTGTGTTGATCTTGATCGGCAGCAGTCCCGCCTGCCGGGCCGCCTCGATCCCTCCCAGCACATTATCCAGATCGCCGCGACGGGTAATTCTGTGGAAGCGCTCCGGATCGAGGGTGTCGAGGCTGATGTTGATTCGATCTAGGCCGGCGTCGGCCAGATCCTGGGCATAGCCAGCCAGGAGGACGCCGTTGGTCGTCATCGCCAAGTCGTCGATCCCATCAATACGGGCAATCCTGCGCACCAACTCGACAATACCCAGCCGCACCAGCGGCTCGCCTCCGGTGAGGCGCACCTTGCTGATGCCCAGGTCGGCTGCGGCCTGCACGATGGTCTCGATCTCCTCGTAGCGCAAGACCTCCTCGTGCGGGCGCCAGGCCACACCATCCTCCGGCATGCAGTAGATGCAGCGTAGATTGCAGCGGTCGGTGACGGAGATGCGCAGGTAACTGATGGGGCGGTTATACGCGTCCAAATGGGCCATCGATGATCCTCAATTCCAGACTCAGTCAGTCAAGTTTCAGCGGGCGCCAGTAGCCTTCGGCCCACTCCACGATGGCTACGGGCTGGCCTCGACGCCGGGCTGGCCGCAGCTTGTCAGTCAAGATGAGTCCCTGGTTCACTCGGAGGCCATACGACGTCCGGACGTCAGCGATGCCGGCGGCTAAGACGGCCCAGATGGGTCGGAGACCGCGGAGCTCTCGGGACCGCCCAACCGTGACGTAGCGCCCGTCATTGCCGTCGGCGGCAAGCCCCACTGCCGCGAGGGCTCCAATGACACCAGCCTCAGTGCCGCCGAGGCCCTCGAGGTGGATGCCATGAGCCGCGGCTAGGGCACGAGCTTCCCCTTGCGTCACCACTTCCTCCTGAGCACGGCGCCCGAAGGCAGTCACGGCTGACGGGACAGCGCGCGAGACGCAGAGACCAGGGTCGCTGCCGGGGCTGAAATGACGGCGCACAATATCCCGAGCTTGCTCGCCGAGCCTCTCCAGATCGGAGTCCCCGTTTGTCGACACGAGAATTGCAGCACTGCTGTTCTTGGCCGTGTACGGGACGCGGGGATCCAGCAGCAGTTGATGGCGTACGACACCCAGGACGGCATGCTCCGAGGACAATGTCTCGGCGATCTGACGGGCCAGATGTCCGGTGCCCCGGGACTCCCGCGTGTCCGTATCATCCAGCCCTATGAATACCAATTGCTGTTTCAACGATTGACAGGCCTTTCTTCGTCGTGTATGCTAGCCCAGTCCATATAGTCAAAATCAACCCTCAGAAAGGAGGAGCTGATGAGCAAGCTATTTGTACGCCATCGGCGTGACGTCGGCAAGGGCGCGGAGCGTCCCCGTTTCGCCATCGTGGCCTCGCACGGCGTCGACGTGCGTGTCTACAAGACTAACGTCCGCCAGGCCGAGCTGAACACGATTGCGGCCGAACTCGGCGCCCAGGTCGTCTATCTGCCCCGTGGTGAAGGGGCCGAGGAGGGCGCCGGTCAGCGTCGCCGCGAGCGGGAGGAGGAGTAGCGTACCTCTCCCGGCTGGCGATGTATTATAGCACAGCGTGTCGAGCCGTCATGTGAACGCCGGCTAGTGCCCTGAGGCCTGGAGGAGCCCTTCGTGTCACCGCTAGGGACCAGGAGGCTCGCGTCACGAGATGTCATTCGCGGCGATAGACGCGGGTCCCCGGATTCTCACCGGCAAGGGCCCGGGTGAGATTCCCTGGCTCGCGCCCATTGATGATGAGGACCTCGGTTACGCTGTCGGCGTTGACCAGCGCGCGCAGCATCGATCGCTCGACGCCGAGGTCGTCGAGATCCAAATCCAACAAGGCTCTGACTTCGATCTCCGGGATGAAATCGGCGTCGCGGTCCTTCTTCGGGTCGGCGGTGTAGAGGCCGCGCTCGTCCTTTACGAGGATACAACGTTTCGCGCCTACGACCTCGGCGGTGAGGAAGGCGCCACTGTCGGTGCGGTGGGGTGGGATGCGCCCCCGCTCCGGTGGCTCCTCCCACAGTCCGTAAGGGGGCATGGCGTGCATGACCGGGATGGACCCGAGGGCCATATAGGCTGGCAACTTAACGAGATCGTCGTGACCGATCTTGATGCCCCCGTGCGGCGCCAGGAGGATGGAGAGCATCAAGGCGTTTTGCTCGCTGATGCTGGAGCCTAACTTCGCCAGGACGCCGGTCGGCATGCCGAGATCGAGTCCAATCGCATAGGCGTGGCGACTGCGCGTGCCACCGCCGGTGGTCACCAGCAACTGGTGCTCTTCACGCGCTGCGATGATCTCCTCCACCAGCGGAAAGACGATTTCGTGTCCACGGTCGATGATACTCTGCCCGCCGAGTTTGATGACGTTAAGATCGGGCAAGGGGCGGAAAACCGTTTTCGTCTCGGTAGCCTCCAGCAACCGCTTGTCCATGAGGGATTCGGCCATCAGTGGCGTGTCAATGTGCAACCGTCCTGTCTCGTCTTGGACCAGGCTCACCAGAAACCATCCTTTTAGATAATCATTCGTCTGTTAGTGACCAAGCACCTTCGACTTTGGTCAAGGGCGCGCCGACCCGGATCTCTT
>JBNGDU010000382.1:0-7288 GCA_049975025.1 Anaerolineae bacterium
CGGCACACCCGCGTTATCCCCACCTATGAGGCCTATCTGGCCTACGAGGCGGAGATCGGCGACGAGGGTGTGCTCCTGGTCGGTATGGGACCGGACCCCATGTATCGGATCATCCAGGATCTGGTCGGGTACAACAACGTCTTCTATCACCTACACGACGACCGCGACCGCGTCCTGCACCTCTACGAGGTGCTGAAGGAGCACACAGCCGAGATCCAGCAGGTGGTCCTGGACTCACCCGCCCGGCTTATCCTCCACGGAGAGCATTTCGATGCACAGTTCACGCCCCCTTACCTCTTTAAAGCCTATATGCTGCCCTACTTCCAGCCCTTTGCCGAGGCCCTCCACGATCGGGGCAAGGTGCTCTCCTGTCACGCCGACGCGAATGCCAGCAACCTCCTTGACCTCATCAAGGAATCCGGCTTTGATATGGCCGAGTGTTTCGTGACCCACCCCATGGTACCGCTGACCCTGGCGGAGGCGCGGACAGCGCTGGACGATGACGTGATCATCTGGGGCGGCGTTCCCTCCGTGGTGCTCTGCGACCCCGTGACCGATCAGGAGTTCGAAGCCTATATGCTCGACCTCTTGCGCACCATAGCGCCGGGCAACGCCTTCATCCTCGGCGTCGCTGACAACGTCATGGCCGAGACCAAATTCGAACGGATCGAGCACATCAGCGCGTGGGTCGAGGCCTACGGCAGCTGCCCAATCGATCCCGATCAGATACCCGAATCAGCCTTCTCCTGAGAGATGGTCAACCTCGCCGTCGCCTCGAAGTACGGTGACATTCTCCAGCACCACCGGGATCTTCTCCGCGATTGGTGTGAGCGCACCGGAGACACCTTCTATGGGCACCATTACTCCCACCCCGATGTCCCCTACATCGTTCCCGGCGACGCCTACCCTCAGTCCGCATAAAACAAGAGCGTTGGGCCGGCAAACAAGCCCAACGCTCCCTACTATCTCGTAGAGACGATGCGGCGCATCGTCTAGCAGCACGCCCGGTCCTCAGGAAGACAGGATCAGCGACGCCGCCTGGCGGTCGCCTGATCACTCCTCCGGCGTCTTGTTAAGGAAAACGGGCGCAAGCATCTGCTCGACCGGCGCGTAGCGGTCGGTCAGCACCACCGGGCGTCCCTCAGCCAGAAAATCCTGGACCTCGTCCTCGGCCAGCACGCTACTGCGAAAACGTGAATCGCGCGCGAAAGCGGACAGATTCACCGGCTCTTTGGAGGCGACGATGACGAAGGTGTCGCGCGAGACATCACGCCAGTTATCCAAGCGCGGAACGAGGTAGACACGCTCAAAGGTCTGACGCAGCGTCCGCGTGTAGGCACGCAGGAAGCGACCGTAGGCGCCATCGATGATGTTGACCACGTAGAGGCCATCGTCGTCAAGCCACGCGTGGACCCGGTCGTTGAACTCCTTCGTGGTCAGGTGGTAGGGGACGGAGAAGTCATTGAAAGCGTCCCCGAAGATGAGGTCGTAGGGCTCCGTGACCGGGCGGCGGAGGAACATCCGAGCATCCTCGTTGTAGGTTACCACCCGGGTATCGCGGGCCAATCCAAGCTTCTCGTAGGCGACATCGGTGACGCCGGGATCGATCTCCACGACGTCGATCTCACTATCCGGATAGCGGGCCTCCATGTAACGCGGGAAGGTGTAACCCCCACCGCCGATGAAGAAAGCCCGCAGCGGCTCCTCCTGACGGGCCTGGTAGGCCACCAGCTCAGCATAGGTCTTCTCATAGCCGTAAGCCAGAGCTGTCGGCTGATCCACTGACGTATAGCTGTGGACCAGGCGATCGAGCGTCAGCACCTGGAAAACCACGTCGTCCTTCTCCTCCTCTCGCACCTTGATGCAGAAATAGTTCGTCTCCCGAAGGCAGTCACTGCGGGTCCAACCCAGCTGGAAGAGGAGCAGCCCCAGGGCCGCGACCACCAAGGCCGACCCCAGAAACCATGACGGTTCTTCAACAAAGAGGAAAAAGACGCCGACCAGGAGCAGCAAGAGCCCCACGCCCCACACCACTGAGTGTGTGCCGAACCAGGAGATCAGCCAGAAGCCGGTGGCGAAGGTGCCCACGATGCTGCCCGCCGTGCTGAACGCCGAGATCTGTCCCACGGTACGCCCGGCCCGAGCCAGATCGTGCATCGATAGTTTCACCACGATCGGTGAGATCGTGCCGAGGACCATCGCGGGCAAGAAGAAAAGCGCCGCGATCAACACCAGAATGCGGAGGATCAGCGAGCCGCCCACCCATCCCCCGACACCCAACCTTTCGCCCGCCAGGATGCCCAGAGACGTCAGCCCCGCCAAGACGAAGATGGAGCCCAGAAACCACAGCGACGCATACCGATCGGCCAGCCGCCCGCCCAGGTAGTTGCCTAGGCTCATGCCGGCCAGAATCACGCCGATCACACTCGTCCAGGTATAGAGCGACACCCCCACGTGGGGAGCGATGATCCGCCCAGCGACCAGCTCCAGAACCATGATACAGGCGCTGGAGACGAAGACGATCAGATTCGGTCGCCAGAACCACAGATGCTTCGAAGAATCGATTTCCATGTGCTCCCCTCGTTAGTTCTCTATGCCTGTAAGCTTCCGAAAAGAAGACAGATCATGCCGCGTCTAGGGCGTGCATCACACCTACCAAAGCCGGATAGAGCTCCCGAAAGCGCTCATAGTGGGACCGGTAGATCTCTGCCCGCTCGGGCGTGGGCTCAACGACCTCGTCGCTCCACCGTACGGCGGCCTCAATCGCCGCGGCGGCGTCCGGAAAGACGCCCACACCCACGCCGGCAAGCATGGCAGCGCCGGTCGCCGCCGCCTCGACCGTCTCGGTACGCCGGATCGGACGGTCATAGATGTCGGCCTGCAACTGCATCCAAAGCGGGTGACGGGTGGCCCCACCCGAGGCGACGATCGTGGTGATGGGCACCCCGAGCGCCGCCATGAGGTCCAGGCCTTGCCGCATGCTGAAGACGACGCCTTCCATCAGCGCGCGAACGAAGTGGGCGCGACCGTGCCGGAGCGTCAGCCCGACAAAGCTCCCCCGCGCCCGGGGGTCCATGTGCGGCGTGCGTTCGCCGGCCAGATAGGGCTGGAACAACAAGCCCTCCGCGCCTGGCGATACGGACTGTGCAGCGTCCGCCATCGCTTCGTACGTCTCGCCGGTCAGAATCTGGTCCCGCAGCCAGCGAAGTGAGAGCCCGGCTGCGAGCATCGCCGTCTCGACATGCCAGCGATCGGGCAGGACGTGGCAGAAGCTGTGCATCCGCAGTTCCGGGGCGTCGACGACCGGATGCTCGGTCGGCGCAAAGAGCTGTCCGCCGGTGCCGATGGTCGAAGAGACCACGCCCGGCGCCAGGACGCCGTTGCCCAGCGCCTGCATCGCCTGGTCACTGCCGCCGAAGATCACCGGCAGTCCGCAAGGGAGTCCCGCTGCCTCCGCCATCTCTTGGCGCAATCCGCCCGCCACCGCGCTTGACGGGTGCACGTCCGGCAGCCGGCGCCCGTCGAGATCCAGAGCTTCGAGAAGCGGAGTGCTCCATGACCGGTCCACCGGGTCGAAGAACGAGGTCGAGGATGCGTCGCTGGGCTCCGCGCCGATCTCACCCGTGAGCCGGTAGCGCACGTAGTCCTTGGGTAACAGCAGCCAACGGGTCGCCGCAGCCACCTCCGGCTCGTGCTCCCGCAACCAGAGCCAGGTAGGTAACATGAAACCCGTGGCCACCGGATTACCCGTCCACGATGCGAGCCTGTCGCGACCCAACTTCGCGACAACCTCGGCGACCTCGGCGCGCGATCGCTGGTCGGCCCAGATGATCGCCGGTCGCAACAACTCGCCCTGGTCGCCCACGCAGACCGTGCCATGCATCTGGCCCGAGAGTCCCAGGCCGAGCACGTCCTCACCCGCCACGCCGGCCTCGCTCAAAGCCTCCCGTGTGGTGGTCAGGGCCGCCCTCACCCAGGCCTCAGGGGCTTGTTCGGCCCAGCCCGGATAGGGCGTATCGACAGGGTACTCCTGAGCCGCCACGGCCAGCAGATCACCGCCCTCGGAGAGCACCACGGTCTTGGCGCTGGACGTCCCAACGTCAATACCGACAAGAGCTCGCTTTGTCATCGTCCCGTATCCCCGCTCTAGACCAACCGGATCACCCGACACCGTCGTCCCATTCTACCGCGGGAGTTCGCAGGTACAACCCGGGCGTGAAGCGACGAAGTCTCCGCTCTTCCGGACGAGTTCTGTCAGGCGCAGACGAAAAAGGGTTTTCGACATCGTCGCCAGGTCAGGCTTCGAAACCCAGCGCCGTGCTCATCAGAGGCGACTTCAATCGCCCACGTAGCGGCACAGGCCCGCGATCCTGGGTGCCTTTCACCTCTGGGGAAATAACAAGGCATATGACGTAGAAACCCCGGGTGCGCTTGCAGTTTTGGCCTTTTGAGGGTTGACCTTATCCGTCAGAGTCTAGCCAAAACTGCCAAGGCGCGTTTCAAAATGGGTAGCGGTGCACCTGAGGATCTAGCGATGATACCTTCTCAGGTATACGCCCCCATTTTGAAACGCGCCCGCGATCCTTGCACACTTTCAGAAGCAACTGTATAAAACGTGACGATGACAACACCCGACACCGGATCGACAATGTGCGCAGAGGCAATGTGACTGAATACACGGGCAGCCCATCCTATCGCCGCTGCCAGCGGCTGTTCGACAGATGGTATCCGAACTTTCGCGACGCGGGCCAACGCTATCACGATCTGGTGGATGAGCGGGTCACCGAGGAAACGACGATACTGGACGTAGGATGTGGGCAGATGAGTCTTGCCGCCGACACAATGCAGGGCGCCAGAACGGTCGTCGGCATCGACCTGGATCTGGCGGCGCTGAGGAGAAACCAGACTGTGACCTACGCCATCCTGGCGGACGCCGAACGATTGCCCTTCGCAGACCACAGCTTCGACTTGATCACCAGCCAATGGGCCTTCGAACACCTTGAGCGCCCATCCGTCGTGTTACGGGACGCCGCGCGCGTCATGCAAAGAGGCGCCAGCATGGTGCTCTTCACCACCAACGCCCGCAATATCCTGCCCGTCTTCAGCAGAGCGGTTCCCCCACAGGTCCAGGAAGCCCTGATCGCCCGGCTGCTGAGGCGCCCGACCGGTGAAACTCATCCTACGCACTACCGAGCGAACACCGCCGCGGCGATCAAGCGTCTAGCGCAGCACGCAGGCCTGAGCCTGAAGCAAATCACCTATGTCGGTAATCCCTTCTACTTCGCCTTCTCCATCATCCCCTTCTTCTTCGCGATGCTCTTCGAGAAGGCCACCGACCTCCGTCCACTACATGTGCTCAAATTCTACCTGCTGGCGGTCTTACAAAAAGAAGAATCCTGAACCGCGCAAGGCGCCTCAGAGAGGTAAAGGCGATGAAACTGGATCAACACGTGATGTGGAAGAGCCCGACCACCGCGCGCTCGCCGGACGCCGTCTGGAGCGCATTCCAGCGCCGGATCGCCTCGGGCGTGCGGAGTAACGTCACGGTCACGCCACGCTCATCGAAGAACGCCTGAGCCTCGTCAGAGAGGCGCACCCGCCCGAACTGGCCGGAGCCCACCAACAGAAGCTCAGTTCCTTCCTCGTAGACGTTCTCCGCTTCCTTGAGCGACAGGCGGTGTGATGTGCCGTAGACCTTCTTAGAGAGCCTCTTCTTGCGCTTCCGGACGGTGCCATCGAGTTCTATGACGAGATCGTGGTCGTATCGGGTGCCAGCTACCTCGATCCATCCAAAGCCTGTGTCATCGATCCGTGGACCTGTCATACCGCCTCCCTTTGGTCAATGCACTACGCGAAGACATAGCCCTCGACCCGCGCCACTTCATCGTCGGTCGTCAGTCGCGTCCCCTCCATCACAGCTCTGAACGTGATCACGGTCGCAAGGAGCGCATCCAGAGCGTCTCCCTCGCCATCGTCGAGCACCAGCCGCTGGATCTCTTTCCCGACCAGAACCACATCCCGCGCTCCGCTCAGCCAATCCAGGAGCTCCTTGCGACGCGCGCGATACTCAGGCCTCCGCCCCTTATACGGCCTGTAGCGGTCAGCGCGCTTGAGCATGGATGCCGGACAGACCTCCAGTACCGGCGTCGTATCCGGTCGAGGCGGCTGCATCGGCACGACGGATATCGCTTCACTGCTCACCAGTGGCGCCAGCACGTCGCGAATGCCGTAGTAGGTCTGGCGATAGATGCGTAGGTTGTAGGGAGAGAAGGGCGTGCGGGCCGCCACGTCGGTCTCGCGCTTCAGCTCGCGCCATCCAGAAGCCTCCCGACACGCATACCGAAATGCCTCGACGTCGGGATAGCGCGCCCCAAACCCCAGGGCGAAGTCCACCCAGCAGGTCTCCGGCACTAAGGCTTGAGGCAGCGCGAAGGGGAAGTCGAAGCCAAACGCGGCAGCCGTACAAACCGTGATCAGCGCCCGCACAGCCGCCAACGCCGCGCGCCGTCCGGTATCTCCGCCGGTCAGCGCTGTCGCCGGGCAGCAAGCGTCCAGGTACAATGTACCGTCGACCGCTTCCCCGGTGCCCAACCAGATCTTCCTGCCGGCCTCACGAGCGCCACTGAAGTCAACGCCGTAAGCCCGCCAAGCACCGTTGTCCTTCATACGGCCGACATCTCCGAACTCAGGTGTCAGACTTGGTATCCTCCTCAAGATAGGTCGTGCAGTTCGGACAGCGGGTCGCCTTGATAGGAATCTTGGTAAAGCAGTACGGGCACTCTTTCGTCGCGGGCGGCGGCGCAGGTGCCTCAGGCTTCTTATGGAGTTTGTTGATCTGGCGGGAGATCAGGAAGATCACGAAGGCCACCAAGATGAAACTGATCACCGTGTTGATGAACAAACCGTAGTTAATCGTCGCCGCGCCGGCCTCCTGCGCGGCGGCCAGGGTCTCGTAATCGCCGCCGGAGAGGTTGATGAAGAGATTGGCGAAGTCAACGCCCTGCAGAAGCAATCCAAGGGGCGGCATGATGATATCGTTGACCAGCGACGTCACGATTCTGCTGAACGCCCCGCCGATAACGACCGCTATAGCCAACTCGATGACATTACCTCGTGCGATGAACTTCTTGAAATCCTGCCACATGTGGTGCCTCCCTTCAAGTCGAGCTGAGGATAACCTACCAATGAGTCTAGCACAACCGCGGAAGCCCGCAATCGCACCCGTGACGCCATCAGGGCAATTGCATTTGGATATAGAGGCTCGTAGCCCCCGTCTCGGGGGCGGTTT
>JBNGDU010000383.1:0-7235 GCA_049975025.1 Anaerolineae bacterium
CCCGACGAGCATGTAGCTCTTTTCCCACAGCGTGTCGCGATGCGATCCGACGAGGAAGGTCTGCTCACGGTTCCAGCCTTCGGCCTGCTCATAGATCCTACCGCAGATGCGGGGGTCGTCATGATCAGGCCAAGTCATCGTTCCCAATGCGTCCGGGAGCTCGGCGAGGGGATGTCCGCGGGGGAAGCCCATCACGCCCCGATGCTCCCGGTGCCATTCAACACCCCAAATATCCCGCCAACGCGATCCCACGGGCAGATGATGACCGCCGCCGTCGTAGCCCTCGTGATTGGCACCGAAGAAAGCGACGTTGTGGGCCGGGGGACGTGGTACTACCCGCTCCGGTTCATCAAAACGGAGGATCCGGAGAGCGTTCTCGCGAGCGTTCATTCAGGCATCCGTCTATCCGAAGTATTGGGCAAGGTCTCGGCGTGACGGATTATCGAGAATCGTGCCGTCGGGCAAAACCAAGGTGGGCACCACCCACGCCTTGCCCCGAAGCTCCAGAAGCTCATCCATCGCGCCATCGTCACGATCGATATCACGGTAGATGTAGTCGACCCTCTGACGATCGAGATAGGCGCGCGCCCGTCTGACGTCCGGGCACCACACGGCACCATACACGATGATCTTGCTGTTGTTTTCAGGCACGTCGTTTCCCAACATCATGTCTCCGTCGGCTCTGTTTGGCTCGATGTGGACTCATCAAAAACCTCAGCCAGCGCAAAAGCCGCCGGCTTAGGATGACCTTCAAAGTCTATAATGGATGTATTGGCAGTGCAAGGGAAGCTGTCGTGCCCCATCCAGACGATGAAGCCACCACACCGCGGGAAGCGCGACTTACATGCTTCGGCAGCGATCCGCAAGGCACGTGCCTGACGCTGCTGCCCCCAGGCGACATAGGTCTCCAGGGTCTCAGGCTCGTGACCCATCTCCGCCACGAACTCGGGCCATTCAATCCACCACGAAGTTCGACGCCAGAGCGGATTCGCGTAGCTGGCTGGGAAGGGGTCGCACTCGCCGGCGTAACGCCGGATCAGATCGACAGGGCTGGGACCGGGCGCCCCCACCTCCGAGCGCATCAGCGCGTCATCACCCGACCAGTAAGCCTGCCACTGGGTGTCCAGATCACCTTCCACCTTCCACGGTCCGTGAACATCCCAATGAACGCCCTTCCCGAACTCACCAGATCTGGCGGAGAAGCGGGGGCCGGAGGCAGAGGTGGGCAGGAATCTCCGGGTCGGATCCATCTCGGCAACGATCTCAGCGAAGCGGGCGAGCATAGGATGGTCCTCGCCGAGCGGCCCGCTCTGGGGGCCTCGCTCGCCATCCTTGTCATCCTGAAGCTCATTGCCGCCGCACCAGATGAAGAGCGAGACATGGTGCTGGCGACGTCGGATGTAGGAGCGGGCGATCTCCGTCTGCTCGGCGATACTGGCATCATCGTCGGGTGGGTAGTTATCGATCCCCGACGAGGAGAGCGGAAACTCCTGCCAGACCAGAAGGCCCAGCTCATCGCACAAGCGGTAAAAAGGCTCGCGCTCCAGATAAGCCCCGCCCCAGACACGCAGCACGTTCATATGTAAATCGCGGTAAAGCTCAAGGCGGTCCCGATATGCCGGGGCAGCCACGTCGGCGAAGTTGGGACGGATCGGGGTCCAATTCACGCCCTGGAGGAAGACCGGTTTGCCATTGACGACGCAGAGCCAGGGATCGGCCTCCTCAGGTGCGCCCTCACACGGATGCCATTCGACGTGCTTGAAACCCACGCGCCGCGTCGCCGTGTCTATCTCAATCCCGTCTTGGTCAAGCAAGGCAAGCTGCAGAGCATAGAGCGGATGATCACCCAAACCATTCGGCCACCAGAGATCGATCTCCAGATCGGTCCAGATCAGCTCGAAAGCGGAGGTATCAGGATTCAGGTCGATGACTTGGTCTCGAATCAGTCTTGTTCCCTCCTCACCGTCATACAAGGCACATCGAAGACTACGGGCGGTCTCCTCACCGGCGTGACCAGCGTAACTGACTTGACCCGAAAGCTTAAGACGACCTGTCCAAGCCTCGTCGACGCCGCCCTGGGAAGCGTCGGTGGTCACGCGCAGATCCTCGATCTCCTCGCCGTCGACGACCTCCAGCATGATCTCATCCCAGATGCCGATCTGCACGAGACGGCTGGTCCAATCCCAGTAGTAGTTGAATCGGGGTTTCCAGTCCTTCATCCGTGACGTGTAGCCAAACTGCCCTAACCAGCGCGGCGGGCATGTGAAGATGATCTGAAGTCGATTGCCCGATGCTTCCAGATAGGGCGTGAGATCGACGACGTGCGGCACGAAGCTGTTCTCGAAGGTGGCGACCTCCCACCCGTTCAACCGTATGCTGCCCGCATAGTCCAGGCCCAAGCAGCGCAGCCGAATCTCCGCCCCCTCTTGTAGCCAGCTATCGGGCAGAGCGGCTTCGTAGATCCAATGACGGTTCTCCACCCACTCGCAGTGGCTGGCTTTCAAGCCAAGGTTCCAGTCGGGAAGCCATCCGGCGTCCAGCAGCGCCTTCTGCACCGATCCCGGCACCGGCGCCGGGATTGCGGGGATCTCCGCCTGCTGCGTTTCGCCGATTTCGAGGTTCTCCACTAAACGCCAGGCGTGAGGCTGAAAGCCCGCCACGCGCCAATCTAATTCCCCTAAGTTATGTACCGTCTTCACGCTATGCCCTCCTCTCTGCACAGAAGATATCCGTAGTAAACGCCAGACGTCGATCCGATGAACTTCGCGTCAGGATGACTCTGCGCTATCCGGACGCAGACGCAACTGCATAGCCGGTGTGAAGATGCGTGATCGGGCGAAGAACATGCTCAACACCGACGCCAGTCCTCCGGCTGCGAAGAGCATCGCGATGACGACAAACTGATAGATCGCCGCGTAAACGGGATCGGTGCCGGAAAGGACCATACCGGTCATTAACCCCGGTATCCAAACGATGCCCAGCGAGCGCAGGGAATTGACCCGCGGGATCAGGCTGGCCTCCGTCGCAGCCTGAACATACCGCTGAACCGTCCGCTTGGGATGCGCGCCCAGCGCCAGTGCGGTCTCGATCTCCCCGACGTGGGAGAGCACCTCACCCTTGAACCGGTCTAGGGCAAGGGCCGCCGTGTTCATCGAATTGGCGATGATCATGCTCCCAACCGGGATAACGTCGCGCGTCTCCCAGGCGATCACGCCGAGAAAGACCATCACCACGATCATCAGCCCGGCGCCGAGGCCGATGCTCCAAAGGCAGATCCAGAAGGCGCCCGGGATCTCCTTGACGCGATTGGCACCCATAAAGCCCGCCGCAACGATCATCGCGATCAGCGCAAAGGGGCTCACCCACGTCGGCTGGTTGAAGAGCAGCAACAAGACAGAGCCGACGGCGACGACCTGGACGATGCCGCGCGCCATCGCTATCACGGTCTCTTTCTCGAGATGAATCTCTCGCCAGCGGGCGACAAGGATGACAAGCAGGACCGATATCGCCGCGACAACGGCCTGGGCCGAGCCCAGGAGAAGCTGATCATCGAAGAGCTGTGTCAGCATCGAGCACCTCCTCCGTATCACCAAACGCTTTCAGTTGTCCGTCCCTGATCAACAGCGCGCGCCCGGTCATACGCCGCGCCTGGGCAGCATCGTGGGTCACGATCAGACACGTCAGTTCCCGAGACTCGATAATGTCACAGATCAGCGCTTCTACCTTGCGCTCCGACTCAGCATCCAGCGCCGAGGTCGGTTCGTCCAGGAGCAACACCTCAGGCGCATTTGCCAGCGTTCGGGCCAAAGAGACCCGCTGCGCCTCACCGACCGATAGATTGCTCACGCTGCGGTCACCGTAGGAAGGTAGATCGACGCGCTCCAGCAGTCGCTCGACCTCCTCGTCTGCCATCGTCTCCCCACGCTGCTGCGGCCCGAACCGCACGTTATCCGCAACCGTGCCGGGAAAGAGATTGGGGGATGGCATCATCATCCCCACGCGTCGCCGGAGCTCCGGCGGATCGATGTCCTTTGTGTCTTGGCCCGCCAGGAAGACGCGACCGGAGGTGGGTTCGGAGAGTCGATTGAGCAGGCGCAGGAACGAGGTCTTGCCGGAGCCGCTGGGCCCAACCACCGCAACGACCCACCCCCGCTCGATCTCAACCGTGATGCCGTCAACGATCGTCTCACCGTTATCGGACCACCTCAGATGATCCGTCGCGAGGATAGGCCTGCTGTCTTGCTCAGCGCTTCGCGATTCTTTCATATGTGTCTCCCTCGAACTCGCATCGGAAGTAGCCACCTACGCGAGCCTAGACATGATCCCAAGGGAAGACGTAGACGGGAACCGGCAGCAACGCGATCAATGGGGCCGGCAAAACAGCCTCCCCCGCGATGGGCGGACCACCTAGGAAGAGGCGGGCCGTCTCCACCGGCGACAGCTCAACGTAGGTGTCGGCGTGCTTGCCGGCCCGGACACCCAGAACGCCATCCGTCACGCTCAGCGTGGTAACCGTCGTGCGGTCGTGCTCCTTGACGCCGATGGCAACGGCGAAGTCGCGCGCCGCCGCGGCCCGCTCCGCGATGGCGTCCTGAGCTTCGGTCATCAACTTGGTAAGGTCGTTAACCCGGTACATGCTGCTGTGACCGCTGCGCCAGTAGCTGGCATAGGGCATCAACCGTCCCAAACGGGGTCGATCCCACATTGAGAGCGACCAGGTCGCCCTTTCGCCGAAGTTGAAATCGAGCATGGCGCGGATCATGCCCACCTCGTCGCCCGACGTGGAGACGAGCTCCAGGATGCGGATATGGTCGCGCCCCTGTCCCGACAGGATCGCGTAGCCGTCCGCAGCAACCCAGAAGCGCAGGTTCGCTTTCTGAATCAGGTCCGCCAGGTTCGGGCGAATGGGGTGGCATACAGGTGCTGATTGGAAGCGCCGAATCGCGGGCAGAGCTTCTTCAGGGAAGACCTCCTCGATCTCAACCGGCTCCACATCCTGCCAACCCAGAGAACGCTGCGTGAAGGTCAGTTCATACTCCGGGGAAGCCAACTCCCAACCGAAGACGTTATAGCGTTGGCGATCACCGCCAAGCCACGAAACGGGATAGCCAATCCGGCGCATCTCATCGATGATATGGTAGAGCAAACGCGTCATGTGGCCCTGTCCGCGGGCCTCGGGCGCCGTGGAGACCGCGCCAATGCCGCCCACCGACAGGCGAACCCCAGCGGTCACCGTCTCAATCGGATAGAGGCCGACGTGCGATAGGATCTTGCCTTCCTCGCCGATCACGTACGCCCAGGACATCGCCTCTTCGGTCGGTTGGTAAAGCTGCGGGTACACGCGTTCGAAGAATCCTTTCGAGTGACCAAAGGCGCGCTCCAAATAGCGCATCAGGTCCTCGAACTCCTCGACGCGCGGATGTCGAATCTCAGGTGCCATCTTAGCCTCCTTACGTTTCATCTCTCACGTACGCTTGATCTCATGGTATAGGATTCCAGATCCGCGTAGGAGACGTAGACCCGGTTTCCCCACACAAATCGCCGGTCCCAGCACCGCCGCCAGGTGGGGTCGAAATGGTTACTCAGGAAAACGTAGAGCTTGGCCCGATCCGTCTTGCACGTCATAGTTCGTCACCATCCCTCATCAGCACAGTGTTCTGCAAGGTCTGATGTGTTAGCCAAAGGAGGCCAACACTCAGCAACCCAACCACAGCCAGCGCGCCCTCCGCAGCGACGCTCCCCCAACTCTGAGCAACATAGACCGCGATGGCGTCGGCAGCTGCGTGCCAGAGAACTGCAGCCGCCAAAGGCCATAAGCTGTTCCGGTGAAAACAAAGAACCACCAGGGTCGATAGCCCCAAGTGGAGGACCATGGCCATCACTCGTTCAAAAGCCGCAAGCAGGGGAAAATACCACGGCATAGCCCAGAAGTTCTCCACCTGCGCCATCGCGCCCTCCGGGAGCCCCAGGGCCGCCGGATCCTCGACGTTGATCAAGGCGATCATGTTGACCAAAGTGAGCCCAACCAGCAGACCGATAAGTATCGACTCGACACCACCATGTCCGAGGCCGAAGAGCGTGGCCTCTTGCCACGAGCGGGCGTCCTTCTGCCAGTAGCGGTAGGATATGTAGCGAGCGACCTCCTCAAAGACGCCGGCGGAAAGGCCGAGTGCCACGGCTTGTGCGATCAGGGTGCGGCCCTGCAGTCCAAACGCCAGGTTGAGCAAGCTGTTGGCCGGGATATGCGCCACCTGGGAGCCGAGAAAGGTCGCCGCGCCCGCGAGCACCAGCGACCACGGCAACGTCCAGCGCCGCCTTAGTAACACTGTGGCGACAATGGGTAAGCCGATCATAAAAAAGATCTCGAGGACGACAAGAGCCACTACAGTTGTGGACATGACCCCCTCCAGGAGGATATGCATAACTCAGTCTATCTACTCAGGCCTCCACCTCCCGGAAAGCGGCAAACAAGATGGGCAATCGACATAATCACCTATCGTTCCTGCGGAGATAAGCTTGTGGCTTCCAAGAAGGTTCAATCACGTGCAAATGCCGCCTGAGCAGTTACGGCTTCATAGAGAGCTGACCTGGCGCAACACATCCGAGATAACGCCGATATCTCCAAGGCCGCAATCACGAGTTTGGAGTGCGGCTCGGATCATCCTACGGTCCGAAACTGTCGCGATTCATCACACCGATAGCGGGATTAGCGACCAGATCTATCCGCATACGATCATAAGGGAGACCATCCTCGCCCACGAACTCACCGTACTTGACAAAGCCCTGTTTCTCATAAAGGCGCTTCGCCACATGGTTATCTTGCACCACCGTCAGAAAGACGGTGGGCAGCGGCCGGCTGCGGGCCCAGGCTAGGACCCTCGTCATCAAAGCCGTGCCCAGCCCCCGACCGTGGTAGGGGTCTGCGACGGCAAGCCCGAAGACCGGCTCCTCAGAGGCCAGATCCCAGATGAAGCTCCACCCAATGACCTTGTCACCGAGCAGGGCGACGACGTCAAACTTGACCGGCGGGCGTTCAAGGTTTTCGACCACGATGCCGGCGCAGACCTCGGGCGTGGTGTGCTCTTCGATTGGGCGGAAGGTACGCTTCGAAGCGTCGCTCAGGCCGTTGTAAAAGGCGACCAGCGCCGGTACGTCCTCGGCGCGAAGTCGGCGCAGGATGACGAGTTCGTCCTGATCACCGCACAACTTGACCGTCGTCGGAGTCAAAGGCACCG
>JBNGDU010000384.1:0-7230 GCA_049975025.1 Anaerolineae bacterium
ACCGCTACGGCCCCCGCCGACTCGCCCTGAAGCGTGTAGAAAAAGTTCACGAGTTGACCCAAAGCCGTCCGCAAATGGCGCGGCGGCTTACTCTCCACCTTGGCTGGGACGCCCCCGAATCCTTGGTCCAACAGATCCTGCAGGTCCCAGCCACAACAGTAGACCGAGAGCATGCCGAGGTCGTGGACGTGAACGTCGGCATTGATGTGGGCTTCCTGTACCTCCGGTGGGTAAATTCGCTCGAGCCAATACCGGGCTGCAATCGAGGACGCCAGGTAGAAGTTCAGCCCTTGGAGCGAGTAGTTCATGTTACTGTTCTCGTTCACTCGCCAATCGGCTCTCTGCAGGTAGTCATCGACTAACTTCTCCGAGTCCAATAGCATGCGCTGCGTCTTGCGGGCCTGAGCGCGCTGCTGGCGATACAGGATGTATGCCTTAGCCACCTTAGGATTGCCGGACTTGACCAGGACCTCCTCAACAATATCCTGAATCTCCTCAACATGCGGAGGGGCACCGTTGCCGTCAAGCCGCTCCGTCAGCAGTGCGGTGACGGCCCAGGAGAGCGTTTCAGCCCACGTGCGGCCCACCCCATTGCCGGCAGCCCTCGCCGCCGCGTAGATAGCATTCTCGATGCGCTGCCTGTCGAACGGCACTACCGTGCCGTCGCGCTTCACAACATAGTCTACTGCCATGTTCTCGCCGCTCCTTTCCGATCTTATTCGGCATCACGACCAACAAGACCCACTATAGATAGTTTCCGGATAGCAAAAGGACCCAGGAGCGGCCATAGAGTTCACGGACCTTGCGTTCCGCAAAGCATTGCCTCCCGAGTCTGTACTCTCGATCCACCAGCGAGGAGCGACAACTCTCAGTAGGAAGTACTTCTCCCACACACCCGCGACACCTATCCGAAGAGCGACGCTTCCACCGCCCACAAGGTGCTCCGCTGAAAGGGCTTCGACCGCGAGAATCTCGTCTGTGAGGCCCGATTCCCCAGAAAGGGAGAACGCTCTCGGACGGTAATCGACCGAATCTGCGAATGGTCAGAGGCGGGATAAGGCTGGCTGGACCAAAATGGACTTACCACAGCGAAGGTGGTGTTTCTCTATGGCCTCCTGGAACATCCACCAGCGTTTGGTGCCGG
Source organism: Anaerolineae bacterium (assembly GCA_049975025.1). Lineage (GTDB taxonomy): Bacteria > Chloroflexota > Anaerolineae > B4-G1 > SLSP01 > PWVB01. The sequence continues at coordinate 1,145 of JBNGDU010000384.1, forward strand.
TGGACCAGTTCAGAACGAAAAAAGAGCACCGCATCAAGACATAGCGTGACTGCGAAGGATAGAACGAGACCGTCTTGGCGATGCTAGGCAAGCCTCCCATAGTAAAGAAAAAGGCAATGCATTTTGAACAGACATTGCCCAATCACTTGCAGAAGCCCTATATTGTATCTACCCGTGAGCAAACCACAACATGTGGGGGCTAAGATTCCACTGGCGCAACGAAACAATCGTCACGTGAATCCTACTATAGCATCAAACTCGCCGCTTGTCAATGCCAAAATAGAACATTTAAGCTAAATTTCCTCGAACTCGCCATAGCGTAAGGATCACGTCAGCAAAACGTCAGGTTGATATTCACAGGCTGTTGGCCCGCTGTTGACGCCGCTCTGATACACTGACTAACGACGACAAAGGCCATCAGAGAAAGGCGCAGACCCTAAGAAGCGACCCGCACCGTACGTCGTCTGGTTGATCGTCGTGTTCGTCGGGCTTGCTCGCACGCCCACATCTCAGGACACTGAGCTGAGGGATCGCATCATAGTTGAGGCAAACAGCGCGCAGAGCTGGTAGCAGGAGAGCCCTCACACCGAGGTGCGGTACGATCGTCGCCACGCCCGCAGCATCATCACCGGCGACGCCGTCCGCATTACCGCCACGCCGCGGATGATAACATCTGTCGGCGGTCCTACCGGGCGCACTCAGGCGGCGCCTTGACGTATGCCAGAAGAGCCTAGGACAGTCCGTGGCGTAGTGCGAGGAGAGCAGCCTGGGTTCTGTCCTCGACGTCCAGCTTCGTGAGGATAGCGCTCACGTAGTTGCGCACCGTGCCGTGGGAGAGGCTGAGGCGTTGCGCGATGTCAATGTTGCTCAAGCCATGGGCTAAGAGGCGCAGTACCTCCAGTTCACGGTCACTAAGGCCTGCCAAGACTAGCGACGTCTCCGGAGATTCGCTCGGCTGGGTGACGTGTTGAAGCAATTGGCCCGCGATCTTGGGGTCGAGATAAGTCTGGCCTTCTGCGGTGTCCTTAACGGCTGCGATAAGCCGTGTGCGGGGTGTTCCTTTGAGCAGGTAACCATCCGCCCCGGCACGGACGGCGTCAAGGACCCATTCGTCGCCGTACGTGGTCAGCACAAGCACCTTCACGTCCGGCTGCTGCATTTTGATCCGTCGGGTTGCTTCGACGCCATTCATCACCGGCATCTTGAGATCCATCAACACGAGATCGGGATGCAATTCCCCAACGGCCTCTACGGCCTCCGCCCCATCACTGGCGAGGCCGACGACCTCGATCTCCGCGTCGGCTTCCAGAATGGCCTCGAGGCCTTCACACACAATCCATTGATCGTCACAGATCAAGACGCGGACCATCTCTCATTCCCTCAAGTCGCTAGACGCCGATCGGCGCCGACAACCGAACCTCGGTGCCCTCACCCGGTTCCGTGGTGATCGCCAGTGACCCACCGACTAGGGCGGCACGCTCCTGCAGACCCCGCAAACCGAACCGATCCAGGGCTTGAGCCTGCTCCAGGAAGAATCCACGCCCGTCATCGACCACAGAGAGCGCAAGCGCTCCATCGTTACGGTGTAAGCTGATCTTGACTTCACGGGCATCCGCATGCTTAAGCACGTTTTCCAACGCCTCCTGAGTCACACGGTAGAAGACCTGCTCGACGTCTGTAGGCAAGGTGCCTAGATCATCGGAGATATCCAGATTCAACCGCAGGTCCCCACGTCCGGCGACGTTCTCAGCCATATTGCGAACCGCCAGAGCCAACCCCAGATCCTCCAAGGGCGCTGCGCGCAGGTTCTGGAGCGCCCGACGCGTCTCGTCGAGTCCGGTGCGGGCATTGGAAAGGGCGTGGGTCAGCAAGCGCTGTGCTTTTGGCGAAGCCGGCTCCCACAGCGCGGCTAGGGCGTCCAGTTGCACCGTCAACCCGCTGAGCGTGTGAGCGAGCGTGTCGTGCAGCTCTCGTGCCAGCCGGTTGCGTTCGTGAAGCCTGGCGATCTGCTCCTGCGACGCGGCGTAACTGATCAGCTTGCGGTTAGCCTCGATCAGCTCCCTCCGCTGCTCGCGCTGACGAGTCATCAGATAGCAAACGATGTAACCCATAGCAGAAAGGAAGATCATCCGCGCGAGCAGCATCTGGGAGTCAAATCGAACGCCGGTCGGTCGGGTAACGGCGATGTACGCGACCACCACTGGTTCGAGAAGAGTTGTGCCCACGGAGTACAGCAGTACCTCACGCAGACTGTACTGCCAAGCCGTGATGATGAGAGGGACCGTCAGAAATGGGAAGATCAGCCAGAAATCCAGAACCTCGCCCACCTCATATACGCTGAAGAAGTAGCGCATCTGGAGTATCGGCCCGACTGCGGCGACGAAAAGCGCTAACGGCAGGTACCAACGCCCCAGCTTGCGCGGACCGCGCCGCCAGAAGAGATATCCTAGCAAGAAGAGGGTCTCGATAAGGTAAAGCCCCGCTGTCACCAGAACGTCATCGAAGAAGATGCTCTCCAGTTGGGGTAACTTCACCATGGCCACGAGAACCAATCCAAGCGCGCGGACGAACACATACGCTCGGAAGATCGGCAGCAACCCCGGCTCCAGATGACGACTCTCCATACTCGAATCATATCACAGCCAAGTCGATTAGTGTAATGACGAGCGTCATACACTTCGCCGCAGATTCTGACGCGTGTCACGCAGGCTCTTACCAGCCCCTGACGCGTGACACTACCAGCGAGCCCCGGAGCATGTTATCCTGCATATGAGATGACAATGAAAAAACACACACTAGATCGACAGAGACCGAGATCCAGCGATCTGCCGCTGATTCACCTGCAGGACGTGGTCAAAGTTTACAGAACAGGTGCCGGCGAGCAACCGGCGCTCAGGGGTATCACCGTCGATGTCCAGCGCGGCGAGTTCGTCATAGTCGTCGGAAAGTCCGGCGCTGGCAAATCGACCTTGGTGAATATGATCACCGGTGTGGACACCACGACCTCAGGTGAGGTTTGGGTCGACGGAACCGCAGTCCACAAGCTGAGCGAGAATCGGATGGCGCTGTGGCGTGGGCGCACGATCGGCGTCGTCTATCAGACGTTCGAGCTCCTGCCACAACTGTCGTTGCTTGACAACGTCCTCCTGCCGATGGATCTCTGCGGAATATACCGGGGCAGCGAGAGCGTCGAACGCGCCGGGCATCTGCTCGCGCAGGTCGGACTGGCAGCCCATATGCACAAACCACCAACCCGCATCTCCGGCGGCCAGAAGCAGCGCGTGGCCATCGCTCGCGCTTTGGCCAACGACGCGCCCATCGTTGTCGCTGACGAACCGACCGGCAACCTGGACTCGAACACAGCTGACGAGATCTACGAGATCTTTGCCGATCAAGTTGTGAGCGGCAAGACGATCCTGATGGTCACGCACGACGAGAGCCTGGCTAGCCGGGCCACCCGTACGCTGACACTGCGGGATGGAGAGCTTGTCGACGGATACCTTGGAGACCCTAATGTGGTGGACTGACACAGACGACGATAGCAAAGGCATCCCCTACGACCGCGACGCGATCATCAGCATGCGCGGCATCGTGAAGGTGTTCAAGACCCCGGCCGGAGACTTCACCGCGTTGCGTGGCATCGACGTCGATTTCCATGAGGGCGAGTTCGTGAGCGTCGTCGGGAAGTCAGGAAGCGGTAAATCAACGCTCGTCAACATGATCACCGGCATCGACCACCCCACCTCCGGCGAGGTGGTGGTTGGCGGCACGCACATCCACAGGCTGGACGAGAGTGAACGCTCCAAGTGGCGCGGGCGGAACCTGGGTATCGTCTTTCAGTTCTATCAGCTCCTGCCGATGCTCACGCTGTTGGAAAACGTCATGTTGCCGATGGATTTCTGCGACATGTACGATCCTGAGTCGCGTGAAGCGCGCGCCGCTCAACTTCTCAGGCAGGTGGGCCTTGGCGACGTAATGCACAAGATGCCCAGCGCCGTCTCCGGCGGCCAACAGCAGTGCGCAGCCGTGGCACGAGCGTTGGCGAATGATCCGCCGATCATCGCCGCCGACGAGCCGACCGGAAATCTGGACTCGCGGGCAGCCAATGTCATCTTCGATATCTTCGAAGGTTTAGCCGCCCGTGGCAAGACGATCCTCATGGTTACTCACGACACCGCCTTGGCCCATCGGGCGTCTCGTGCCCTCCGCATCTCCGATGGTGTCATTGTTTCTGACGATGCCGTTGACTTCACCGGCGCGTTCGACGACTTCGTCGCCGAACCTATGACCGCGGCTGTCCTGGAGATGACGTAGGCGCCATGCCTGGACCTCGTCGTCTCAGGCCCCGCTGGAAGAAGCTGCTGGCGGATCTGTGGGGCAACAAGGCTCGGACCCTGCTGGTGGTTGCATCCATCGCGGTGGGCGTCTTCGCGATCGGGGTGATCACCGGCACTTACATGATGCTCAGCCGAGATTTGGCCCTTAGCTATGAGGCTTCAAACCCCGCCAACGTCACGGTGCGCACCCTACCCTTCGATGACGAGCTCGTCGAAGCCGTACGTCGCACGGAGGGAGTGGCTCACGCCGAAGGCGTGCACGAGACCACCGTACGCATCCGCACCGGCACACAAGACGGGATCGAGGAGTGGGACACGCTCAAGCTGGTCGCCCATCCCGACTACGCCGACATCCAGATCCACCGGCGGTTCCCCATGGCCGGCAAAGCTGTGCCTGCTGACCAGGAATTGATCCTGGAGCACAAGACACTCGATGAGTTGGGTCTGACGCTCGGGCAAGAGGTCTCTATCGAGCTGCCCGACGGTACGCGTCGAGATCTGCCCGTGGTAGGCACAGCTATGGACCAGTCAGATCCCTATAACACGGTCGTTGGCGGTCTGAGTGGCTATATCACGCTGGAGACTCTCGCGTGGTTTCACACCCCCACGATGATGAACAACCTCCTCGTCACGAGCGCTGAGGGTACCAATGACGATCGGCAGCTCCAGCGGCTGAGCGTGGCAGTCACCGATCGGCTCGAGGAGAGCGGTTACCCAGTCCTGCAGACCGAGATCGCCGCCTCTCAAGAACACCCCTTCGGCAACATCATCCAGGCTTTGCTCTGGGTCCTCATCATCGTTGGGGTCTTTATCGCGGTATTGAGCAGTTCGCTGATTGCCAACACCATATCAGCCCTGCTGACCCAACACCTTCGCCAGATCGGTGTGATGAAGCTGGTTGGCGCCAGGCGGTTCCAGATCATCGGGCTCTACCTCCTGTTGATCATGAGCTTTGGCGGCATAGCGTTGCTCGTGGCAGTCCCGTTGGGGAGCATTGGCGCCTATGAGCTATCGCGCTTCGCCGCTGCCATCATCAATTTCCGGCTACAGCCCTTTCGCCCCATACCTCAAGCTATCATCATCCAGGTTGTTCTAGGCTTGCTTCTCCCGCCTCTCGCCGCCCTGCTACCGGTACTTAAGGGATCGCAGATCACCGTAAGCGACGCTCTTAGTAGCACCGGACTCAGCGATAAGGAAGGACGTAAGGGGCAACTCAGCCGACTCACGAGCCTTGGCGCCCTATCACGTCCGCTGCTCATCTCGATTCGCAACACCTTTCGGCGCAAGAAGCGGCTGCTGCTCACGCTCTTCACACTCACGTTAGGAGGGGCCGTCTTCATCGGGGTCTTCAGCTCCCAGGTCGCGCTGGACGAAACGGTCGAGGCGATGACTCGCTACTTCGGCGCCGACGTGACACTCGATTTTTCGCAGCTCTACCGCATCGAGGAGGTCGTCGGAGAGCTAAGCAGGATCCCGGGCGTCTTGGATGTCGAGGTGTGGACGATGACGAACGGCGACCTCAAGCTGGATGACGAGACGCCAGCGAAGTCTGTGGGCATTATCGCGCCTCCTGCGGACAGTGAACTCGTCGAACCACGCCTCATTGAGGGCCGATGGATTCTGCCCGGCGACGAGAACGCAGTGGCCTTCAATGAGGTCATATGGGAAACACGACCCGACTTGAGGGTCGGAGATACCATGCGCCTGGAGATCGCGGGGCGCGAGGACGACTGGATCGTCGTAGGCGTA
>JBNGDU010000385.1:0-7228 GCA_049975025.1 Anaerolineae bacterium
CTGGAAGCGGGCGCTCGCGAGATCGAGACCAGGGAGCTGCTAGGGTATGTCGGTGACTTCGGCAGGATGATAAGCAGATTTACCTAGAATCAGCTGGGATGCCTCGCCGGCGTTGCTGTTCCAGTCGCCGACGCCCTGGATACTCAGTCCACTAGGGATCTTGGATCAGGCGTGCAGAGAGGTTGATTCTGAGTATACTAACTGCGCTCCTCACGCAGTCAATTGGAGAAGGGATTGAAGAGAGATGACTGAAGATCCTACACACGTTCAGGCGATGGCGCGCAACGCGAGGGATTGGGCTCTTCTGCAGCTTGGGTCGGTGGCGTATCCCTATCTGTGTCTGGCCTTTGTTGAGGACGCCTACGAGATAGCTAACGGCATTGAGATCTTCGGCGGTAGCACGGCTAAGGAGTCAGCCGACCTCTACGGCGTCCGACAGGACAGAGACCCGCCGCTTGGGTCTTTCGTCTTCTACGACTGCATCGGGACGCTCAACGGAGAGCGAAAGAACTGGGGTCACGTCGGGTTGGCGATCGGGGGCGGGCTTGTCATTCACGCATGGAAGGAGATACGGGTTGATCCCTACCTCGCCGTTGAGGACCTGCCCGCGGGCGATGATTGGGAGCAACCGGAGTACATAGGCTACGCGCCGCCCGAGGTGATTCTCAAGGACCACGAGCTCGTAGAATTCGACGTTGAGGATGATCTTCTCGAGGACTTCTTCGATGAGGAAGAGGCTTTGCTGGAGATGTGGGACACGTCCGGCTTAAGCCGCGAAAAGCTGCTGGCTGCCGAGGTGTACGGATATAGCTACTTCCACTACGCTGATCATGCAGGCAATCTCCGCTTTGATCGGCTTATGCCGGAAGATGTCAGGATCCTGGAAAGGGCGGAGCAAGAGGGCTGGGATGCGAAGCGGCTGGCCGAGGCGCTGGAGATCTCCGAGGAGGAGGTCGCTTTGTGGCAAAAGCTATTCCGTGCCGCAAAGGATATCGTGGATGCGCCGACGGCGGCGGAGTCTTTCCGCCGCGGTGTGCGACACTCGATCCGATACGCGGTTGAGGAAGGGCTCGAGGACGAGGGCTCCATCGAGCGGCTGGTGACGCAGATTTGCTATCGGGCCGCCGATCTTGCTTTTCTGCTCGATATGGAGGGACGGGCGCTCTATGAGTATTCCACGGAATTGCGCAAGGAGTCCGAGTATGACGCTGCCTATTGGGACGAGGTCATACGCGGTCACGGAGAGGAGATGCTGGACGAAGAGGAGGACGAGGAGGACGAGGAGGACAGCTAGACCTCCTTCAAAGACCCTGACGGCAATCAGGTCTGCATTATGCCTCACTGACGAATGAGAACCACGTGATCAGACTAGACTGAAACCGGGTTAGAGACCAATCTGAAAGCGCAAACTGCTTAGCTTCCGATCAAATCGCCACCAGAGCGTCATAAAGGAGTCCACGTGGGGAAATCAACTGAAGGCGTCGTTCTCTTTCTCGTCGACGGGATGCGCCCCGATGGCATGGCGCAGGCCCACACTCCGGTTATGGACGAACTTGCTGCGTGCGGTGCTTACGCGCTTGACGCGCAAACCGTCTCGCCGTCGATCACGCTGCCGTGCATAGCCTCGCTGTTCCTGAGCTGCCCTCCGCAGGTGCATCAGGTGACGACGAATACCTGGAATCCCGAGGCCCCCGGTCCGGGACTGATCGACCTGATTCACGCCAACGGCGGCAGAGCTGCCTCCTTCTACAATTGGGAGCCCTTGCGCGATCTCTCCCGTCCTGGGAGCTTGGCGGCGGGCATTTTCTTGAACAATTGTGAGGCACCGGAGGGGTTGGGGGATCTGCAGCTGTCGGAGCTGGCGGCCGAGTATCTCAGCCGGGAGCCGGTGGATTTCGCCTTTATCTATTTGGGCTACACCGATGTCGCCGGTCACCGAGATGGCTGGATGAGCCCAGGCTACCTAGCAGGTATTGAAAATGCCGATACCTGTATTGGGAAGGTGCTGGCGGCGGTGGCGGGAGAGTGAGCGGTTGTCGTGGTCAGTGACCACGGCGGACACGCAGGAGGCCACGGGACGCTGTGTGAGGCCGATATGACCATTCCCCTGATCTTGAATGGGTTCGACGAGTGGTCGTCCGGTACCCGCCTGGGATCCGGGATTCGGATTACGGACGTCGCCCCCACAGTCGCGCGGTCGATGGATATCGCGCCTCCCGCGAATTGGCAAGGACGCGGGATCGTGCCGGAGAACGGTTAGGTTAGAGACGGCAGCTCTGTTCTGCCGCTAGGACGGAGACATATGTTTGGCTATCAACCATCACGCTTTGAGTTTACAACGGAGCACGCCGATACGCTGCAGAAGACAGAGTTTGGTCGTGAGGAGAGTCCTGACACAATCCTGCACGACTTCGACGCCTTGTTACGCTATGTTCTTGAGCGCAAATTGCGCGTTACCGGCACCCATCAACTGCCGCTTCGCGCATTGTCGGAGATCAACCGGCGATTGGCACAGCCCGTGCTTCACGGGCTGCAGCGCCCGGTGCAGAAGTCGTTTCCGCCTATCCACGGATTGTATCTCGTCCTGCGTGCATCCGGCTTGACTTACGTTGACGCCACCGGTAGCAAACCCTATCTGCTTATTGACGACGAGGTCTACCGGGTTTGGCAAAGCCTCAACCCGACGGAACGGTACGGGAATCTACTGGAGAGCTGGCTTCTACGGGGCAGTCCGGATATCATTGGTGAACGCATAGGATACCACGATCCGGTTCCAGATAATTCCTACAAATCGGCTTGGTTCTTCGCCGTGATCCCGGATGACGGACTGCAGGTCGCCGGTGCCTCTAATGCGAAGGTATCTTTGAAGTACACTCCCGAATGGCACAACCTGGGTCTGTTGTCTCTCTTTGGATGGATTCGTATCGAACAGGGACCGCCACAGCCCGGGGAGGGATGGCGAATTGAGCGCATCTTTCGCACGCGTTTGGGCGACGCGCTCCTCGCTCTGCTTGGGAAGGAGTTCTTCGGCAACTTCGATAAGATCCGTGAGTTGCCAGCTCACGACGAGATCCCGTTTGGGATTCTTCAGCCGATTCTAAAACCGTACTTTCCTGATTGGCACAACAACTTGATCGTACCTGAGCCGGTACACCGGGAGGGCGTGCACATCTTCAAGGTGTCGTTGGACTCGATTTGGCGTCGCATCGCTATTCCGGCTGATGCTTCTCTTCATAGTCTCGCCTCAGCGATTATCAACTCGATAGATTTCATGCACGATCACCTTTATTACTTCGCGTTTGAGAGCCGTACTGGGGTTCGGAAGTACATCAACCATCCGTATATGGATGAAGGCCCTTGGGCTTCTGAGATGGAGATAGGTGATGTCCCCATTTGCGTCGGCCAGACGATGGAGTTTCTCTACGATTTCGGCGATCAGTGGGAGTTCGATGTGGTCCTGGAGCGCGTCGACCCGGAGATGGACGTTCAAGAAGCCGTTGTGATCGATAGCTATGGCGAGTCGCCGGAGCAGTACCCGACCTGGGGGGGAAGATGAGTGGGTCTGAAGGCCTTTACACTGCAGAGGCGACGAAGTTCGCAGGTGAGGGTTAGGGATTGCCAAGCGGAAATCGTGACCGCGGGATCTGTACCTGGCAATAGGGGAAATCCCTGGGACTGATCTATGAAATCGGAAAAGCGACAGCTCGCCAAAGTCCCTGGGTGGATCGCCTCCGTCCTTATGATCTTCGTGACTGTTCTCTGGACGTACTGGGGCGTCGCCGAGATGTACCACGAGGGGTGGTGGGACGCGTGGTACAATCGGCTGCCATATCTGATCCCCATCGCGGTGACCGTGATCCCCACTCTGTTGGCGTTCCGATGGCCCATTGTGGGTGGCTGTCTGATCGCGGGGGTCGGCGTATTCGCGCTCTTCTTCTTCGGCGGCGATGTGTCTTTGATCGGCTTGGGCATCGTGGTGGTCGGATCTGCCTTCATCGTCGACGGCATCATCAGGCTCCGTGGCGTTGACGAAGATACCGTGCGGCGCGGCCCCTGGTGGCTTCGGCACTGGCGTTATGTCCTGGCGATTGGCTTACCCCTCATCGTGTTCCTGGGAGTGTCGGCCTACATGCTGCCGATCGTCCTGTCCCGACGGGACGACGGCGACCGGAGCGCTAGGCTGATTGAGGGTAACGGCGTCACGCTGGTCTGGGCGCCTGAGGGACCGGGGTGGAACTGGCGACAGCCCTGGGGCGGCTATCCATCGTGGCAGGATATCGCGCTCTATGGCGTCCCTCCTGTGGGCATGGACGACAAGCCCGGCTATGGGCGACAGGGCGAGGGGTTTGAGAGCACCGTCTTTGCCACTGAGGAGGACATGGTCGAGACGAATCTCTGCCGCTATTTGAGCTCCGATGGAAAGACACTGCTGCAGGAACCCCAGGATATCTGGCGAATGCCCACCACGGATGAGATCGTTCGGTCTCTCGTCCGACACGGCGAGAATGCCGGCTGCACCTGGCAGGGGGAGTTCCGACGACAGGTCACTTGCGATGTACTGCCGGACAAGGAATCGCCGCTCTGGGCCACCGACCATCCCGTGATCTATTACTGGAGTGCCGACGCCTACAGCGAGGAACGTGGTTACTTCGTCGCTTACAACGGGACGGTCAACGCGACCCATAAACTGGGGGGCAACCCACGTCACAGCTACCGCTGTGTTAGGGAGCCCTGAGCACGTGGCAGGTGTCCCGCTCTTCGTTGCTTTCGCTTTTGTGCTCAGATGGGCAGGTGTAGAATGACGCCGATTGCGCCATCGCAGGACAACCGGCGTCTTGTGAGCGCAGCGTCGTGGGGTCCGGCATGGACTGAGCTGGCTTTGCTACCGACCATACTGGAAGGAGAACGGTAACTATGGGCACCTTTGACCCGGGTTTGGGCACTCTCATTGACTATCATGTGCATCTGAGCGAGGACCTTAACCTCGAGGAAGCTGTAGCCTTGGCCGAGCACCGGCACATGCGATTCGGCATTGCCGAGCATCCCGGGGCTGCTTACAACATCGAGACTGACGGGGACCTCACGTCCTACGTTCGGCGACTTAAGGCCCACGCTGTGTACGTCGGGCTACAACCGATGCACCTTAACTGGGCGGCGGACTTCTCCGCCGAGGCAATCGACCAACTGGACTACGTTTTGATGGACGCCGACACCCTCCCTATGGACGACGGGACTTTTCTCCATATCTGGCGCCACGACAATTTCATCTGGGACGTCGATGCGTTCATCGCAAGGTACTGGGCTCATATCGTCAACATCCTGTCGGACGAGCCTATCGACATCTTCGCGCGACCGACCTACCTGCCGGTGAGCCTCGCGCGCCATTACGACGAGATATGGACCGAATCACGCATGCGCACGATCATTGAGCTCGCCAAGGAGCGGGATATCGCACTGGAGATCGCGGAACAGGTGCGGGTGCCCGGCCTGCGTTTCGTGCAGATGGCCAAGGAGGCCGGTGCCAAATTCACTTTCGGCACGAACGCCCGCGACCAGCATGCCGGTGACTTCCACTACTGTCTCGAGATCGCCCAGCGCGCCGCGTTGACCCGGGAGGATATGTTCACGCTATGAGCAGGGATCGCGAGATGACCGAATCTGGTGGGGTTCGCTTCTCGTTAGTGGGTTGCAACGAGTCGTGCAGCGTGTTACTGATGCGGAGCGCGATTCGACGGCGGTTCCAGGTGGGGCGCACCTGCAGTTGGTGGGCCCCGCCTCGCGGGTAGTCATGTATAGAGGCGGATATATGGATCACGTTACATTGCGTGCGTTTCACGAGGCCGATGTCGATGCCTTGTTGGATATCGCCGTGGCGGCCTGGACGCCCGTCTACGAGAGCTTTCGCAGTATGCTGGGGGAGGAGCTTTTCGAGGTCGCCTTCCCCGGGTGGCAGCATGAGAAGCGGCGGCAGATCGCGTCGGCGTGTCGCGGAGAGCATGGGGCGGTGGTCATCGTCGTGGAAGCGGAAGGAGAGCCTGTGGGCTTTGCCAGTTACTATCTCAACTGTCGCACCCATGTCGGGGAGATCGGCAACAATGCCGTCCATCCTGCTTACCAGGGCCGGGGCATCGGCACGCGGCTCTACCGGCACGTCATCGCCGAGATGCGGGAGGCCGGTATGGCGGCGGTCAAGGTGACCACCGGCGGCGATCCATCCCACGCGCCGGCAAGACGCGCCTACGAGAAAGCGGGCTTCACCGGCGCTATCCCCAGCGTCACCTACTACCTTGACCTGCGGAACGATCGGGAGAAGATACATTGAGGAGGTGATCGTGAGGGGCGATGATGCGTACATCTCTCCTGATCTACTCTATCCGCAGCTCCTCCAAGCCTTCGAGGGTCACGAGCATCGACGCCATACCGGTCGCAGCACGGCGGAGCTTTTTTTGGACTTGAGCCCGCAGCGGGCTAGCTTCTCGGAAAGCCTGGTCCCGACCGGACAGATCCTGTAGTTCGGAATCCCCTGGCGGCGGGCATAGACACGTGACGGCAGCTGTTTCACGAGCGGCGCACCAAGGACAAAACGGGACCAGATATTCTACTCTTCGATTGGCTCGATGTATCCCAGCGTGACGAGGAACGCCTCCATCTGGTTGAGGACATCGCGTCGGTTCGGCGCGTCCTCGAAGAGGTGCTGTTGCCCTCGGTAGTGGTGCAGCTCGCAGTGGTTGTCGGCAGCTAACATCGCCTTGTGGAATTGCTCGACGCTGCTGAAGGGCACGGTGCTATCGGCTGTGCCGTGAAAGATCGCGGTCGGTGGCAGTCCGCTCCGCACGTGATGGATGGGTGAGGTCTCCTCCGCCTTGGTGCGTCCCAGCAAGAGACGCACGTACCAGGGATCGAGTGTCACGTCCACCGGGGCGGACCAGATCAGCAATGCGTTCGGGGTTGCGCTTACCGCCGTGTCCTCCCCCGGCGGCTGGAAATCCTCCAGCAGGGCCGTTGTGGCGGCGAGATGTCCGCCGGCCGAGAAACCCGCCGCGGCAATCCGACCAGGGTCCACGCCCAGCGTATCTGCCCGCTGGCGGGTCCATCGGACCGCCGACTTGGCGTCCTCTATCGACGCGATGGGGGTGACCTTGCGGTTGTCACTCAGGCGATACTGGAAGGAGATCGCGACCATCTCCCGATCCGCGAAGTAGCGGCAGAGGTTGTATCCCCAAACCGG
>JBNGDU010000386.1:0-7148 GCA_049975025.1 Anaerolineae bacterium
CGCGATGCAAGCTCAGTATTCTACCAGACTTTCACTTCCGCTGAGATGTACTAGTAGTGAGACGGTAACGTTCTGCAGCGTGATGCCCGGCGTGAACGTCAGAGTTCCCGTGCTAGTCAGGAAATCCTGTCCAGCTACCGCGCTGCCTCCTCTCGTCTCATACCCAACTGTAGCGGTGAGGGTCGAAGACTGGCTCAGCGTGACATCGAGGTGAACGGCTGCCTCCGATTCGGCTACCGTGGCCGTCTCATCGACAAAGGCAACCTCAGGTAGAGCATTACCTCGCACAGCACCCTCGAAAAACAACAATCCGGCTAGTGCTACGACAAATGGAACAAAGAGCAAATGTTTGCGCATGATGGAACCTCCTGGTGGGACATAGTCTTGAAACAACCTATCAATACTGGAGAGCCACACCGTAGGCGCGGTTCTGCATTGGCACAGCAGGAATCGTCAGGGGCTGCGTTGAGGCTGAGGTGGTGACGACCCTCTTTCATGCTATTTGATGCTCTGCGCGATGTCAAGGCAAGGAGATGTGCAAGCAAGTGGTATGCGCCTTGGTGCGACGTCGCGCCGCGCTCCCTGCGCTCCTTCTGATTTGCCCAGCTTACCCGAGAACATACACTTGCCTGTGCGACGACATTGCGGGCTAAGCAGAAACATGGACGTCTCCCAATGGCCGACCCTGCACTTGACGCTAAGTACAAGCTTCAAGGAGGACGAGGCGATCTGTACCAGGCAGTTGTCTACTGCCACGCCATAGATCTACCCAGGGCGGTCCTGGTGCATCCTGCGTGGGAAGAGGCGCCATCAGGCATAGTGCAGGTTCGAGGTTTTGAGGCAATCGTTGTCCATCGACTATGCAGCTTTGAGTCTCACTAGGAAGCTGGAGCAACCCAATCCGGTGGGACGCTCACTGCTGACTTTACGCCAGCCGGTGCTGCACAGGAGACCTCTGTAGACAAGATATTGCCACTGGAGAAAGAGTAGATAGGTTCATGGAACCCAACATATTCAGTACGCTAGCGAGATACAGCGGTCACGCTGAGGAGAATTATCTCACTGAGAGCCTAGTGTTCGTTGCGAGGCTGCTCCTTGAGCGGGACCCGGCCCGTGGCCTGGAATTCGCGAACCTGCTTTGCTGTCAGGACAACGAGCCTTGGTTCACGTCTGCCCCGTCTGTGCAGATAAGCACACAAGTCAACACACCCGTAGGCACCCCTGATATCGAGCTTAGGAACAACGATGTACTGGTCTATGTTGAGGTGAAACATGACTCTCCACTAGGCATCGACCAGCTCGAGAGGTACAAGGAACAGCTCGACCAAAGCGGCATCTCTAGGACACGCCTCGTCCTCCTGTCCCGATCACGCTATTCTGATGTCGGGACTTCGCTTGACCCCAGTGCCTATCAGCGTCTGTACTGGTACAACATCTACAATTGGCTATCGGATGCCGAGACTGATGATGAAGTCAGCCGCTACTTCTGCGATGGACTGATAGATTTTCTGGAGGAGAAGAATATGAGTATGAAGAAGGTGGGCTGGGAATACATTAATGGCGTTCCGGCGATGCTTGACCTCACCGAAATGATGGAGGCCGCCGTGATCGTAGCATTGCCAGATGCAAGTAGGCAGCGAACAGGGGGGTGGTTCTGGCGAGGATTCTATGTATCTGAGGATCTCTTCTTCGGATTCCGCTTCAGCGAGCCCTTGAAGTTGGTCTTAGAGAATAACAAGGGCAACAACCCGAAGACGCTTGAGTGCACACTTGACCTAGAGGCCGAGCACTTTTTCTCTCTGACCAACAATGAGCAACTTGACTGCCTGGTGAAGTTCCTACTCGAATCGACTGAAAGCATTCCTGAGTTGAGGGGAACGTCGCACTCGGAAGGCGTCCCGGGCCTGCATTCAGAGCAATGATCCGGCGAAGAAAAGGCTCCATCCGCTGGGGCCTCAAACATTACCATCCCTTGCTCTGGTCACCAGTTGCAGGCACACAACATCAACCAGCCTAGCGTCGTTCCCAGCGGCCATTATTGTAGAATGACCAGATCCCACTCTTGGTTTCCATCATGTGTCCGAGCTCAAAGGTCTGGAGCGTAGCGTCGTAATACACCTCAGCCCTCGTGGCTTTTCCCAGGGAACTCCGAACGCCGGATTGAGTGCACCACACCTCACCAAACCCCATAATGGGCGTTGGGGGGTTCTGCGCGGGCGTGTTGTCATCCGGGCAGGAGAAAGCATCGTTGTCCGTGGTCCACGAGTGTTCGTACTGCCGCCAAGTCCCATTCCCGAACACAACGTAGATCCTGTCGATGTCTTTGCGCCAGTACATCCAGCCACCTTCAAAGAGCTGCTCAGCAATCTCCGTCACCCAGGGGCGGCTGGTGTTGCAACCGATCTGGCCATCTGTCTCTTTCCATGCCCGGACGAAAGATTGCGCAACACCGGGGCAGCGTTGGGTAGGTGCAACAGTGGGAGCGGACGTGCTCGTCTCGGAGGGAGCGACTGTGGGAATCGCGGTCTCCGTCGGATCTACTGATGGGACTGTCGACGTTGGGGACATGCGCAGCGAAGGCTGTGGGGTATCCGTCGCGAGGCCGGCCAGTGCTACCACCGAGGTGCTGGTTACGCGCGAAGCCGGCTCTTCCGAGGGCGCTCTTGTACGCGTTGGGACGGGAGAAGTGATACTAGCGATAGTGGCCGTCGGAATGGGGTCTCTGAAGCCAGGTCCACCCCAGACTGACACCGCAACAACTCCGGCGATTCCCAACACCAGCACCGTCAATCCTGCGATCTTGACGGGCGGAGAGAGCTGGCCTATGGTCTGACGTAACCTGAATGGTGGCGTGCCGGCGTGATCCGTCGCACTTAGGATCGCCGTCGGCTCAGGACGTAACGTCGTCCGACCTGATGGTTGCAGCATTGCGCGAAATGCCTCGACCGTCTCGGGGCGGTTTGAAGGGGCAGTCTGAAGTGCTGCTTCCACAGCCGAGGCCACGTGATCAGGTGTATCGGGGCGCAACTCTTGGGGCGCGATCAGCTCGACCGCACCGATCGTTCGCAACACGCTTTCCGCAGGGGTTGTGCCCGTCAGAAGGGCATAGAGCGTAGCGCCTAGCGCATACACATCACTGCGAGCATCTGTTCCACCAGCCCCGTATTGCTCAGGTGGGCTGAAGCCTGGGGTGACACCGCGCGCGCCGGTGCTGGTCATGACCTCAGCGTCGCCCACCTTGGCGAGCCCGAAGTCGACCAGGAAAACCTCACCCTGGGGCGTGATCTTGATGTTCGCAGGTTTGATGTCGCGATGGACGATTGGGGGTGTTTGAGCGTGCAGATAGGCAACAGCGTCGCACACCTTGTCAATCCATGCTAGTGCCCGCTCCTCATCGACATATGAGTGTGCTTTGATCATATGATCGAGGTCTTCACCTTCAATAAACTCCATGACCAGACACTGTTTGCCGTCCTGCGTTACAAAGTGATCCAGAATGGCGGGTAGGTTGGCGTGCCGAAGACGAGCGAGGATCTTGGCTTCACGCTCAAACTGGCCTTGCGAACCTTTCTCGTAGCTCTCATTCACCTTCACGGCAACCGGTCGGTCCAGGGAGAGATCCCAAGCCCGGTAGACCGCGCCCATCCCGCCTTTTCCTAGAGGGGAAGCGATGCGATATCGGCTCTGCAAGATCTGTCCTGCATTGAGAGGCATTGGGCAGCCTCCTCGATTGTTAGTCTATGCTTGTAGAGGTATCACGTGCCGATGTGCCGCGAACTCGATTTCAACACACGGGAGGATTGATGAAAGGGCGATGGTTATCGACACCTTATGACAGAACAACCATCCAATATATCTGCAAACGGGGACTCTGTTGCATTGGAGGATCGCCGTTCGTCCGCGGTACAGTCAGCCATATACTATTGCTGACCAGGCTAACTGCCAAATCCGCCATTCACAGAAGACACGATCTCAAGAGCCGTCTACGGTGTTCTTGCCGTCGAGTCTCCAACCAGGTCTGATGGTCGCTGATAGTGTGAACGGCATTCCTTTGGGCCGTCAGAGAGCAGGCCCCACCCGACAGACGGACCGGCGAGATGGCTATCCCGCCTCAAACCCGAGCGCGCGCTCGCGCAGACTGACGTAGCGGTTCTGCCCGATCACCAGGTGGTCCAGCACGTCCACCTCCAGCAGCTTTCCCGCCTCCACCAGCCGGCGCGTGAGCGCCACGTCCTCTGGCGAGGGGTTCGGGTCGCCCGACGGATGGTTGTGCGCCACGATCACGGCCGCGCAGTTGCGCCGCACCGCGCCACGAAAGACCTCGGCGATCCGGACCAACGAGGTGTTGAGGCTGCCCTTGTAGAGGATCTCGCGGGAGGTCACGCGGTTGCGGGTGTCGAGGTACAGGACGACGAAGTGTTCCTGCTCCTTGTGGCCGATGACCGGCATCAAGATATGTGCCGCATCCGAGGGGGCGCGGATCTGCCAGCCCTCCTCGGGCGCCTCGACCATCAGACGCCGGCCTATCTCCATGGCAGCCAGGATCTGGGCTGTCTTCGCCGGCCCGAGACCCCGCTCTGCCGCCAGCTGCGCGAAATCGGCCCGTGCGAGGCCGCCCAGGCCGTCGAAGGTGCTGAGGATGCGGCTGGCCATCGTCAACACGTTCTCGCCGCCGGTGCCGGTGCGCAGGATAATCGCCAGCAGCTCGGCGGTGGACAGCGCTTGGGGTCCGACACGGGCCAGACGCTCGCGCGGACGCTCCTCGACGGGCATCTCCTTCACCGTGATGTACGTCATTTTCTTGCCTCCCTTATGGGCGATGGTATAATGCCGGGGTTGGGTCGACGCTATGAACCTGACGGGCGAACCAACACAACTCGACGTGAGGGTATCGGAGACGATGCTCTGATAAAGGAGTCGCTTTACATATGATCGATCAACTCCTAGAGATTCTGCCGCAGGTCGTTACGATCTTGACCTTGGTGACAGCGGTGTTCCTCACCAGCGTTTGGCTGGGGATGATCCTCTGGACCTTCCGGGATATCCGTTCGAGGACCCGCGACGTTGTGGTGCAGATTCTTGCGACCCTGATGGTCGCGGTACTGACGTTGCCCGGGCTGATCGTCTACTTTCTGATCCGCCCGCAAGAGACCCTTTCTGAGGCCTACGAACACGCGCTAGAGCAAGAAGCTCTGCTCCAGGCTATTGAGGAACCTGAGGTCTGTCCGGGTTGCGGCGCCAAGGTCCAGGATGACTTCATCTATTGCCCCTACTGTCACACTCACCTGAAGAAAAACTGCATCGCCTGCGATCGCGTCCTGGAGCTCGATTGGCATATCTGCCCCTATTGCGGCGCATCTCAGGGGAGCCAGGTCGTGGAGCCCGTGATGGACCGTGAGGTGGACTTGGAGCCCGAGGCCCCGGAGCCGGCTCAGGCCTGAGCGACGCGATCTCGAATCCCAACCCGCACGCCACGATGCGGGGTGGTCTCCGGATTTGAACCTGCGACACCGGGACGAAGCGTCCCGGTGTTTTTTCTTCCCGGGTGCGCTTTACGTCAGATCTGCCTCGCGGATCGTGTGCACCTTCACCATATTTGTGACTCCGTGCACCTCCAGCGGGATGCCGGCGGTCAGCACCACGTTGTCACCTACCTCGACATAGTGGCGTTCGAAGGCCGCCTGCATCATCCTCTCGATCATCTCGTCAGTGTGGTGGAAAGCCTCCACGACGATGGGATTGAGGCCCCACATCATCTGCATTCGCCGGGCGGTCTGAGGGAAGGGCGTGATCCCCAACAGCGGGACCTTGGGCCGGTGACGGGCTACGATGCGCGCCGTGCGTCCCGACTCCGTGGACGACAGGATCGCGACAGCGTTGGAGGTCATTGAAAGCACCACCGTCGCCCGGCTGATGGCGCTCGTGATCACCTGCGCGTTAGGCTGATCCTGTTCGAAGTCCATATCGAGCAGTTGATTATAGGGAAAATCCTCCGACTGCTCCACGTTCTCCGCGATTCGGGCCATCATGCTGACGGCCTCGACAGGATACTTGCCGATCGACGTCTCCCCTGAAAGCATCACGGCGTCGCTCCCATCCAGAATGGCATTCGCCACATCGGACGCCTCCGCCCGCGTGGGGCGAGGCAGATCGATCATCGACTGGAGCATCTGCGTCGCCGTGATCACCGGACAGCCCAACTGGTTGCAGAGATGGACGATGCGCTTCTGCACCAGAGGCACGCGCTCGGGTGCGATCTCGACCCCGAGGTCACCCCGGGCCACCATCACGGCGTCGGAGGCGCGGACGATGCCCTCTAGGTCATCAAGGGCCTCGGGCTTCTCGATCTTGGAGACGAGGCCCGGAATCCGGTGGGGGTTCTCGCCCACCTGACGCTCGACCGAGCCTTCGACATGGTCCAACAGGTATTCGCGCAGGGCCTTCACGTCATCGGCACGGCGGACGAAGGAGAGCGCCAGGTAATCCATCTCCAGGTCGAGGGCCACCAGCGCGTCTGCACGGTCCTTTTCGGTAAGCGCCGGCAAGCTTAACTTCACGCCCGGCAGGTTCACGCCTTTGTGGGACTTGAGACGACCGCCCACCAACACGCGACAGGTCAGGCGATTCCGCTCCTTGTTCTCGGCTATGAGCTCCATTGTGCCGTCATCCAGCAGCAGACGATCGCCTTCATCGATGTCCTCGATGATATCGGGGTGCGGAAAGGGGATCTCCGACTCGACGTCCTCGACCGGGTCAGAGGTGAGCACCACGTGATCGCCCTCGGTGAGTTCAATGCCGTCCTCGGGGAGCTCGCCGACCCGAATCTTGGGCCCCTGAAGATCGCCCATGATGGCGACGTGCTGCCCTTCCTCGTCAGCGATCTCTCGCACCATAGCAAAGGTGCGGCGTTTTTCCTCTGCGTCCCCGTGGGAGAAATTGAGACGCGCTACGGTCATACCGGCGCGAATCATCGCGCGCAATGTCTCACGGTCGTCGGTCGCCGGTCCGAGGGTACAGACGATCTTGGTCAGGGGCATAGCGTCTCCTTAGATAGGCCAAGGCTTCGAGTCCTACTGAGCGCGTCCAGGTCGGTGCGCTCTTGCGAAATTGTACTCAACTTACGCATTTCCGCCAACCGAATGGGGCCC
>JBNGDU010000387.1:0-7104 GCA_049975025.1 Anaerolineae bacterium
TGGTTGACCTCCCGCGGCATCGAGTACCGTCCCTTCTACATCGTCAACGCGCTGCTGATCCGGGCAGACCGCGACGTCGTGGTTGCCCTGGCGCGCCGTTCGGAGATCGAGGTGATCATGACCAATCCCTGGGTGCCGGGGATTCCTGAATCATCCCCGTCGGTCGCCTCGCGCCCAGAATCGTCGCGCGCCTCGACCGGGGTGCCCTGGGGCGTGCTCCAGGTCAGGGCGCCGGAGGTGTGGTGGTTAGGCTATCGAGGTGAGGGCGTGGTGGTCGCGGGCCAGGATACCGGCTACGACTGGCAACACGAGGCGCTCAAGGCCCAGTATCGAGGATGGAACGGCGTCACGGCTGACCACGACTATAGCTGGCACGATGCGATCCACGCGGACGCCGACGGGTGCGGGGCCGACGCGACCGAGCCCTGCGACGATCAGTATCACGGCACCCACACGATGGGCACCATCGTGGGCGACGACGGGGCCGACCACCAGATCGGCGTTGCCCCGGGGGCGAAGTGGATCGGCTGCCGCAATATGGTCAGTGCGGGCGGAAGTTGGCCGCTAGGGAGCCCGGCATCGTACACCGAGTGTTTTCAGTTCTTCCTGGCGCCCTATCCTGTCGGCGGGGATCCGTCCCAGGGCGACCCGACGAAGGCGCCCGATGTCATCAATAACTCCTGGTCGTGCCCGTACTACGAGGGCTGCGGTCCGGATCAGATCGAGCTCATGAGGCTTGTGGTGGAAAACGTCCGGGCCGCCGGTATCATGGTCGTGGCCTCAGCCGGCAACAGTGGGTCGAGCTGCGGTACGGTGGACGAGCCGCCCGCGATGTACGACGCATCGACCACCGTGGGCGCTACCGGCAGCACGGACAGCATCGCGTCCTTCAGCAGCCGGGGGACCGGAACGGAGTTGGTCAAGCCGGACGTCGTGGCCCCGGGGGTTAGGGTAGAGTCGAGCGTGCCCGGCGACGGCTACTTGGAGCTCCAGGGCACCTCGATGGCGGCGCCGCACGTCGCCGGTGTCGTGGCCTTGATATGGTCCGCCCGTCCCGACTTGCGCGGCGAGATCACGGCGACGGAGCAGCTGCTGACATCGACGGCGCTGCATCTGACCTCGACGCAGTGCGGCGACGCCGTCGACGCCGTCCCCAATAGCGTCTACGGTTGGGGACGTGTCGACGCGCTGGCTGCCGTGCTGGAGGCAAAGCCGATGCCGAACCAACGCAATTACATGCCCCTGATCGTACGGTAGGTGATGAAGTGCCCTATATAGAGCGACGTTACCGGATTGCCGGCTCGACGACTCCGGGCGCGCCGTGCCTCTGGCGGATCGTGCTCTCGGTCGCGCTCGTGGTATCGGCTTGGGCCTGGACGACGACATCCGTGGTCGCCGGGTCCAGGGTGGTCGACGCACCCGAAGCTGCGCTCACGCCGGGGTACTCGGCCTTACCCCCCTCGCTCACAGGAGATATCTTCTCCGAGACCCGCTACGCTCCCGTGGTTGCCGAGACGCTCTCCGGTATCAAATCCTCTGCGCTCTATGAGTATGTCGGCGACCTCTCCGGCGAGTGGCCTGTCGAGATCGCGGGCGCGCCCTATACGCTGACCACGCGCTACTCCTTTGCTGACGAGGCCATAGCTATGGCCGAGAGCTATGCCCGGCAGCACTTCGAGGCGCTGGATCTCCCGACGGTCTGTCACACCTATCCGCTGAGGGACGTCGAGCGCTGCAACATCGTCGCGGAGCAAGCCGGGGTTCTGGAGCCGGGGCGCGTGATCCTGCTGATGGCGCATCTCGACTCCATGTCGAACGACCCCATGGAGCTGGCGCCCGGCGCGGATGACAACGCCTCGGGCAGTGCGGCGGTGATGGCGACCGCCGAGGCGTTGAGCCGGCACGATCTCCCTTACACCGTCCGTTACGTCCTCACCACCGGCGAGGAGCAGGGCCTGTATGGCAGTCGTGCGTATGCCAAGGCGTTAGCTGCCGATGACGAGAACGTCGTGGCCGTGGTCAACCTCGACATGATCGCCTTCAACTCCGATGACGATCCCGTGCTGAACGTCCACACGCGCGACGGAACCGAGGGAGAAGCTGATGCCGCGATCGCGCAGGTGTTTGCGGACGTGGTTCAGACCTATGGGCTGGATCTGATTCCCGCGATTGTGGCGAGTAACATGCGGCTCAGTGACCACGCGTCCTTCTGGGCCGAGGGCTACCCCGCCATCGCCGCCACGGAGGACTTCAACGACTTCAATGGGGAGAACTACCATAAGAGCTGGGATCGCCTCGCGACGCTGGACATAGTCTACTACACGGATTTCGCGCGCGCGGCGGCTGCCACGACGCTGCATCTCGCCGGGGTCATCGACGTGGCTTCTGATCCTATCCTGATCCAGGCCGATGAACCGATAACGCTATCGGCGGTCAGCCACTTAGTGACCGAGCCTGTGACCTACACCTGGGATTTGGGGGATGGCGAGTTGGCCTATGGGCCTGTCATCAGCCATACATTCGATTCCTCCATCGGGTCCTCGGTCGCAGGATATTATCCTGTCACGATGACGGTGATGCATTCCGAAGGCCAACTGTCGGTGACACGCCGACTTCCGATTCGGGTCTCGAATCTCTTCCTGCCGTTTATGGTACGGCCTTACGTGCCGCTCAAGGCAGGGAGCGAGGGCGGGCGGATAACGAGGCACGAAAAAACCTCCCGGAACTTCTCAGGTTGTCGGTTACTCCGACTGGCTTTGCAGGATCCGCCTCTAGGCGCCCCGCCTCTTCACCTGGTTCCGAGAGGTATCGAACGTCTCTTATCTTCATTATAGAGATTTCATCGGGTATGTCAATAGAACGATTGTTTTGGATTTGTCGCAGGAGTTCATAGGATGAAGCGATTGCTTGTCTTCTTGTTGGGTGTGGCATTGGGCGTCGGCCTGGCGCTTCTCATAGGATGGCGGATCATGCCGATCCGTTCGTCAGCGGTCACACCAGCGTCGCTCCGCGCCGACTACCGGGATGAGTATCTGCGGTTGGTCTCCGTGGCCTACATCGCCAATGGGGATCTGCCACGCGCCGAACAGCGGTTGCGCGCGCTGGGCCAGGAGCCCTTCACAGCGCCTCTGGTGGCTTTGGTCGAGCGCTGGATAGCTGAGGAACGCAGCGCCGACCTTATCGAGCCCTTGGTGCGGTTAGCGCGGGATCTGGATGCGACGACGCCGGCCATGGCGCCCTATCTGACGGGAGATGTAGGATGAAGGTCGCGGGGGTGCTCATCGTCGGTTTGCTGTTGGGTCTCGCCGGTGGGTTGATCTATGCATGGTTTATCGCGCCGATTGAGTACTACGATACTTTCCCGCCGTTGCTCGACGCGGTCTACCGCCAGGACTGGATTCGCATGACGACCTGGTCCTACGGCGTCGAAGGGAATTGGGACCGCACGCTTGTTCGGCTCTCGGGGTTGCCCGATGAGGAGGTCGAAGTCGTCATCGCGGACGTGCTGGAGAGCGCTGTCGCCGACGGACGGTCCGTTGTGACGCTCCAGCGAATGGCACGTCTGGCTCTGGAGTACGACGTCGATGTGCCCGCCGTAGGGATCTACGCCGAGGGAGGGACGCCCTCGCTTTCTACCGGAAGTGCGGATAGCGCCCGGACGACCCTTACCCCGACAGCCACCGGTCCGTTAGCGACCCCGACATCCACGCCCCCGCCGGCTCCCTCTCCTACCCCAACCCAGGTTCCATTGCCGACGCCGGCTCCGACGGAACTCCCTCAACTCCAGACCTCGGAGTTCAAGATCATAACGCAGACGTTGAGCTGTGATGTCACGCCTTCGATCGCCGTCTCTCTGGAGGTGTCGCGCACCGTTCGGGAGGGGCGGCGCGAGCGACAGGAGCAGGTGGGTGTGCCGATGCGCGAGCTGTGGCTGACGTGGGATGGCGGTGCGGATCGTGCGATCACCGGACTTAAGCCCGAGCAGGGCTTGGGCTATGCGGATTTCTCCGTGCAGCCGGGGCGCAGCTACAATCTCTATATCGATAATCCAACGGGATTGCCTGTCTTGGGGTTTCAGATTGAGCCCTGTCTTCCCAGGGAGGGCACGGGGTGGATGTCACGGTCGCTGGTCCTGCTTAAGGAGGAACTGCCGTCCGAAGCGAACGGCACGGTGACACCCACGGCGTCGCCGACGCCCACCCCCACTCCTACGCCCACTCCCACTCCCACTCCCACTGCGACGCCTTAATAGCTGTAACGCGATGCGTCGGCGTTTTTTAGTGGAGCCAACTTTGCGTCCGCGGGCCTCTAGCGTATAATTGTCTACAGAGATAGCTCACAGCAATCTAGAAACGATAGTGGCGCGGTACGTGCACGGATGCGCCAATGGGAGGTACGTGATGCGCAAGCTCTTTGTCTTCTTGGGTGGTTTTCTGATCGGCGTTTGGACCGGCGGTGTCATCTCGCTGCTTTTCGCGCCGAGCTCCGGCAATGAGATGCAGCTTCGGATTCGTGAGGGCGTGGACCGCCTGGTGGAGGAAGGTAAGTCCGCTGCCGATGTGCGTCGCCACGAGCTTGAGGAGCAGCTTGAGACCTTCAAGCAGGGGCGCCCGATCACGCTCCAGGGAGCGGAAGAGCCGGCTGAAACGGCTTAGTTTCCTTCCCCGACCGCCGGTCGATGTTTGGTGAGGTTCGCGACGCAGGGGTGGTGGTTCTGGTGCGCGGCTAGTGCGCGCCGCGGCTGATCGGTCTTTGACGAAAAAACGGCGAGAGGAGAATCTCGCCGTTTTCACCTTATGGTATGTGCCGTGACTATGCGTCGACCGCAGCCTCCACGAAGGCCGCGAACAACGGTAGCATCCTATCGGAGATCTTGAGCATCGCCTCAGGGTGCCACTGCACGCTGAGGCAGAAGGGATGATGCGGGTCCTCGGTCGCTTCGACAACGCCGTCCGAGGATCGTGCCACGATCTGGAGATTCTCTCCCGGCCTCGCCACAGCTTGGTGGTGAGCGCTGTTGACCTCAACTCGAACCCCGTTAAGGATCTGTGCAAGCCGGCTGTCGGGCTGGATATCCACAATGTGCACCGGCTGTTCCATCGGTCGTCCGGGAACGTAGCCGTGATCCAGCGCGTTCGGTACGCGGGTGCTGATCTCCTGGTAGAGGTCACCACCGGACGCGACGTTTAGGAGCTGATGACCACGGCAGATGGCAAGAAGCGGCTTGCCCGTCGCCAGCCAATGGCGTACCAAACCCAATTCGGATCTATCCCTCTCTTCATCAGCGTGTCCTGTCCAAGCTTCGGGTTTCTGTCCGTAATGGGCCGGTCCGATGTCCTCTCCTCCGGTCAGCATTAGGCCATCCAATCGTGCCAAGAGCTCGGGCCAATCAGCCTCCCTTGCGATCGGGGGGATGATAAGCGGCGTCCCTCCAACCCGGTGAACGGCGCGGGTATAGGTCTGGCCCACGGAGTGCATGGGCGCATTAAGCAACCGGGCGGAGGTGTCACTCCGCCCGGTAATGCCTATGAGTGGTCTACTGCCCTGCTCGTCCAGCGCGGCGCCCCTCTTAGCGACGCTCCTTCAAGCGCGCGGACCGACCGCGGCGCTCGCGCAGGAAGTAGAGCTGAGCGCGACGCACCTTGGAACGGCGCAGAACTTGGATCCGCTCGATCCGAGGTGAGTGTAGCAGGAAGGTCCGCTCCACGCCGATGCCGTGCGATGCAATACGGCGCACGGTGAAATTGGCGTTGACGCCGCCCTTGCGCTTGCGGATCACGGTGCCCTGGAAGGGCTGGATGCGTTCGCGATCGCCTTCGACGATGCGGACGTCGACGCGAACGATATCTCCCACTGTCATGTCCGGAATCTCCGGGTCTGGCTTGACCATCTGACGTTCTAGTGACTCGACCAGGTTCATTTTCCTTTTCCTCTCTGCAAAAACTCTGCCGGCGCGCTGCGCCGCCTTTGCAGGACGTTGCTTTGCACGACGTTGTTTTGCTGATTCTTCAATATTGCTTCAAGATGCGACCATAAGTAAGCCGCCAACGAGTGGCGGCGATTAAGCATTATATCATAATCGCGTCGAACTACAACAAATCCTCGGAGTTTGGAACTTACTTCACGCGGAGGCGCCAGCCCTCCTGAAGGTAATCGGGGTCACGTGGCAACCCTCGGCTATCCCACAGATGCGCGTTCCATTCCCAGAACTGCTCGCGTGTCATGCCATGGCGTGAGATAAATCCCCAAACTGTGTCGCTGGCTTTCACGGTAACGTAGACCGGTTGTGGCACGGTGCTGGTGCTCGCGTTCTCACTTAGTTCGCGGATAGCCGCCTGTTCGTCGGTGTCCATACACGCGATGTTGATGGACTGCAGCATTGGCCACAGCGCTTTTTCGACGCTGACCGCGTGAAAGACGCTGAAGAAGTCGACGCCGTGACGGGCGATGCCCTCGACCCAAGGGATGAACTCCTCGGGGAGGACGTTGCGTTCATCGGATCCGTTGCGGGGGGAGAGCACAGGATAGACTTCGGGTGTCGTTCCCCACATCAGGCTGAGATCCCCCAAGCTGTGGTAGACGTCACGATCGATCACGTCCCTGGCGTCATTGCCCCAGGCCGGCGAACAAAGCGGCATCCAGCCACCTTGGCAGACCGGCACGAGGGCCTCCAGTGCGTTGGCGTAGGTGACATAGGGTAGGGGAGGCGATGCCAGAAACAGTCGCTCGCGAGGTATCTCCACGTTGATGAGCGCATCTGCAAGCGCTGTCATATTCCCGGCGCCTGTATCGGCGCTAAGAAAGAGCACAGCAGCCCGATAACCCAGCGCGAGTGCCCTGACGATAGCTTTGTGAGCGTCTTGGGGCGCCTGATCGGTGACCCGAATCCACGCCAGGGAGTAAAGCCCCAGCGCGCGAACCCGCTGAAGCATGTCGCGGGTTGTCTCTGGAAAATAGTGGGGGCCGTGTCCCACCTTGATCAGCAGGTGAGTTCCCCCCATATGCGTTGCCATCTCGGCAGCTCTCTCCAGATCATAGGAGTGGGCCAGCCATATACCTTTACCACAAAGCTGCGTCATCTTTTTCTCCAATCAAGCATCCTCA
>JBNGDU010000388.1:0-7103 GCA_049975025.1 Anaerolineae bacterium
CCCTGATGGGGGACGCGCTGGGTGCGGAGCGGGCGGCCCGAGACATGGACACGAGTGTCCCTAATCTCAGCAGTATCATGCTCATGGCCGAGGCTGAGGGCCGCCGCGTTCTGCTGACCGGCGACGGGCGCTCCGATGACCTGGAGGAAGGCCTCCAGCGGGCCGGCTACCTGGAGCCCGGCGGTCAACTCCACGTCGACGTCCTCAAACTCCCGCACCACGGCAGCAAGCGCAATATGACCGAGGACTTCTTACGACGCATCACCGCCGATACCTATGTGATTTCGGCCAGTGGATATCACGGTCATCCCTCCAAGGACACCCTGCAATGGGTGGTGACGGCGGCACGCGACCAGGGGCGGACCATCGACATCGTGGCCACCAACTCGACGCGTTCGCTCCGCGACCTGGTCAAGACGCATGATCCTGATGACTACGGATACCGGCTGACGGTGATGCCGAAAGCGACTCATGAGTTCATCCTACCGGAGAAGCATGGAAACTAGAGCCAAGTGGACATTCATGGTCTATCTAGCCGGCGACAATAACCTGTCAATGGCTGGAGAAAAGGACCTGAACGAGATGCGCAGGGTCGGGTCTACCGACGATGTCAACATCATCGCGGAGTTCGACAGGATCGGACCGTCTCACGAGACCCGACGGTATCGTATACAGCGGGATGGAGCGGATGAACGCACCCTGTCGCTGGGAGAGACGGACTCGGGCGATCCCCAGGTCCTGCTCAGCTTTCTCGAATGGGCGTCTCGGAATTATCCGGCGGACCGGTATGCTCTGGTGCTCTGGAACCACGGCGGTGGTTGGTCGCCGGAAGAGATGGATGGCGTCGCTCGCTCCGTCAATCCCGTTGACTACAGCGGACGAGAGGTGGTCGCGCGATCGTCGAGTTCATTGGGTCGCGTGCTCTTTCGCACGACATTGGAGAAGATCTTCCAGGCCCCCTCCCTCCACGCTCGCGCCATCCTCACCGACGACGGGACGGGACACTCGCTCGACACGATTGAGCTGGGTAACGTGCTCGCCGAAGCTGTCGACATCTTCGGTCAGAAACTAGATCTGTTGGGGATGGACGCCTGTCTCATGAGCAATCTGGAGGTCGCTTTTCAAGCTCAGAGCTATGTAAGATACATCGTGGCTTCCGAGGAGAATGAACCGAATGACGGCTGGCCCTATGATGCGGTCCTCGATTATCTCGTGAGGAATCCGGAGGTAGAGACCGCTGACTTTGCCGCGCACATTGTACAGGCCTATGTCGAGTCGTATGTCGAGCGCGCGTACAGCGGATCGGTAACCCAGGCGGCCTTGGATCTCTCCCAGGTCGGCACGCTGACGCACCCTATCGACGCGCTTTCGAAGGCGATGATGCCCAATATGGCGGCCGGCAAGCAGTGGCTGGGTGAAGCGCTCTACAAGACCGAAGCGCGCTTTCGCGACAGTACCCTGTGGGACGTCGCTGAGGTGTGTGAGTACCTGCAAGACGAGTCAGATAGACAGGATGTCCAGGAAGCAGCGAAGGCCGTCTGTGACGCACTTCAGCCGCAGAATGAGGACTTCGTCATCGCTGAAAGACACTACGGTTCCAAGGTGGAACACTGCGGAGGCATCACAATCTATCTTCCCCCTCGTGTTTTGCACCGGATATCCCCCTACTACAAGGATACCGCCTACGCTCGAACACACACCTGGCTGGAATTACTGGAAGCATACCATGCAACCTGAGTGTCTCTATCTGAGTTGGTGGCTTGGCCGACGCTGTTAGGTGCAGCACGGCCTTCGTATGTCGCAGTCCAGAATGTACAGTCAAAGGAGGTCCATGATGGTGAAGAAGGCTTTTTGTGTTGGCATAAATGACTACCCCTACGACGGAAGTGATCTCAACGGGTGCGTGAACGACGCCACCGCCTGGGCGCAGTTGCTGGTTGACCACTATGACTTCTTGAAGTCGGACGTCAATGTGATCACTGACGCCGAAGCGACCAAAGCCAACATCCTGGCGGGTCTGCGGAATTTGCTGGCTGATGCGAGTGAAGGTGATGTGCTGGTCTTCACCAATTCGTCGCACGGCACCTATGTCGCCGATACCGACGGTGATGAGCCTATGTACGACGAAGCCCTGTGCCCGTATGACTGCGCCGATGAGCTGTTGGTTGATGATGAGCTACGCGAGCTGTTTTTCGATCTACCGGGAGGCGTGAACCTGACTGTGATATCCGACTCCTGCTTCTCCGGCACGGTAACCAGGGTCGCCGTTGGCGAAGTCATCCCCGGCCTGCGGACGCCGGATGATCGCCGCGTGCGCTTCCTGAGCCCGGCGCTGCGCGGCGACAAGATCCTGCCGAATCCTTGGAAGGCAAAGGACAAGAGACAAGAACTGCATCCCGAATCCCAGATGAGGGAGATCTTGCTGAGCGGTTGCTCCGACAAGGAATACTCCTACGATGCATTTCTTGGCAGCACCTATCACGGCACGATGACGTATTTCGCGCTGCAGGCCATTCGGGACGCCCACTACACCATGACCTATCAGCAGCTCCACGACCGCTTGGACTACCTCATCGACGATGCAGGATATCCTCAACATCCTCAATTGGAGGGCAGCCTGGAGAACAAGAGGCGACAGCTCTTCACCTGAGCATTCACACGGGTTGCACTTGACTATGACAGGACCGGCTTTGCAAGAAGCCGGGGTTCGACGCTGTGCGCCTATGGCGCGTGGCCCCTTCCGTGTGGGTAAGTGGAGGAAAGATGGGACAACGAGCGTATATTGACTTCAAGCTGTATCTGACGCCGGCACCTGATGAACAGGGCGCTTGTCAGGTCGCGCTACTTCCCACCCCTGAGGTGGGCGAGACGGTGGTGCCGGTAACCGCACCCATAGAAGAGCGACCGCCTGGGAATCTACTAGCCTTGCTGGCAAGTAAGCAGATCACCCTCCGCGACCTGATCACGGTCGGCAAGAAGCTGGCGAATTGCCTGATCCCCGAGGGCGTCATCCGCGAGCGATTTCGGTATGCCTATGATCGTGCCGGTCTTGAGGGCGGCGTGCGCCTGCGCATCATCATCGCCGATCACGGTCTCAAACAATGGCCCTGGGAGTATACCTACCTTAACCTGACCGAGGGTCCGGACGACATGGCCGGCTTCCTGGCGCACAATGCCCGTGTTTCTCTGGTCCGCCACGAGCCCTTGCCCCACCCCCATCCGGTCCTTGAGAAAGGCGCGGCGGATGTGAAGGATCTGCGTCTCGCGATCGCGGCAGCCTTACCTGTAGGAGAGCGTGACCTCGATCTGGACAAGGAGGTGGCGGACATCAAAGAAGCTGTCCATGGCTTCGACGTGGAGGGGGTGCGAATCACACCGGCGCCGGTTCTGATGGACGCCACCCCCGAGGATATCACAAAGCTGCCCCAAGACACCTACATTTTCCACTTCCTAGGGCATGGTGTGGTGGGGGAGCGCCGCGATAGAACGCAGCGGGGGGGCTTTACCCGCCCGGATGGCGCTCTGCTGCTTGTCAAAGACAAGGTGAGCAAAGAGCAGGCACGACTGCGGGCGACCGACCTGGCGGCGATCTTGCAGCAGCGTGGGGTGCGCTTGGCCCTGCTGGGCGCGTGTCACACTGGACATCGTGATGCTCGCTACCCATGGGATGATGTCGCCGGGGCGATGACGGCGGCGGAAATCCCCACCGTCATCGCGATGCAGTACGAGGTCAAGGATGCGGAGGCCATAGCTTTCAGTCGCGCCTTCTACACAGCTCTCGCGTTGGGGCAGTCTCTGGATGAGGCTGTGTGGAGTGGGCGCGTGGGTATGTTGCTGGAAACCAGTACGGAGATGGACGAGGTCGTCAATGTCGAGTGGGGGGTTCCCGTGCTCTACAGCCGGTTGCGTGATGGGGCGCTCTTTCCCGAGCGCATCGAGCGGGCCACCGCCGCCGCCGAGCAGTTCCGCAAGGTCGTCGTCCAAACGGTGGACGGCATCCACGCAGGCACCATGACGGGTGTTCAAGTCGGCCTTATAGAGAACGGGGTCAAGATCGTACAGAAGGTCAAGGAGGTCCGAGGTCATATCACAGGCATCAAGGCCGGCGAGGCCGGCGCCGGCGCCAACATCCTCGTCGAACAAGAGTTCGAGACCGTGGGACCCGATGGCGTCGTCTGCGGCGGCACATTCGACGTACTTTAGCCAAGAAAAGGAGCTACGAGATGACAACCGAGGTAGTGAGGGCTTATGAAGATGCGGCACAAGCGTATCTCGCTCAGTTCCGTGCTTTGCGAGATGTTCCCCGCGCGCTGCAGAGTCCAACACGCGGAGCTGCGAAGCTACCGACAGCGGATCTCGTGGAGCGTGCATCGGAGATCGCTGACATCTCCACACACATGGTACCGCTGGCCGCGGAGGTTCTGCGGTCGCCGGATCCCATCCTGCGCGAGGGTATGAGCGGTCAGTTGCTGGCGCAGGCCGCGGCAGAGTTTCAGGTAGCGGCGGAGTTGCTGCAATTACCTGAAGCGCCCGAGGCACTGGGGCCGACCACGCGCTCCGTTCGTGGTGCGCAGTTGCGTACTGCGATCAACGCCTTGGAACAAAGCATGGCGACACCCATCGATCAAGGGCTGCCTGTCGCCGCGCCAAGGATGCGGGCTGCAGCCAAGGATCTGACCCCAGATCAGGCTAAGGAAGCGCTTCAGCAGGCGGCGTCCGTGACCGTGAGCGCGATTGCGCGCCACGTTCAGGATCTGGGCGGGGATATTGCCCTCAACTTGGTCCTGAACACCGAGTGGACCGCGGTTCTGGAAGGGGCCACCCTATTGCGGAAGGACATCGGTGAGAAACTCGACCGGGTTAAGGAAGGCGTCAGCGCCTTTCTCGAGAAAGCTGTGACCACAGCGACCAAGACGCTTCTCAACGTCTATGACAAGATCCTGGTGTTGATGGGCAAAGACCTGGAGGCCGAGGCCCGCAAGAAAGTGCGCGAATGGCTGGAGAAACTGAAAGAGAAGGAGAGCATCGAGATCTTCGACGCTATGGTGAACAGACTCTACAAGGTGGATCTATTCGAGGAATCGTTAGCCGGTTGGCTGTCCGCGACAGGCGTCACAGTGGATGTGCTGAATCAGACCGCTACGGACGTCACAGCACTGTCCAATAAGTTTGCCCTGTTGATCGAACGTATGAGCGCGCTGGAGACGGTGATGGTGTTGGCCAAAGGGATCAAGATCCCTCAGGTCCTGCTCGTGATCTCTGCCACCCAGATTGCTCTGCTGGCCGTGGTGGTCTATGCCGGATTTGACTACATCGGCGGCGAAGCACCCGGCTTTTTGAACGTGACCGAGGGTGTATCCGAGATCATCCAGGCGCAACTTGGCTTACGCTCCAAGTCCTGACGGAGGTATGTCGTGATGTTTGGCGCCTATCGTCATGAGACACTGCCGCGTGTGATTCACATCTCCGTGTCTCGCTACACCCGCCGGCTGCCGGAACCTGGCGAGGCACTGTCATTTCTGGTCCGCATCCATGAGGAGGGAACCGGCATCACCTGGCAACAGAACGTCACGGTGGATCCCGCAACCGAGGAGTTTCTCCTGGATGCAACCCACAAGCTGCATTTGTGGACCCTGAACCTGGCGCTGACCCATGAGGAAGCGAACAGCCTGGTCCGCCAACTCGGCGCACGTTTGTATGACAGCTTTATTGGAGTAGAGGGCCGTGAAGTCCTCCGGGCAATCCCGCCCACGGCTGTCCTCCTAGACGTGGATGAGACCATCCTCAACCTGCCATGGGAGCTGATCGCCGAGCCAGGAGGCACGCTTGCCCAGAGCGTCCCGGTAGGGCGCCTGGTCACGACCCGGACGGTACTGCGCTCTGGACGTGATCCCCTGCAAGAAGATGCGGTCGTCAACATCCTCGCCGTTCAGAATCCGACGCTCGACCTAGCCGCCACAGAGGGGGAAGTGGACGCTCTGATCAGCCTCGAAGGAAACCGCGGTAGCTTCAGCGTCAACGTGGACGTGCTTGCGGGAAAAGAAGCGACTTTGGCAAAGTTCACCGATATGCTGGCTGAAGGCGACTACGACGTACTTCATTTTGCCGGTCACGCGTTCCTCGACCCGGACAAGCCAGGGAGCAGCGCGCTGCGCTTCGCCGACGGAGATCTCGAGGCAGATAGGGTGCTCGAGCTTCCCTGGAAAGCGCCCCCTTATTTCGTGTTTAGCAGCGCCTGTGAGTCCGGACGAGCAGTTGGTGGTCAGCGGCTCGTCTCACAACAGAATCAGAGCAACGGTCTTGCGGCGGCCTTCCTAGCTGCCGGCGTGTATGGATACGCCGGCTACTTCTGGCCCGTGTCCGATGCCGGCGCTGGTATCTTCGCCGAGACTTTCTACCGAGCCCTGTTCTGGCGGGAAAACGTCGGTCTAGCGTTTCTGGAAGCCCGCAGGCGCGTCACCGAGGAGCTCTTCGATGCTGGCGATCTCACCGGCTACAGCGCGATTCTGTATGGAGACGCGGCGTCTAAGCACCGGCGAGACTTGGCGATGGCTGTCTAGCGAGCCCAAAAGCGCGGCCGCAAGACGGCTCGGCGGGGCCTAAAGGGGAGGAATCTGCAATGGAATGCCCATTTTGTCAGCATAGCCCTCTTGGCCCAGATGACAAGTTCTGTCCTGCCTGCGGCAAGCAGGTACAAATCGCGTCCGAGTTTCGCAAGATCATCAACGTCCGTCAGGACGTGAAGGAAAACCACGGGAAAGTCGTGGGCATCAAGACCGCGGCGATCCACGGCGACGTCTACGCAGACACGGGAAGCGCTGGCCCAGGCCTTCCAAGAGCCCTTCTGCGGTATCGGCATCTATCGCAGGTTACCCTCTGGCCCTGCACAGCTTTGGGTCGCGGACGCCCAGACAGAGCCGCATGACTATGACAAATCCCGCGCCTTGCTTGAGGAAGCTAACTATGACGGCTCGCCGGTGATCCTACTCTACCCCGCTGAAGATGACCAGTTGCAGACCGCAGCTGAGCGGATGCAGACGTACATGATGGAGGGCGGATTCGAGGAAGTTGAAGTAAGACCATTCGAGCCTGGGGGCCAGGAA
>JBNGDU010000389.1:0-1290 GCA_049975025.1 Anaerolineae bacterium
GCTATCAACTGCTCGCAGCTTCTTCATTGCTGCTTTTAGACCCAATCGTTGCTCTGCAAGTCCCTTGTGGTATAATGCTTGGAGTTTCTTCGGGATACTAGAACAGAGGTAACTTTGTTTAACCCTTTTGACGCTCTCCTCGGGCTCTTTTCGCTTGACATCGGCATCGACCTGGGCACGGCTAACACCCTGGTCTACGTCCGTGGTAAGGGCATTGTCAGCAATGAGCCATCCTGGGTAGCGCGAGATAGACATAGCCGGCGCATTCTGGCTGTAGGTGCGGAAGCGAAGGAGATGGTGGGCAAGACGCCCTCCAATATCATCGTGATCCGTCCTCTGCGGGATGGCGTCATCTCGGAGTTTGACGTCACCGAGGTGATGCTGCGGCACTTCATCCATAAGGCCCACGAGCAGCTCCTAATCCCTCTACCCCGTCCGCGGGTCGTCGTTGGCATCCCCAGCGGCGTGACCGAGGTTGAGAAGCGAGCGGTGCATGACGCGGCCTTGGAGGCCGGCGCGCGTGAGGCCTATCTCATTGAGGAGCCGATGGCGGCTGCTATCGGCGCCGGTCTACCTATCACGGAACCTCAGGGCAGTATGATCGTTGACATCGGCGGGGGGACCACCGAGGTCGCCGTTTTCGCCCTCAAGGGCATCGTGGTCAGTCGGAGCTTGCGGATTGCCGGCGATGAGTTGGATGAGGATATCGTCCAATACGCCCGTCAGAAGTACAATTTGGCCATCAGCGAGCGGATGGGCGAGCGAATCAAGATCAACATCGGCTCTGCCTACCCCCTGCCGGAGGAGCGCACCATGGCGATGCGGGGTCGCAATCTCATCACAGGCCTCCCGGAGGAGATAGAGATCAGCAGCATCGAGATCCGGGAGGCGCTCAGCCGGTCGACTAACATTGTCGTCGACTTGGTGCGCGATACTTTGGATGAGACGCCGCCTGAGCTGGTCTCGGATCTGATGGAGACGGGCATTTGCCTCGCCGGGGGTGGGGGACAGCTCAAGGGGCTGGCCGAGCGCATCAGCGAAGAGACGCACATCCGCGCTTGGGTTGCGCAGGATGCACTGACCTGCGTGGCGCGCGGGGCCGGGAAGGTGCTGGAGAACTTCGATGCGCTGAAGGCAACGCTTTCCTCTGACGAGCATTGGCGCCCCGGGGGCTCAGCCTCGTGGTAAAATCCCTCATCTTCACTTCATCTGTCGTGAGCACCTACACGTCTGGGGAGGCCGGTAGGCACATCAGGGATCGACTATGAAGCGCGAGGGCGGTCCGTGGTT
>JBNGDU010000389.1:1390-7080 GCA_049975025.1 Anaerolineae bacterium
TGCGTCGCCAGCTCAACTTCGCTCAGGAAAATCCCACCTATGGTATCGTAGGGGCAGACATTGTGGAGCAGGGATGCACGACCTTTCCCTGTGGTGATGTCGTCGGACAGGATGCCAACCCTTATCTCCGGTTCATCATCATCAATGCCGGCGCCCAGGACGGCGTGGCGGTCGGCATGCCCGTGGTCACCGGTGGCGCGGCTATGATCGGTCGCGTGGCCCGCACTTCGCCCCAGCTTGCTTACGTCCAGCTTATCAACGATCCCCAGAGCCGCGTGGCCGCCATGCTGCAGCAATCCCGGGTCAGCGGGGTGTTGGAAGGCACAGAAGAGGGTCAGCTTGTCATGACCGACATCTTGCCCGATGAGACGGTCACCGAAGGTGAGACCATTATCAGCTCTTCCCTGGGCGGTATGCTCCCCCGAGGACTGATCCTCGGACAGGTGGAGGAAGTGACCTATCAGGAATCAGATCTCTTCCAAGCGGCGAGGGTGCGACCGGCGGTCGACTTCCGGCGTCTTGAGACCGTGTTGGTGGTCACGGATTTCCCCCAGCCGGATCTGGAGGAGCTGGAGGTCCCATGAGTCTCTATTTCGGCGTGCCCATTCTGCTCATAGCCGCCGTCATTCAGAGCACTTGGCTGGAGGGCTTCCGCGTGCTTGGAGGGCGCCCTGACCTCGTCCTTCTCCTCGCCGTGACGTGGTCCATCATCCGGGGGGCGGATGAGGGGGCGATGTGGGGGTTTGTGGGGGGACTCTTTTGCGATCTGTTGTCGGGTGGTGCTTTGGGGCTCTGGACCGTTTCACTGACAGCAGTGGGGCTGATCGCCGGGCAGCGGTGGGTTCACTCGCTAGGGCCTACGGTCATTCGCCTCGCGCTGATGTCGGCCTTCGGCACGCTGGTGGGCCATCTGATTCTGCTCTCAGCGATGATGCTGCTGGACTACCCGGTGGACGTGGGTCGCGCGCTTCAGACGACTGCAGGTCCCGCAGCCCTGCTCAACTTCCTACTTTCGCCGTTCGCATTTAGCTTCCTCGTCTGGTTCCACCAGCGCTCGCGTTCCGAGATGGGAGGGTTTGCCACATGAGTCGCTGGTGGCAGCTTGGGGCGCCTTCCACGGGCCGGCGTTTGGTTCAGGGCTTGGGGAAAGGCGACGCCGAATCAGCTCGCCCGCCCTGGGTGCTGCGGGCGCCCCGTATTGCGATGGTGGGGTGGATCGTCCTCCTGATCCTGGGACTTTATCTGATTCGGCTATGGCAGTTGCAGTTCCTTGAGGGAGGGTCGTGGCGCGCGCGGGCTGAGCAGCAACAAAGCCGCCTCGAGACGATCAGTCCCGCGCGTGGCGTGATTTACGACCGCAACGGGGATATCTTGGTGCGCAATATCCCGGCGTACAACGTCACGGTGACGCCGGGCGAGCTGCCGGACGATTTTGAGGATCCCGAGCGGCGACGCGAGGTCTTGATGCGCCTGGCCCAACTGCTGGCGCCCGAGGTCACCTATACCAGCGAGGGCCTCGATCAGGAGCCCTACAGGCTAGAGATCCAGGCTGTGGGGCGGGAGCACTTCCCCCCTTACGGCGAGGCGCCCGACCCAGGTTTGGTGGAGATGATCGAGCGCGTCCGATACGTGGAACCCTTCAAGCCGATCGTCGTCGCCCAGAATGTCGATCGCGACCTGGCGTTGCTAATTGCCCAGGAGGGCGGCGTGACGATGCCGGGCGTGGGTATTGAGATCGTCTCGCGCCGTAAGTACACCTATGGTGAGGCCACCTCTCAGATCCTGGGCTTCCTAGGGCCCATTCCCCAGGAGCGCGTTGAGGAGTTCGAGCAGAAGGGCTACGATCCAAGTGTGGACCGCATCGGGTACGCGGGCATTGAAGCCGAGCTTGAGGAGGCCTTGCGGGGGATCCCTGGGCGCCGGATGGTTGAGAAGGACGTCCTGGGCCAGGAGATCAGTGTGCTCAATGAGACGCCGCCCAGTCCGGGTGATAACGTTCATCTGACGCTGGATATCCAGCTGCAGTTGATGGCGGAGGAGGCGCTGCGGCAGGGCATGGCGGAGGCCGGCTCGGAGCGGGCCGCCCTCGTCGTGCTTGACCCCCGTGATGGACAGGTGCTCTCGATGGTCAGCTTGCCCACTTACGACAATAACATGTTCAGCAAGAAGCTCGATCTCGATGAATATGAGGCGCTGCTGAACGACCCGCACCACCCGTTCATCAACCACGCGATTGCCGACCAGATTCCTGCGGGTTCTATCTTCAAGATTGTGCCCGCGACCGCCGGGCTGCAGGAGGGCATTATCAACCGCTTCACCACGTTGAACTGTCCGGGGCGTATGCTGTTGCCCAATAAGTTCGCCCCGGACGATATGAGCCTAGCGCAGCCTTTCTATTGTTGGATCGATCTTCAGCTTGGGCACGGACACGGCCCGCTCAACGTGGTGGACGCCTTGGCTCAATCATGCGATATCTTCTTCTATCAGGTGGGTGGCGGCTTTGAGGAGACGGACTTCGAAGGATTGGGCGCCGAGCGGCTGGCGGCCTACGCTCGGGAGTTCGGTCTGGGTTCGCTCACGGGTATCGACCTGCCCGGCGAAATGGCTGGGCTGGTCCCCACGCCGCAGTGGAAGCGGCAGTTCTGGCAGGAGACATGGACGACCGGCAACACCTACAACCTCGCGATCGGTCAGGGGGATCTGTTGGTGACCCCGCTTCAGATGGCCAACGCGCTGGCGGTGGTCGCTAACGGCGGCGCCCTATACCAGCCTCACGTGGTCCATCACGTCGAGGATGTCGACCAGAATCTCATTCGTCCCTTCACCCCGGTGGTCAGCCATACGATGCAGATCGATCAAAGCGTGTGGCAGGTGGTGCGTGAGGGGTTGGACCTGGCGGTGTCGGAGGATGGAACGGGACACCGTGCGGTGCTGGATGACATTGGCGTCAACGTGGCAGGCAAGACCGGCACCGCCGAGTACTGTGATGACATCGCCTACGAAGCCGGTTGGTGTGACGTCGCCGAGGGCGAGACCCTGCCAACCCACGCCTGGTTCATGGCCTACGGGCCAGTCGAGGCACCGGAGGTCGTGGTCGCGGTCTGGATCTACGATGGCGGTGAGGGCTCGGTGACCGCAGCGCCGGTGGCTCGCGACGTCCTTGATTTCTACTTCCGCCGCAAGTTGGGTCTCCTGGGCGTAGAGGAGGTGGAGGATGCCGAGAGCACTGAGGATGCCGGACAGGACGCGCTCCCGGACACGGCGCCAGGCGCGCCAGATCTCGCCCCGACCGAGGGAGCAAACGAGGGAACCACGCCTCTACCCACT
This sequence comes from Anaerolineae bacterium, assembly GCA_049975025.1. Classification (GTDB taxonomy): domain Bacteria; phylum Chloroflexota; class Anaerolineae; order B4-G1; family SLSP01; genus PWVB01. The sequence goes on from JBNGDU010000389.1 coordinate 4,718, forward strand.
CAGCCTGAGGGGGCTTCCGGTGACGATGGCTGATTCCGCCCCGGCTTGGGCGGTCTAGCCGATACTCGCGCGTAGCGCGAACGATTCAGGCCCGCCATGCCCACCGGTTCTGCCTCGCCTTCTCTCAAACGTGTCGCTTGGGGCGTCATCTCACTTGGCGGCGTCGTGTGGGCCGTGGGGCTGGCCCGCACCTTAGCGCTGGATCTACGTTTTGTCTTCTGGTACGAGATCCCGGGCGTGGTGCTTGCGGCTCTGACCGGGGGCTTCGTCGCTGGACTCGGGGCGCGTGCGCTGGTGCGCGGTGGCGCGGATCTAGAGCGTCTGGCGGCGGGATGCGTCGCGCTCTTCCTGCCCCTGGTGGCCATCCTGGCGGGTGACCATCAGCCCTGGCGCGGGCCGGTGCTTCTCGTCGGCAGTCTGATCGCGACGCTTGCTGCTTGGATCCGGCTGCCCAGGCGCATCTGGTTTTCCCTCGCAGTGCTCGTTCCATTTCTCGTCTACCTGCCCGACGTGTCACCCTACGTGGGTCGTGCCGATACCTTTGAGTTTCAGCTGGTGGGTCCCCAACTGGGGATCGCCCACCCCAGTGGCTATCCCCTCTATAGCCTGATATCCAAGGCTTTCTCGCTCTTGCCTATTGGCAGCGTGGCTTGGCGGGTGAATCTCTCGTCCTCGGTCTTTGCCGCGCTGGCTGCGGGTAGCCTTTTTCTGGCTTTGAGCGAGCTTCGCGACGATGCGTCTAGGATAAGCGAGCCGCTTCCTTTCATCACGTCTCAGATCCTTGCCTTCTCGCCGACCCTCTGGTCTCGAGCGATCGAGGCCGAGGTCTACGCGCTCAATGCTTTTCTTGTGACCTTAGGGCTCTGGCTGACGGTCCGCTGGCATCGCGGTACGCTGAAGTCCGACCTGGTTTGGCCGGCGTTTGGTTTGTTGGTAGGGGTGGCGATGGCGTCCCATCTCACACTGGGCGCCCTCGGTCTGCTTGCCCTGTCCGGTCTCTTGTTGAAGAGCCAGCGCCCGGGTTGGCGGGCATGGCTGACGGCGGCGGTGTTGGGCTGCCTCGGATTGGGGCTCTATGCTTACATTCCCCTGCGGTGGCCGGCTGTCAACAACGGCGAGATGATGCCCTTGGGGCATTTCATACGGTTCGTCACCAACGCGGAGTCGGGCGGCGCACTCCATCCGCTGGCGTTCTACCAGGATCCTGCGCGGTGGATGTTGGTGGGACGGTTGTTGTCCACCCAGGTCGGCTGGGCCGGACTCTTCCTGGCGATGGTGGGGATACTGTGGTTGGCGAGGAGGACGCCGTCGTTGTTGCTGGGATCGGGATTGGCCTTCGCCGCATGGGTTTGGTTCAACTTGAGTTTCTACGTGGCGGATCCGGACTACTCCTCATTCTTGATTCCAGCGCATGTGCTCTTGGTCTTTTGGGTGGGGTGTGGGGTCCACGCGATCTCACAGGCCAGCCTGGATAGGCGACGGTTGTTTGGCCCCCTGCTTGTCGCGTTAGTGGCGCTGGTTCCCATGAGCCAGCTCTGGCGAACCGGCCCGACCCTCGACACGCGCTCGCGAGGACGCGCCGACGAGCTGTGGGCCCGCTATGCTCTGCGCCAGCCCCTGGATGAGGGAGCCGCCATCCTCGCCGACAGTGAGAAGTTCCCGCCGCTTTATTACCTCCAGCAGGTCGAGGGCATCCGTCCGGACCTGGAGATGGTCACGCTCTTCAACGAGGCCCAGTATAGAGCGGCTCTGGAGACTCGCTTGGGCGCGGGCCAAAGCGTCTACCTGGCACGTTACCTCCCGGGCATGGACCTCTACGGCGTAAGCTCCGTAGGCCCTTTAGTTGCCGTGGGCTCCGCCGCGACCGTTGTGCCTCCAGACGTCGTAGAGGATGACGCTGTCGCGTTCGGCGAAGCGCTTGAGTTGATCGACGCTGAGGTGGAAGTCGATCCGTTCGGCCGACCGATGCGCCATCTCGAACTGACCTGGTTGGCGAGGTCTGAGCCCGCTCAGGATCTCGAGGTGCGTCTGCGGCTGGTCGATGCTGAGGGCCGTGTGATCTGGGTGGAGAACCAGGGGCGACCGGTGGGTGGCTACACCACGACCGAGGCTTGGATTGCCGGACAGTGGGTTCGTGACTATCATCCATTGTCCTGGGCTGACTGGCTGCCGCAGGGTAACTACGGGCTGGAGCTAGGGCTCTTTCCCCGTTTTGAGGAAGAGGGTCTGCTCATCCAGGGCCAAACTAGAGCCTGGCATGGCGTGGCGCAGGTCACCGTTCTCGATGTTGCATACCGTCCATTGCCCCGCGCGCTGACGGCCCTCATCGGTCGTGCAGCGTGGCTCGTCGGCATAAGGGCGCC
>JBNGDU010000390.1:0-1591 GCA_049975025.1 Anaerolineae bacterium
CGATGGCACTCGCCCTTAACGACGGCGCGCGGCGCGCGCTTCGCCATCCGAGGCGCCGTTCTCTGGTCTGGTCCTTTGCTCTTGTGCTCTGTGGCTGGTATATCAGCGGCACGATCATCAGTTGGCCAAATGAGATCGCTTACTTCAACGAAATCGCCGGGCCGAAGACAAACCGGCACAACTACCTTATCAGCTCCAACCTGGATTGGGGGCAGATGATGAAGGAGTTGGAAGGGTACCTCCTTGAGCACGCATCGGAGACGACCTACCTCGCCTACGAACACACGGCCCCCTATCCGCTGACCGCGGACCATCGACTGCCCCCAAGCCCCGACGCCAGCGACATGCGTTCACCGTTCCATCCAGAGCCCGGCCTGTACCTGCTCGGCGCGACCAACCTGCACATCCCGTCGTCGTGTTGTGACCTGGGGCTGGATAGCTACGCCTACTTCCGCTACGCCGAGCCCGTCGACACGATCGGTGGCGCGATCCTCGTCTACCGAGTGGAGCCGGAGAGCGTGCCGCATTGGCTGGTCCAGTGCGGCGGCTACGACGCCCCATTGACGGACGAGGCCGTGACAAAGGGCCTCAGCAACGCCTCGGATGTCCGCCGGGAGTCGATCGACTGCGAGAAGGGGTGGCTGTACCCGACAGGTGCCGATATCCCCGGCATCTACGCGATCCCTGTTGGAGATCAAGCGGATATCCCTTGGGGGGGCATCCTCGGAGGTGCCAGCCTCGCGCCCGTCGCAGATGCCTACGCATCGGGACCTGACGGTGAGTTCGTGCGGCGGCGGCTTGCGCCTGCGAGACTCTCCTACCTGCAGCCTGCAGGGTTCATCCCCCCGCCCTTCGTCCTCTTCGAGACCGTGAAGCCGGCGATCCCCCCTGACGCCGTGCCACTCTACCCGGCCCCCGCCGAAGCGGTACCCGCCGGCGCGCAGGGCGCCCATCCGGGTCCGCTTCGCTTTGGTGAGGCCTTCGACCTCGTGAGCGTCGCAACCAGCGCCCAGGCTGGCGAGGAGGGTCGCCGAGAGGCGGCGACCTGGTGGCGTGTCGTCGGCGGGCTTCCGGATCGGCCCTTCTCCATTATGGCCCACCTTGTGACCCAGCAAGGAGAGACCATCGTCGTCGCCGACGGATTCGACCTCAACCCAGGTAGCCTTCGGGAGGGCGATCTCTTCGTCCAACGCCATGTCTTCAGCATCCCAGAGCATGTGGACGTGGCCTCACGAACGCTTTGGGTGAGAATCGGACTCTACTGGTTGGAGGATCTCGTCCGCTGGCCGGTTGCGGGAGTACCCGGCGCCGACGCTGTCTTTGCGCCGGTAGACCAACCTTAGGCGTTCGCCTGAGGGGATAACCAAGTTTCAGAACTACATATCATATCCATATGCAGAGGTGAAAGGATGCAGACAACTCACAGACAGAAGCGATCTCCAAGACAAGCTATCATAAGAGCCCTCACTTTGCTGCTCTCCCTTGGCCTGCTCTTCTCGGCCCTATGGGCCGCGGTAAGCGCCGCCGGGGAGGATCTGTCCAACGCAGATCCGTCTTCACCGCCCACTGGCAGCAACGTCGCAGATGTCGA
>JBNGDU010000390.1:1691-7014 GCA_049975025.1 Anaerolineae bacterium
ACGTCGCAGATGTCGACGCCGAAGGTGTCGATACCGACAACCTGTTGCTCAACGGCAGCATGGAGGACGGCTTCTACTGGCGGTATCCCAACCACTACGTAGCGCACAACTGGGCTCGTTGGTGGATCGACGGCACCATCCTGCCGGAGTTCGATTCCACACGCGAGTCTCGACCGCACTATGACGGCGAGAAGGCCCAGGTCTATTTCAAGTGGGGTGACTCCTACACGGCCGGCATCTACCAAGTCGTTGACAACGTCATGCCTTGCGCCTACTACCAACTTGACGTGTGGGCACGCAACCACTCTGTGGAAGATGCCCTTCCCCACGCCCGAGCCGGCCTGGACCCCGACGGCACCCAGCTCACGAAGGACGACAAATCCGGCGCCGTTAAGTACGGATTGCCGCCCCGAACCGCGTGGTCTTGGGAGCAGACAAACCTCTCTGTGTGGGAACAACTCTCGGTCTCGGTTGAGGCCAAGACCGACCGTCTCACGGCGATTCTCTATGCCTCGCCCGAGCCGCGCCGAGACCAGGTCCACTTCTACGACACCTACTGGGACGCCGCCAGACTCTACCAACTCCCCTATCCCGTCGAGCGCCTGCCGGCCCCCGCCAGCGAGGCGCCCTCCGCCTTCATCTCGAACGTGACCACTCGGCGGATGGGCAGCGACCTGGTGGTCGAGTGGAACACGGCAGCGCCCGCTCCAACCCAGGTATGGTACACAGTCCGCACACCAGCGGAGCCCGTGACCGCCAGCGCGACCCTCTCCCATACACTCCATATGCCCATGCTCGCCAGGACCAAATCGCTCACGAGCTTCGAAAGCGTAACACCCGTAGACACCTCGGTGGTTACCCACTACATAGCCGTCATCGGTGGCATGGAGTCGGGCCAGACGGTGACCCTGGCGGTGCTGGTGCGCCGCTCGGACGGGACAGCGTGTCAGACCGAGGTCAGCGAGCGCGTGCGGGTCGAGATAAACTGATCGCAAGATGGCCCGGCGGGGTCCAGTCCCCGTCGGGCAACACCTTATGATGAAACGATTGATGAACCAACCTTTAAAGCAGCACCTGCGTTGGATCCTGATCGTGGTGCTATGCTGCTTCCTGGCCCAAACTGCGGTCATGATGGAGGCTAACTCCATGACCATCGACGAGGGACTCCACATCGCCAGCGGCTACACCATCTGGCGCACCGGCGACTATCGCCTGATTGAGGAGCACCCTCCGCTGGTGAAACTCTGGTTGGCGTGGCCCTTGCTCCCCATACCTGACCTGGCGGATCCCACCGGGCTGCCGGCCTGGGAGGATGCCGCCGGTGCGACCACCGAGAGCCTGCCTCTGTTGACGATGGCCCAGGAGCTGCTCTATCCCTACCGCCCTATCAACCGGTGGCTCTTTCCCGCCCGCTACATGGTGGCGCTGCTGGGGGTGCTGCTCCTCGCCACAGTCATCCGTTGGGCACGTGACGCCACCGGGCCAGTTGGCGCCCTGGTCGCCCTCGTAGTGGCGGCCTTCGACCCGAATCTGCTGGCCCATAGCGCCGTCGCCACCACCGACGTAGGGGCGGCGCTCTTGATCACGCTGAGTCTGTGGCAGGCATCGCGCTTCCTCAGGTCGCCGAGCCGGAGGCGAGCACTGATGACGGGCGTTCTGCTAGGAGCAGCGCTGAGCACGAAGCTGACCGCCCTCCTCCTGGGTCCGGCGCTGGTCCTGTCCGGACTGCTCCGCTTGGCAGTGCAGCGCGGGAAGCGGCGAAGGCGACTCCTAAAGTCAGCGGTGGCCATTGTGACAGTCGCGGCCTTAGCGCTCTGGGGTACCTATGCCTTCAAGGTGGGCAACGCACCTGGGATCCCCTTTCCTGTGCCGGCGCCCGCTCACGCCATTCCTATCCTGCGTCTGCAATCGCACAGCCGGGGCGGGCACCAAGCCTACCTGCTGGGCGAGAACAGCAGCTTCGGCTGGTGGTACTACTTCCCGGTCGCCTTCATCCTGAAGACTCCGGTTCCGGCCCTCCTGTTGATGGCGACAGCCCTGCCCGCCGCGGCCTTGGCGAAGTGGAAGGAGAAGCTTCGCGGCCCGCGGTTGACCCGTCTGGTGACACCGTCGTTGCTCTTCTGCACCGTGTATCTTCTGGCGTCGATGCTGAGCCCTCTCAATATCGGCTATCGCCACCTGCTGCCGTTGCTGCCGCTCCTATACGTGGGCATTGGTCAGGGCATTACCGTCATCTCGCAGCTCCGGAGCCCGGCGCGGACGGTCTCGGTCACGCTCCTCGCGGCATTGTGCGGATGGCAGGTGACGGCATCGTTGCGCTACCAGCCTTACCTGATAAGCTACTTCAACGTGCTCTCCGGTGGGCCCGAGAACGGTTGGCGCTATCTCGCCGATTCGAACACCGACTGGGGACAAGGCTACAAGGCGCTGGCCGAATACCAGGAGGAGCACGACATCGAGCCGGTGAACCTCTCAGCCTTCATCTTCTACGATCCGGCGATCTACGGCGTGGACTACCGACCGCTCACGCCGCTCGGCGGGGACACCCCCCCAATCTTCGGCTCGCGGTTCGCGCCGCCCGCCGGCGACTATGTCATCAGCGCGACGCCCCTGGACGGCATCCCAACGGCGGATCCGGCTATGTACGATTGGTTCCGCTGGCGGGAGCCCGATGCCTTCATCGCCGATGCGCTCCTCCACTATCGTGTCACAGAGGCGGAGACGAGGACCGCGTGGGTGGCTCAGTGCGTCATTCCCTCAGCGCCCCTTGACGAGGAAGCCATGGCCTTTGGCTTCGGCGAATTGCCGGCGCGCCGCGTCCCCTTCGACTGCACACAGGCGTGGATTATGCCTTCGTTGGGTGCGGGGCCCGGTGCCTACGTGCTTCACGGCGCCCTCGTGGACGACCCGCTCCGCGCGCGCCTTCACCTGACCACGCCACCGCCGGTCGACCCCTTTGTGAGGCGGCACCTGGCGACGAGCCACTTAGTCTACCGTCAGCGGATGTACCGGGAGAATCCGGCCTTCGTCATCTACCGGGCTGCGGAGGAGAGGCCGATGCCGGCCCACACCCAGGTATGGATCGCGCCCGCGAGCGTCCCAGTTGCCGATGTTCTCCAAGCTGCGCCCAGCCGGGCACCCGTGGAACTCGACGGCGCGTTGTCCCTCCTTGGCACCTCCGCGGCATGGCGGGAAGACGCCCTGGACGTCGAGACGTGGTGGCAGGTGACGGCGCCCCCGGACCCCGAGGCACCGGTCTCGGTCATGGGCCACCTGCTGCAGCCCTCAGGGGAAGCTATCGAGGTCGCTGACGGCCTGGGGATCCCGATCCATCTGTGGGAACCGGGGGACGTTATCGTGCAGCGTCACACGTTCGCGGTTGACCGAGGAAAGCTTGATGACGATCTGATCCTGCGCACCGGTGTCTACGAGCTCGCCAATGGTCGGCGATGGCCCGTGGCGGGCGAGGGCACCGCCGACGTCTTACTAGTGCAGCTCGCCAGCCGGTAGCCGCGGTCCCCAATCACGCCTACGGGCATCCCAACCCCCAAATTCAGACCACGTCGTCACGGACAAACGGCATGCGGAGCTGCAGACCCGCGTGCTCTAGCTCCAAGAGCGCCGCCTTGCGCTCCACCCCCGCTGCATAGCCGGTCAGCCCGCCGTCGTATCCCAACACCCGGTGGCACGGCACGAAGATCGTGGTCGGATTCGCGCCCACCGCTTGCCCCACCGCCTGGGACGCGCGCAAGTTCCCCAAGAGCATGGCGATCTCTCCGTAGGTCGTCGTCTCACCGTACGGGACGCCCTGGAGGCGCTCCCAGACCGCGAGCTGAAAGTCGGTCCCGCGCAAGTCGAGCGGCAGGCTAAACCGATGGCGGTGCCAGTCGAAATAGGCCAGCAACTGCCTCCGAGCCTGCTCGAGCAAAGCGGAGCTGACCGGCTTCGGCGTCTCGATGCCGTAACGCGCCAGGCGGCGCAGCGTCGCGTTCCCAACGCAGGACCCGTATCCGGCGCCACAGAGCCCCCGCGGCGTGCTCCAGAGCCACATGAGCCCCAGCGGCGTGTTCGTGAAGATAATGCTCGACTCCGTCATAAGCGCCCTCCACTACTCACTTGCCGGCTGTCCCGAGAGCTGCCAGACATACCCCGAACGCGTGGCGGTGAGCACCGCCTGCTGGGGCCAGCTCTGGCGATCCAGCACGTAGATACGGTAGCGATTGCTATCCTCAAGCAGCACGCGGTACGGCTCGTAACCTTGGGCCAGGGCCAGGACCGACACGTCGCGTAGCTGCCGAATGAGATCTGTGGACTCCACGCCGGTCGTGAGCGCCGCGTCCAGCTCCTCAATCAGCGACCCCAACAGGACGACGTCCGGCTGTTCCACGGCCTCCTGTGCCAGCGCCAGAACCATCTCCAAGGCCAGGGCCTCGGGCTCGCGCGGACGACGCACAAAGTTCGCCACGATCTCCATACGCTCGGCCTCAGCGGGGCTGAAGAGAAGGCCTTCGATGAAGTGCGCCGCCGGATCATAGGCCTCCTGATAGGCCCGCATGAGCTCCATAAGCCGCAACTCCAACTCCAGCAAAGCGCCGTCCATCGACCCAGCTCCGTCCGAGAGCCAAGTGCGCCAACGCGTCTCCAGTTCATGAGCGCTGGCGATGTCCACCGCACCCAGCGCCGCATGCCACCGTTCCGTCTCATCACCATCACGCTCTGAAGCGGCCTGACACATGGGCTCTAGCGCATCCCAGCCGTAGCGATCGACCAGGTACTGAACCAGCGCACCGGCTTCGAGATATGCCACCTCGTGCTGGTGAGTGTAGAAATCGACCACGAGCTCCCCGAGCGGAATCTGGTGCGGCGTGGAGATAATCGCCGCGGCCTTATCGCGCAATGACTCGCGGCGATAGTGCCCGCCGGCCAGGTAGACGGCTAATCCCTCGCGCATCATCGCCGGCGCGCCATCACAATCCAGCGCTTCGTCCAGATGGTGGACGAGTTCGTGACGAAAGAGCGTGTCGATCTCCACCGGAGAGTACCGCCGATCGGTATAGGAGACCGCCACCCAATCCGAGGATGCGTACCCCCCTTGGCCAATCACCCGATCCAGCAGGTAGATATCTACTTCCTCAGCTGAATCTCCCATCCGTCCCGAGATATCCTGATAGGCCTCACCGGCAGCGTCGAGAATGGGAAGGAGATCCCGATCGGCAGCCGACTGAGTGATATAGTGAAGGCGAAAACCGGTGGTCTCCGTCATCACCCACGTTGCGCCGGGCTCCGGCGGCGCGAGTTCATCGGGCGGCTGCAAGGGCACGGC
>JBNGDU010000391.1:0-866 GCA_049975025.1 Anaerolineae bacterium
TCGGTGCCGTCGGCGTTCATCACGTAGATCTGCATCAGACCGTTTCGGTTGGACCAGAAGACGATCTTCTCGCTGTTCGGCGACCAGGACGGGTGTTTGTCCCACTCCCAGGGATTGGGCGTCAGGGGCTGAGCGTTGCTGCCGTCGGCGTTGACCACCCAGATGTCATCGCTGTCGATGGCGGGCGTCACAAAGGCGATGCGCGTGCCGTCGGGCGACCAGACCGGATCGTAGCACATGTCGTCGAGCTGGGTGAGCTGGGTGAACCAGCGACCGTCCGTCCGCTGGTCGACCGGGATGGTGACGAAGACCTGCGGCGCCGATTCCGAGGCCGAGGGGTTCTGGACGAAGGCGAATCGATCGCCTTCAGGCGCGTAACGCCCCTGATCCTCAAGATCCTCGAACTGCTCGCGCAGCTGCCAATCGCGGCCCAGGCGGCGCCGGTTCTGCCCGTCGGGGTCCATGATCCAGATCTCGCCTCGGTTCGGATAGTCGGCCATAAAGGCGATCTTGTCCTTATAAGCCGAGAGTGGAATCTGTGTGGCCGGCGGCCCAGCATCAGCATAGCGCGGGCTGGGCGTTGGGGTGGGGGTCGGCGTGGGCGTCGGTGTCAGGAAGGGCCTGACGTAGAAGATGCGGCCCTGCGCGAAGGAGGTGTCCTCCACGGGCAATTCCAGCGCCTTCTGGTACTGCTCGTACGCCAGATAGTTGTCCCCGGCGGCCTTGTACTCATCGCCGCTCCGGACGTAGGACTCGTAGAGCAGGTTCAGGACCGTGTCGCCGAGGTAGTCCGGTCGTGTATCGTAGACGACCCGGAAGGCCGAGGCCGCCTGGCGGGCAGGGCTTGTCGCCATCGTCTGCGTCGG
>JBNGDU010000391.1:876-6958 GCA_049975025.1 Anaerolineae bacterium
CAGGAAGAGCTTGACCAACTGTTGTTCGAGCCCCGCCTCCTGGCTGCGCGGCTTCAGCGACAGCGCCTTGGAGAAGTAGCTTTGGGCCTGGGAGAGATCCTCTATGCGTGGTGGATCCTGATGGATGATCTCCTTGCCAAGCTGCATGTAGAGCGCGTAGAGGCGTCTTTCCACGAGATCCCTTTCATAAGCCAGGTTGCGATCCCGGACCGCCTCGTAAGCGAGGAGCGCCTCCCTGGCCTCGCCGGCTTGATCGAGCTCGCGGGCATCTTGGTAGAGCTGTTCAAGCGAGAGTCGCGACTCAATCCGTTCAATGCGGCGGTCGATATCGCGGTAGCGCGGGCTCACCTTGGCCAGGGCCCGGTAGCTTTCGAGGGCGGCTTGGTAGTCGCCGGCTTCCTCCAGAGAGACGGCGTCCCGATACTGCCCCTCGATGCTACGTTCGCGGGCGATCGTCGCGAGCCCCTGTTCGGCGACCTGGTTGCTCTCCTCCACCTCGAGCACGGCCATGAATTTCTCCTCGGCGGCTTCCAATTCGCCGGCCTCGAGGAAGGCCTCGGCGTCGACCAAGAGCTGCTCCAATCTCTGTTGCTCTCGCGCCGCGGCGATCATGGGCTGAACGCGCTCGACCAGGAGCTGTCCACCGGTGTAGATCAGGAAGCCGATCAAAGCGATGATGACCAATCGAACCAGGATGGGCCAGATGCGCAGATTCCAGCGCTTCCCGCGCACCCGGGTGGTGTCAACGTTAGCCCTGACCCGGGCCTGTTCCAGCGCCTGCTGGGCCAGCGAGCTATCCGGATACTTGTCCTGGAGCTTCTCGAAGGCATCGATCGCGTCTTCCCATTCGCCTTTTTGGAGATGGGACATTCCCTTTGTGTAAAGGGGATCGTCTCTTCCGGCGGACATTGTGTCTGCAAAAGTAACCACGGTATCAACCTCCTACGGGACTCACAAATTCCCCAGTGCCTCGAAAATCCTCGGCACACCAGGCCCCAGAAGGACCACCAGCAGGGCCGGGAAGATGAAAAATACAAGGGCAAAGACCATCTTGATGCTGGCCTGGCGGGCCAGCTCCTCGGCGCGTTGGCGCCGGCGCACGCGAACCTGTGCGGCTTGATTGTGAAGCGTCTCCGCGATGCTCACGCCCAACTGGCTGGACTGGATCAACACGCCGACAAAGGTCTGCACGTCCTGAACCCCGGTCCGGTCGGCCATCCGCTGCAGCGCCACGTTGCGCTGTGTGCCGACCCGCATCTCGACGATGGCGCGGTTGAACTCCCGGGTCAGGGCGTTATCCCACTGCTCTGCGACCCTGACCATGGCGGAGTCGAAGGCCAGGCCGGCGTCGACACTGACGCTCAACAGGTCCAAGGCGTCGGGAAAGTTCCTCAGAATCTCTCGCTTCCGGCTGTTGACCCGTAACCGCAGCCAGAGGCGCGGCAAAAAGAAGCCGACTAGGGCCAGAAGCAGGGTGTTGCGCGCGATCACCAGCGTCTGAGCCGCCGTCAGCTGACCGAGAAGCCGGGATACCGCAAGGTAGATGCCGCCACAGGCCAGGGCCGACAGAATCTGGAGCCCCAGCACGTCCACAGCGGTCAATCCCAACGGCTGCCCCGCGTGGATGAGCATTTGCTGAACCTTCTCCACATCACGCTGAGGGGTCAGAGACGCAAGGGTTTTCAACGTCCTCTGGATGAACGGGATGACAGCGCGCCGCAAGAAAGAGCGCTGCATATCCACGTCTTCCACGATGTCCCCACGTAGGTAGCCCTCAAGGCGACCGCCCTGCTGTACCTCGGACTGAGACGGGGACAGGGCCAGCCAGAAGAGCATGACCGCCAGGCCGCTCAGTGCGGCGAAGATCAGGGGCGACGTCAACAGCTGGGATCGCAACAGCATCTCAAAGAGCTCGTTGATCGCTTGCATATCCATAGGTTCTAAACCTCGATGTCCACGATGCGCCGGATAAAGAGGAAGCCCATCACCTGCAAGCCCAAAGCCAGCGCGGGCAGAATGCGCACCCATCCCGGTTCGAAGAGCTCACCCATATACTCCGGGTTGATGAAGAAGATGAGCAGGCCGACGGCAATGGGCAGGACCGCCAGGACGTAACCCGTGAACCGCTGTTGGGCTGTCAATACGCGGATCTCGCTCAGCATCCTCAGGCGGTCGCGGACCGTTTCGCTGATGATCTCCAATGTCTCGGCTAGATTGCCGCCGGTCTCGTACTGGACGTTGATGGCGACCACCACCAGATTGAAATCGTCGGACCCAATCCGGTAGACGGCGTCCTCCAGCGCCCGCTGCATCGGGATGCCCAGGTTGATAGCGCGGGAGACGTTGTTCATCTCCGTGGACATCGGCGGCGACATCCGCTCCACCAGAAGTTCGAGCGCCTGGTTCAGACCGTACCCGGCGCGCAGCGCGCCGACCAAAAGGGTCAACATATCGGGCAGCTGCTCGGTAAAGGCCCGCACGCGCCGGCGTTGACGAATGCGCAGGATGAGGACGGGAGTGACGGCCAGGACCAGCGCGAGTGCCCCGCCCAGTAGGGCGTTGTATCGCACCGTGCCGACGACAAACCCCAGGACCGCCAGTCCGATCACGATTAGAGTGAACTCGGCGACGGTCAGGGGAGAGTCCGCACGCGCCAAAGAGAGGGCGAGCTGTGGCCCCAGCCCGAATCCCGCCAGAAAGCGCTTCAGGCGCGATTGGTAATAGCGAGCCCTGGGATCCCCGACGGGATATCTTCCCGCTGCGTCCTCGGGCTTGAGCCCGTACTCCTCCAGCCGCTCGTCAATCGGGTCTCGCTGCTGGAGCAGCAGCCACAGCGCCATGAAGATCAGCACGACGGCCAGCGCTGCGAGCCCGGCCACGATCAGGGGAATGCCTTGAGCCATCTTTAACTTGCCTCCGCAACTTAGGCGAGACTTAGAAACCGATTTTCCAGTGTATGGGCGCGATCTAGGTGCCGTCTGAACCCGCGCCCGAAGAGGTGAAGAGGCGTTGGAAGATACCCACCTCCCCCTCTGCCGTTGACCGGCTCGCAGCCGAACGCGGCTGCAGGTCCTGCTTGAGTTCACGCGCGATCTTTCGTATGGAACGGGCGACGGCGCTCCGCCGGTGGGTGAGCATCAGCGGAATGCCGCGGTTGACGGTATGCGTCACCAAAGGCTGGTCGTCCGGCACCGAGAACCGGATCGGGACGTGCAGCCGATCGACGATGTCCTGGGGGCTGACCCCGCCCTTGAGCGAGGCGCGGTTGAGCACGAGCCAGATCTTCTCCGGTGGGTATCCCTCGGCCATGAACTGCTCCAGCATCAGCCGGGTGTTGCGCAAGCCTATCATCTCCGGCAGCACCGTCATCATGATCTTCTCGGCGCTGTCCAGGTATGCGAAGGCCGTCTCGTCCATAGGGAGTCCGAGATCGACGATGACCCACGGAAACATGCGCTTGAGCATCACCATGATGTGTTGCACCTGGGGCAGCGTGAGCGGCGCCCCCAGCTCGGCCGGCGGCGGCGCCAGCAGCACCTTGACGCCCGACGTATGATCCGCAAGGACGCTGTCGACCAAGACCTCATCGAGGCGCGACAAGCGGGGCAGTAGGTCGCTCACGTTACGCTCCAAGTCAAGGTTGAGGGCGACATCAAGCGCCGGTGCGGCGTAGTCCGCGTCGACAAGCACTACCCGTTGGTCCGTAACCTGGTGGAGCGCGATGGCGGTGTTGGCGGCCAGGGTCGTGCGTCCGGTGCCCCCCTTGGGCGCGCAGAAGACGATGATGCGCCCCCCGGCGCCGGAGACGGTCTCCGGCTGAACCGGCGGCACGCGCTGCCAGGCCAGGACTTGATGCAATGTCATCACCAGATCCTCACCGACCAGGGGCTTGGTGATAAAGCTGCGCGCCCCGACCAGCACGGCCTGGCTCGCCTCACCGGCGTGTTCCTTCTGAACCAAGAAGAGAATCACCGCGTTGGACACCGACGCGGCAAGTTTTCGGATGATCGGTATGGGGTCGGCCCCGTCGAGCTCGTCATCGACGAGGATGACGTGGGGAAGCAAGTCCTGCGCCCGCACAAAAGCAAGATTCGGCTCCGCCACCCAGTGCATACGATAGGGACGGGAGAGGCCGTTGCTCAACGCGTTGCCGACCTGGTCTCTCACTCCCTCGCTCGTAGTGACGAGCAGTATCTGCAGCACTTGCCCTTCAATAAGGTTGGTCACACTACCTCCCGCTGTTACGATACGCGATGTTGACTAGATAGTACTTTCGTACTGTATAACGAATGAGTCGACCAGAAGATGCGGGTTGGAGGATCCAAGGGTCGAAACTGCAAGAATCCGGCGATTTCAGCTGCCGATCCTCCCATAACCCACGTTATACGTCGCTCATCCGGACTGTTTTGACGATGTGGAATATCCCACGACCTATCATATTATAGCAGTTGCAAGTTACGATCCCCATTACGAAATCGCTGATATTCCTCTCCCCAGGCCTCTGGCAAAACAGCTCTCCGGCGCATCCTTAGGGGAGGTTCTCGCGGACCCCGTTTCTTGTGCGCCTCTAGGGCGTTTCCTCGCCCGCCTGGATGTAGCCGTTGATGACGTAGTCGAGGTCGACGGGCTCGAGGGTGAACTGACCCTCGGCATCGGGCGCGCGCAGGACCAAATCGACGACGGCGCCTACGTCCTTCATGTACTTGAGCACCAGCGCGTCCTGAGGGTCGATGGTGAGCAGCAAAGCCCGCGGGCTGCCCGTCTCCTCGCCTTCCTCATTGACCTGACGCACCACCGCGGCGATGCTCACATTCTGCATAAGGTTGAAGGTCACGGTCTCCGATTCGGCACCCTCGGCTGATTCACCGGCGACGGTGCCGGTCTCACCCACACCCGGCAGGAACCCGGTATCCCGGTCGATCGGTAAGTCGTGGGTGAAGAGGAAGTCCACGCGGTCGCCGGCCTTCAGGACGCCGACCTGGCTCAGCAGGTCGGAGGCCGGAAAGGCCATCAGGATCTCATCCTCGGCGAGGACCAGCGCGGTCCGACCGTTGTTGGCGGTCACGTTGGGATCAAGCAGCCGCGGCTCCAGGACGACCTCGCCCGGATAGAGCCGGACCAACGATATCTTCCCCTCGGCTTGCTCGATGTCCTGCAATGCGGTCTCGGGCACGGCGTCGACCGGCACATCGATCTCTTCGAGATCCTCGATGGTCAGGGTAGTGTAAGCATCTACAGATCGCGCGGCGACGACGACGCTGCGCTCGGGTGCCAGCTCCTGTATGTCAGCGCGATCGGCCGCAGCGCGCGAGAGCGCGATAAAGGCAACGCCACCAGCCAGCGCAGCGACAACCACGCCGGCAATCAACCATAAGAATCCTCGTAAACGTCCCATCCGTGTCTTCTCCTTAGGCTACTCTGTATAAGGGATTTCGGTGCGCATAGTTGTGACGGTGCGTAAGGTCAAGTTCGGGTCGCCGCCGACGGCGCGGATCATTGGGCCTGTCAAGAAACGATACTCGTAAGTGACGGTGACCCGGATGGTGCTGGTCAACCATTCGCCCGCGTTCAGAGTCGGTGTAATATGAAGCCGTTCGGTGATAATGCCGGTGGTCCAGCGATCGATTTCCTCTTTGCGGAACGTGTCGAATTCATCGGGTTCGTCGATCTCATATGGATGCACGGCACCATAGCGGGCGACCTCTCTTCCGACGTTCGCAATGGTGTCGTAAGAGAAGATAACGATCCCAAACTCCATGATGCCCAGCAACAGGAGCAGCAGCACGGGTAGGATCAACGCAAACTCGACAAGTTGTTGCCCTCGTTCCGAGGGAAGTGTTGCTTGCTCTTTCATCATCCCCCCAATCAGACAAAATGAATCACTGGTCATCTTTCGCTCTCACTTCAGCCTCTTCAGCTCTAGATGAAAGATGAGCAGGAGATGGGTCTTAGTTTGTTCACGTGCACGCACCAGGGCTGCGCGCCGCAAGGCATTCTGAGAGGAAGTAGTCGCCAAAAGTCACAAATCAGACGAATATGAACTATAGCACGGGTCACACAGAATTCAAGCCGCATTTTGAAC
>JBNGDU010000392.1:0-6944 GCA_049975025.1 Anaerolineae bacterium
GCTGTAGCTGATGCAAGACCTACTTGGAAGCTGAACAACCGGCGTGAGGCACCGTTAAGAAACTTAGAGTTACTCTTTGATCACTATACGACCGACAATTGATGAATGTGGGATCTTAACTGGCTAATTGAGCGGATATCTTGGAACGACGTCCTGGATATCTTTTTGGTGGCATTCCTCTTCTTCTGGGTTTTCTATGCCATCAGGGGAACGCGAGCCGTTCCCCTGATTCGCGGTATCACCGCTCTGCTGATCTCCCTAGCCCTGCTTACCCGGCTCATCGAACTCCGCGCCTTCTCGTGGCTGGTGGAACAGCTTTGGCCGGCGCTCATTGTTGCGATTCCCGTTCTCTTTCAGCCGGAACTCCGTCGAGCCCTCGAACAACTGGGACGCGGACGAGTTTTGATACTATCTCCACGAGACGAAGAGCGAGTTGTTAACACTATCGAGCACGTGGTCGAGGCAACCGAGTATATGGCGGAGCGCCACATCGGCGCCCTGATCGTCTTCGAGCGTCAGACCGGCCTGCAGGAGTATATTGAGACCGGTGTCATGATCAAGGGTGACGTCACACCAGAGCTATTGATGACGATCTTTGACCATCACACAATCCTACACGACGGCGCGGTCATCATTCGAGAGGGGCGGTTGGTTGCTGCGGCTTGTGTGATGCCGCTGACCGCAGCTTTTCTTGCGGACAGAGAGCTTGGTCTCCGGCATCGAGCGGCAATCGGCATCACCGAAGAGGCGGATGCTGTGAGTGTCGTCGTATCGGAGGAGCGTGGGACGATATCTCTGACACACAGTGGTCGCATCATCCGCGACATTGACACAAAGCGACTAGAGTCGATCTTACGCGCTTTCCTGATCCCGCGTCAGCGCAGACGTCAGGGGGTGCTGACGTGGTTGCGGCGAGTCGCGCAATGATAGGCCGGTGCTGGTAACGTGCATAAGCCCAGCGTCCCGAGGCGGAGAGCAGGATAGATACCGATGAAGCGTTGGATTATCCAGAATGTCAGTCTGGTTTTCCTGTCCCTGATCTTGGCGTTCTTCTTCTGGGCCGTGGCCACAGAGGCCGAGGATCCGACGATTCGCGACACCTACGGTAGCACCTTGCCCGTTGAGATTCGCGGCCTTCCAGAAGATATGATCGCCTACGGCGCGGAGAACGCGCGGGTCAGGGTGGAGATCAGGGCCCCGGCCTCGGTGTGGGATGACCTCAGCGCCGATGCAATCGATGCCTACCTCGTCCTTTCGGACGTCGAGACCGGAACGCTGGAAGTTCCAGTGCAAGTCGCGATAAGCGCTGAGCCCTTGGACATCACACAGGTCACGCCGGAGACGATTGAGATCACGGTGGAACGGATCGCTGAGAAGGAAGTGCCCGTCAACCTTCGCATCCAAGGCGCTCCGGCGACTGGATTCCAAGTCGGTTCCGCCGAGATAGCGCCCCAGTCGATACGCGTGCGCGGGCCGGAGTCTCGGGTGCGCGAGGCCGCTGTGGCGCGGATCACCGTTTCCCTCTCAGATCAGAGAAACGATGTCCGAGGTGATTACGAACCTGAAGTCCTGGATGCTGCCGGCGATCCCGTCGCACGGATTGAGCTCACGCCCAGGACCGTAACGGTCAACGTGCCCCTGGAGCCGCTGGCGCAGTATCGGGAGATCGCCATCGATCCCAGTGTGGAAGGTCAGCCCCCGCCGGGCTACCGTGTTGCGGGGTTGTCGGTGCAACCGCCCACAGTCAACGTCGTTGGACGAGCGGAAGTGGTGAGAGAGACCTCCGCAATTCAGACCGAGCCCATTTCCCTCGAGGGAATCACCCAGACCGTGACGACGACCGTGGCGCTCCGCATGCCATCAGGGCTTTCAATCATCTCCCCCCCGTCCCCCAGGGTGACCGTAACGCTCAGCGTGGAGATCATACGCAGCGGGCTCACGCTCGAAGTCATCCCACAGGTTCAGGGGATCAGCGAGAATTTGACAGCTACGGTAGGGCTGGACTCCGTCCTGGTCATCCTTAGCGGGCCGCTTGCCACGATGGAAACGCTGGAACCCTCAGCCGTCGAACTGACGCTGGATCTCACCAATATGACACCGGGCGAGTACTCAATCGTCCCGCAGGTCACGGTGCCAGAGGATGTCGACATAGAGAACATTGTCCCGGAAGCGATACCGGTGAGGGTTGAATCCCTCGAGGAACCCGAACCGAACTCCGAATAGGGGAACCGCAACGCGCGACGCTTATGGCACAGCGTCGCGCGCTAAGTCTACCCGCACCGTCGATCTCAACACGCCTGAGAAGCATCGCGCCCTCAGGCAAAAGGTCACAGTTGACCGGTCTCCCGAAGACCTGCCTTCAGCGCATTCAGCGAGAGAAGGGCGCACTTGACCCGCCCCATGCTGAGACGTATGCCGCCCATCATCTCCTGGATGTCGGCCAATCCCATCTCTTCCACCTCTTCCGGCGTCTTGCCCAAGACTTCCTCGGTGAACATGGAGGCCGATGCCATACTCACCACACATCCCTGTCCTTCGAACATGACCTCGGCGATGCGACCATCGGCATCCAGGCGGGCTGTAAGATGGATCATATCGCCGCAAGTAGGATTGTCCATCTCAATATCCACGTCCGGGTTCTCCAGCGTGCCAAAGTTCTGCGGATTATGATAATGGTCCAAGAGCTGCTCGCGATAAAGATCAGAACTCATGTCATCTCCTTGATTGACGTAGTAAGGAAGGCCGTGCCGGCGTCTTCTATGGTAGACGAAGCTGGACCGATCTTGACCTGAGGGGAAATCACCGTCTACCGAGTACCCGAACAACCTTGTGCAAAGCTGCCACCAGGGCGTCCACGTCATCTCTGTCATTGTAGATGTAGAAACTGGCGCGCGCACTGGCTGGAATGCAGAATCGATCGTGGAGTGGCTGGGCACAGTGGTGCCCGGCCCTCACGCACACGCCCTCAGAGTCCAGGATAGCCGCGATGTCATGGGGATGCGCGTCTTCCATCCAGAACGAGAGCACGGCGCCCCGCTCCGTCGGACCGGGCCCGAGGATCTCTAGCTCCGGGACTTCCGCCAATCGCTCCATTGCATACGCAACGATCTCGCGCTCATGAGCGTGAACGGCCTCCATGCCGATATCGGTCAGGAAGTCAATAGCAGCGCCCAGGCCGACGACCTCGGCGATAGCCGGTGTGCCCGCTTCGAACTTATAGGGGAGTTCATTCCACTTAGCGCTCTGCTGTTTGACCGTCAGGATCATGTCGCCGCCGAATAAGAAGGGGGGCATCGACTCTAGCAGCTCCCGCCGTCCCCACAGGATGCCGACGCCGGGGCCACACATTTTGTGCCCCGAGAATGCCATGAAGTCCGCACCCAGCGTTTGCACGTCGATGGGGCGATGCGGGACGGCTTGAGCGCCATCCATCACGACGATCGCTCCCGCCGCATGGGCCATCTCAGCGACCTTGGTCACGGGAGGGAGCGTCCCCAGCACATTGGACATGACAGAACACGCCACGAGCTTGGTGCGTCCATCCTCCAACAGCGGGGGGATGGCCTCCATATCAAGCAGCCCCTCGTCGGTGACAGGGATGTAGGCAAGCTCCGCACCCTGTCGCTTGGCCAACTGCTGCCAAGGCACGATGTTGGCATGGTGCTCCAGCTCGGTGATGACGATGCGATCGCCGGCCCGGATATGCTCCTCCCCCCACGCATAGGCGATCAAATTGATAGCCTCGGTGGCGTTGCGCACGTTAATGATCTCCTCCACATCATTAGCATTGATAAACTTTGCCACCTTTGCTCGCGCACCTTCGTAGGCCTCTGTGGCCTCTTCTGCAAGGGTGTAGAGCCCTCGATGCACGTTAGCATAGGAGTGCGCGTAGATATGCGTCATCGCGTCGATCACGACCTGGGGTTTCTGTGCGCTGGCGGCGCTGTCCAGAAAGACCAAGCGATGGCCGTTGATCTTGCGCTTAAATATCGGGAATTCAGCTCGAATTGCCGGAACATCCAATGGCATAACTTACCCTCCAGCCAAGGTGATAGTTAGGTAACTCCCCCAAGTATAGCACAAAAAAGAAGAGAAACTTGACTTAAACCCCTGTCTGGCGCGCGACTAACACGTCGCTACTTGAACTTCCTTCCATTCGAAGATACAATAAATACGATGGCAAACAAACAAAATCCCAAGACCCAGCAGTTGCCGCTTTTCCCAATGGAGAGAGCGACTTCCGAAGCGGGAACCTCACCCAGAGTGCAGTTGACACCCAATGCGTCCCTGGACCAAGCTATGGGTGCTTTCGAGAAGCATATGCAGGATCGCGGCTTCACCGAGAACACTCAGCAAGCGTTCCGGTTGGATCTCGAGCTCTTCAGTGACTATCTAGGCCCGGGGAAAAGCATCGGCGATATCAGCACCGCGACGTTGAATGCCTTCCTCAGATGGATGGAGACCGGGCGCGGTGTGCCCTGCAGCCCTAAGACGATGGAGCGCCGGATCACAACGCTGAAGGTTTTCTTTGGCTGGTTAGCGGAGGAAGCGTTCATTGCCCGCGATGTTGCGGCACCGCTCATTCACCAGGCTGTCTCCGCTCCTTTGCCGGACACACTCAGTGAAGAGCAAATTGCGGATCTCCTACACGTCACACGCAAGATCTACCAGGGCGACGAGGACCAGAAGCCGGATGCCCGCCCCCATCTCCTGGTGACCCTGGTGCTGAATACGGGCATCAAAAAGGGCGAATGTGTCAACATCCATCTCAACCATCTCGACCTCTCAGATCCGGAACGCCCAGCCGTCTGGATCAGGTACAAGAGCGCCCGCCGCCGGCATAAGGAACGACGCATCCGCCTACCCACCTCCTGGCCCAAAACCTTAGAGGCATACCTAGATCAATATCCCACCAACGATTATCTCTTTCCGTGGACGGCTCGTAACCTGGAGTACGTCCTCACCGGAGTAGCCGAGGAGGCGGGTATCTCCCGGCTGTCGTTTGAGATTCTCCGTTGGACTTGCGCAGTGAGAGACTATATCGAAGAGATGGAGCCGGACGCACTCAGGAGGAAACTCGGACTTTCACAGATCAGTTGGTACGAGGTCGAGCATCGCCTGGAGTTGCTAGCCCAACGGCATAAGTTGCGGTCGTAAGTCGCGTTCAACCGGAGACAAGAGCGTGCATCCTGTCTCCGGTTACTTGTATGTCTGTCGAGACCATCAGAGAGCGTGAGGAGCGCTCCGCGACAGCGTCGGGCTTGAGATCGCCCAGGAAAGGGCGAGATGGGGTGGGCCTTTTCCGCCCCAGCATAGGTGAGATAAATCGTGAGAATCCACATCTTGACAAACGGTCGCATCTATACCGGTATGCCTGGACACCCCTGGGCCGAGGTCATGGCCATTGCCGACGGAAAGGTCATCGCCCTGGATCAGGCAGCTTTGGCCTGGCGCGAGGCGCCCGACGTCATGGTCGAGGACCTCAACCGGGCATTCATCATGCCCAGCATCTCCGACGCACACATCCATCTGATGTGGTACGCGAGGGGTTTACGGGAGCTGGATCTGCGGGATTGCAGTCGTGCAGAGCTGGTAGAGCGGGTTCAGCGCCGGGCTGACACCCTGTCTCCCGGTGAGTGGATCACAGGCAGAGGGTGGGATCAGAACATCTGGGACGACACCTCGTTCCCCACGGCAACCGAGCTGGATCACGCTGCACCCCATCATCCTGTCGCCCTGAGAGCGAAAAACGGTCACGCGCTGGTCGCCAACACCGCGGCGATTCGAGCCGCTGGTGTAGACAGCCAGACGCCCGATCCGGTTCATGGGAAAATCTTGCGGGACGAACGCGGAGAGCCCACTGGCATCTTCCTGGAATCCGCCATTGGATTGATCAGCCAAGCAAAACCGGCGCCAAGCCTCGACACCTTGGTCGATTTACTCGACGAAGCTCAAGATCATCTCTTGGCCTTCGGTATCACCAGCGTGCATGACGTCGATGGCCCTCCTGCCTTCGAGGCGATGCAGGAGTTGAAGCGCCAAGGACGGCTTCGCATACGGATCGTCAAGTATATCCGGCGAGAGGTACTCGATGCGGCTATAGAGGCCGGCTTGCGCAGTGGATTCGGCGACGACAAGCTCCGGCTGGGAGGACTCAAGCTCTATGCCGATGGCGCGTTGGGCGCCCGGACAGCCGCTATGTTCGCCCCCTACGAGCAAGAGCCGGACAACGTGGGCCTGCTCACCCTGGATCCAGAAGAACTCCACGACCTCGCCCGCCGTGCAGCCAGCCACGGCCTGCAGATGGCCATCCACGCCATCGGTGATCGCGCGAACAAGCTGGTGGTGGACGCTCTAAGTTCGGTGCGCGAAATCGCTCCGGCACTGCGCCACCGTGTGGAGCACGTACAGCTGATCGCACCGGAGGATCAAAGGCGCCTAGCTCACAATGGTTTCATCGCGTCCATGCAGCCCACGCACGCCGTCCACGATATGCGTATGGCAGATCGCTACTGGGGCAAGCGAAGCCAGAACGCCTATGCGTGGCGTTCAATACAAGAGGCTGGGGCCACCTTGGCCTTCGGCTCGGACGCCCCTATCGAGGTTTTCGATCCTTTTCTAGGGCTTTACGCGGCGGTCACCCGGCGATCGGAGACCAACGGTGATCCAGGCCCAGAGGGCTGGTATCCGGAGCAAAGGTTGACGTTGACCGAAGCTCTGCGTGCCTTCACGTGGGGCGCAGCCTATGCCGCCGGCATGGAGAAACGTCTCGGCTTGCTCGTACCGGGCTACTACGCGGACCTGGCAGTATTGGATCGCGACATCTTCTCAGTCCCCCCAGAGGATCTGCTTAAGGTGAAGGTCAGGGGCGTGATGGTCGCCGGTGAGTGGCAGGACACTGACACTTGAGACACCAAAAACCCGGCGCGGGCAGGAGATTCCTG
>JBNGDU010000393.1:0-6922 GCA_049975025.1 Anaerolineae bacterium
TGAGCGAGTAGGCGAAGAGGCGAGGGGCTGAATAGGTGAGAGGGTAGACTTAGGGGAGTGGAAGGCGGAAAGGTGCGCATGGCCGAGGTGGGGTTTGAGGATTGGGTGGAGACGGTGCACGCGTGGGTTAAGCGCGAGCCGCTCTGGCAATCGCTTGCCTACCGTAAGGCGCTCTACCTCTATGAGTGTGTATGGCAGGATTGTGGGGTGTTGCGATCGGATGTCCGTGGTAAAGCCATCGTGGAGCAGCTGATCCGGTCGTCTGGCTCGATCAGCGCGAATCTGGAGGAAGGGCACGGTCGCGGATATGGTCGTCAACGCAACTGGTTTTGGAAAGTGGCCATCGGGTCGGGACGCGAAAGCAAGGGCTGGTACTGGCGCGCGAAGAGCCTGCTGCCGCCCAAGACCTTGGATCGGCGCCTAGATTTGCTGGACGAGATCATCGCCCTTCTGATCACCGAGCTCAAAAGACAAGAGCGCTATACCTGATGCTACGGTCGATCGACCACCAGCCCGCCTCTATCTCGGGAATCAGGCACGCCGCTGAAGCGCCTACTACTATGAGCGCATCATCCCCTTCGCTTTCTCGCCGACTCGCCCCCTCGCCTTTTCGCCCCCTCGCTTTATCGCCTTTTCGCTCCCTCGCTCCCTCGCATCCATGGAGGAATTATGATCGATAAGCTCAATATCTTATTCGTAGGCGTCGGAGGCCAGGGCATCCTCACCGCGTCGGACATCGCGGCGCAGGTAGGGTTGGATCTTGGTCTCGATGCGAAGAAGTCCGAGATTCACGGCTTCGCTCAGCGTGGCGGGGTGGTGGAGAGCCACGTCCGGTGGGCGCCCGTGGTGGGTTCGCCGACCTGTGAGAAGGGCACCGTCGATGTGCTCGTCGCCTTCGAGCTCGTGGAGGCCGCCCGGTGGATCGATTGGCTCAAGGCAGGCGGTAAGGTGCTGGTCAATCATCAGAAGCTGATCCCGATGTCGGTGAGCCTGGGTCAGGCTGCCTATCCCGACGAGGCCGCCCTTCTGGAGACGCTGCGATCCCGGGCCGACGAGGTCATCGTCGTCGATGCCCTGCCGTTGGCCGAAGAGGCCGGCGATACGCGAACGGTCAACACTGTGATGCTGGCGGCGCTATCAGCGTTGCTGGAGACAGATCCCGAGGTTTGGGAAAAGGCTATCCTGCGACGCGTGCCGAGTCAATACGAAGAGGTGAACAGGACGGCGTTCCGCTTAGGGCAAGCGGCGGCTGACTGACGCTCTCCTCACGGGCCGTGGGCGACGAATAGGCCTGAGGCCTTCCGGATGTGGAAGGCGCCGTGGGCCTCAATCTCTCCGGAGATATGCTCGCGCAGCTCCGCTACCATCGACTCGTCGAGGTCGCAGTTCATCAGTGTCGTCGACGAGCGCAGGTAGGCGATGATCGGCTCGGCCTCGGTCACCCGGAGGTGGTCGTCATAGTCGTAGCGTTCGACAGCGGAGAAGTATCGGGAGAGTTGAGCGCCGCCGTTCTCGAGTGTGAAGCCCTGCGAGACGCTTTGGGTTCGCTCGTGGACATCCGCGAGGTAGGGGGTCATCAGCTCCCACATCTCGTACATGTGGCGCTCGCCCACCGTCGATGCAAAGAGCCAACCGCCTTGCTTCTCCTGTCCCTGAGGTAGCGCCCTCACGATCTCTCTGAGCGCGCCTTCGCGGTCGGGAACGTGGTAGAGCATATGGTTAGCGATGATGGCGTCGAACGTCGGGTCAGCGACGGGCAGCGCCTGCGCATCTGCTAGCGAAAAGGTGAAGGGATGTTTCACATCGCCGAGGTTTTCACGGGCCGTCCTCACCATCCCGCTGGAGAAGTCGGTGAGCGTGGCCCGCCATCCGCAGGGAATGCGATCGCGGTTGGCGGTCCAAAGGTCAGCCGGACCGCAGCCTAACTCCAGAAGACGCGCCCGACTCGGGAGCTTTTCAACCATCCGGTCGAAGAGCCACCGTTGCCAGCCATACGGATTGGTGCTGAAGCGCGCGTGGAGCGCGATGCGAGCGTTCAGGTTATGATTATCCCGGTATTGCTCTCTGACCTTCTCGTCTTGGGTTACCACGCTTTCCTCATTCTGCGGCGACGGACAATCATGCCCCGGCTACATCCACCTGGTGTGGGTGCGGGTGTTGTTCTGCGCCACGATGGTCGTCAATACCTCTTCGCTGTCAACGTCCAGCATCTCACAGAGCCCGAGGCAGTAGACCATCAGGTCGCCGATAGCGTCCACCATCTCGTCCTTGTGGCTGATATCCGGTGCCGGGCGCTTGTCACTGTTCTTGTAAGCATGCGCAAGCTCACCGAGCTCCTCAACCATCAGCACGATCTCCTTACCCACGTCGGTGACGTTGAAGTTCCGGCGCACCTTGTTCTGGTAGATCTCCCGTTGCAGATATCGAAGGTCAATCATCCTGTGACTCCCACTCCTCCCACTTGGTAGGTGGCGGCGTCGCCCGGTAGGCGTCCAAGAATCCCAGGGCCTCCGACACATTGTCAGCGACGTAATAGAGGTCATCCCAACGCCTGGCGAAGCCCCCGCGATAGAAGTGCTCAAAGAGCGCGATCAGCGGTTGCCAGAAACCATCCACATTGAGGAGCACCAGGGGCTTGGTGTGAGCGCGCAACTGGCGCAGCGTCAGGACCTCCGTCAGCTCCTCCAGCGTACCGAACCCACCGGGGAGCACGACAAAGGCGTCGGCGTGCCGCTCCATCGTCGCCTTCCGCTCGCGCATATCCTGCGTGAAGATCAGTTCGTCCGCCTCGTGGAAGGTGATGGGCTCCGGCCTGAGAAGTTCGGGAACGACGCCGATGACCCGACCGCCTCCGGCCTTGACCGCGCGGGCCAGTGCGCCCATCAAGCCGATGCCGGCGCCGCCGTAGACCAATGTATCGTCACGACGGGCCATCTCCGTGCCCAGAGTCGCAGCAGCGGCAAAATAGACGCCGTCGATGTGATCGCTGGAGGAGCAATAGACGCAGATGTTCATGGCCATGTCTAGAGCTCGAGGCACGCTTCGGCAGCGAGCCAGAAGAGCTTCTCCCGCACCGACGCGCGCTTGTTCCAGTGACGCGAGTCCCAGGTTTCGCCGCTGACGTCATCGCCGCTGTAGAGGATCTGCCCGAAGGTCACCTCGCGGAAACGGGCCACCGCGAAAAACGCCGCCGCCTCCATCTCGACGGTGACACAGCCCTCGTCCCGGCGCATGGCGATCTTGCGAGGGGTCTCGCGGTAGAAGGCGTCGGTGGTCCACGTCTTGCCAACGACGTAGGGGACCCCGTGCCGTTCCAGGACGCGTTCGATAGCCCGGACCGCTTCGCCCGAAGGATGCACCTCTCGCGAGGGAGGCAGATAGTGATACAAGGTGCCCTCATCCCGCACCGCTGAGATAGGGACGACGATGTGGCCGACGGCGATCTCCCGATTCAAGACGCCGGCGCTGCCGCAGGCTATGAACTTGCGACAGCCTTTAGCGATCGCCTCCTCCAGCAATGCGGCCCCAAGGGGCGCCCCGACACCCGGATGAAATACCGTCAGCTTTTGTCCGTTCATCCTCAGTTCATAGAAGGGATGCTCGCCGATTTCCGAGTTCGAACTCGACACCTGGCTCAGCTCTCCCCTCTCGATGAGAGTTGTGAGCACATCCTGGAAGAAGCAGATGACGGTGTGCTCGGCAAGATTCTCATGCTCAACGATCTCGCTGGGCTCGATCAACGCCCTTCGGGTGGCGTCGAACTCCAAGATTGGGATCTCTCTTCGCATAACTCTCCTATCTATGACGAAGGACCGGCCTGAGGTCGTCCAGAACCCGGTCACTTCCGTTTCGCGTTGCCGGATTATAGTACAGAATGCGGCGCTGAAAATCGCAGAGGGTTGGCTGGCTATGCACAGGGCTTTGAGCCCCTCGACTACAAAGCTTGCACCGCTGTCCCAAGCGCCTGGGCATCGCGACGACACACGCTGCCGAGGGGCTCAAAGCCTTCTCGCCTTTTCGTGACACGGTCCCTGTTGTCGACGTGACGTGGTATACTTGATCGAAGGCCTAGAGATGGTCTGGGATGGGGCTACAAGTTACTGGAGAACGTTACTGGAGAACGTTACTGGAGAACGTTTCAGGAGAACGGTTCTGGAGAATTGAGAGGTTGAGGTGAGCACGACGGTAGAGGCGCGGGAGATGGTCGGTTTGCGGGATCGCGAAGGCGCATTGACACAAGCCGCGATCCTGACGGTGGTCGCATACATCGCGGCCCAAATGCTGGCGGATATAGGGAGCCTAAAGATAGCGTGGGTCGCCGGATTCAGCATTGACGGTGGCACCTTTATCTATCCCTTTACTTTTACGCTTCGCGATATGGTACACAAGCTGCTGGGGCGCAAAGCAGCGCGCACCGTGATCGTGGCAGCGGCCGTTGTCAATCTCCTGATGGCTCTCTTCTTCGCCTTCTTGACCCTGCTACCACCGGACCCCTCCTGGCCATTGCAGCAAGCTTTCGCCGACGTCCTCAACCCGGTCTGGCGGATCGTCGTGGCGAGCATCGTGGCCGAGGTGGTCAGCGAGCTGCTGGACACCGAGATCTACCAGCTTTGGGTCACGCGGGTGACGCGTCGCTATCAGTGGGCCCGGGTCCTGTTCAGCAACAGCATAAGCGTGCCCGTCGATAGCCTGATCTTCACCTGGGCGGCGTTCGGTGGGGTTCTGCCCGCGCCGGTTGTCTGGTCGATCTTCTGGGCCAACGTGTTGGTCAAGGGCATCACGACGTTGATCAGTCTGCCCGGCATTTACCTTGTTAGAGGAAAGTAGTCAATGAACAAACCAAACGAAGAGAAAGACGGTGCCGCACAGCAAGCCTTGGGAGCGAGTGAGGAAGCGCCGGATGGCGCCTCCGAGGCGCCCTTGGAGGCGGCATCTTCCGAGACATCGCCCGAGGCCGACGCGGCTTCCGAGGCCCTCATCGAGGATTTCCTGGCTGCCACCGGCGGCGAGGTGGTTCGAGAAGCGGCGGACGTGGACATCACAGATTGGCACGAGGCGCCGCTGCCCGAGACTCACAAATCCGGCTTTATCGCGCTGGTTGGACGCCCTAACGTCGGGAAGTCGACGTTGGTCAACGCCCTGGTAGGTCAGAAAGTCGCTATCGTCTCGCCTAAGCCACAGACAACCCGCAGCCGGCTTACGGGTATTCTCACCGAACCCGACTATCAGCTCATCTTCATCGACACGCCTGGATTCCACCAAAGGCCGCCTCACCGCCTGAACGAATTCATGATCGAGGAGGCTGTGGCAGCCATCCCGGACGCGGACGTGGTCCTCTTCGTCGTCGACGTCTCCGTCCCTCCACGGGACGAAGATCGCGCATTAGCTCAGTTGCTCCAGGAGCGAGCCGCGGCCCAGCCTATTATCTTCGTGCTGAACAAGATGGACCGCCTGTCGCTCGAAGAGGCTGAGGCGCGCATCCACGCGTATTGGTCGCTGCTTCCGAACTACGCTGACTCGATGCCGACGAGCGCTCTGAGAGGGACGAATCTCGACGAACTGGTGGACACCCTGCTCACCTTTGTGCCGGAGGGGCCGCGTTACTATCCCGGCGATCAGATCACGAACCAGACAGAGCACCAGATCGCCTCGGAGCTGATCCGGGAGGCGCTCTTTCGGTATACGCGCGAGGAGATACCCCATTCGGTGGCCGTCCTGGTCGAGGACTATCACGAGCGGGAGAACGGCGTCTTCTACGTCTCGGCGCGCATCTGGGTGGAGCGCGAATCGCAGAAACCGATCATCATCGGCCGCGGCGGTCGGCGCCTGAAGCAGATCGGCATCGCAGCCAGACAGGAGTTGGAGCGCTTTATCGGCGGGCAGGTCTATTTGGATCTCTGGGTCAAGGTACAGCCCAAGTGGCGCGATCATACAGGACGACTGCGGGAGCTCGGCTACTGACCCGCGACGGGAGAGCATATCTATGCCTATTGGATCAATGGTTAACGCAAGCACGGTCATTCTGGGCAGTTTGGTGGGCATGTTGGTGCGACAAAGCCTACCGGAGCGCATTAAGGGCGTTATTTTTCAGGCGGTCGGATTGGCGACGTTGGTGCTGGCCATGCAAATGGCGCTCCAGGAGGAGGCGGACTTCCTGATCCTGATCTTCAGCCTGATTCTCGGTGGGATCCTGGGCGAGCTCCTGAGGCTGGAGACGGCCATGGAACGGTTCGGCGACGCGCTGAAGGCGCGCATCAAGGTGAAAAACGCCCGGTTCACCGAGGGGCTGGTGACCGCGTTTCTGATATTCTGCGTCGGCTCCATGACCTTTGTCGGGGCCCTCAACGAAGGCCTAAGCGGTGATCGCACCTTGATCCTGAGCAAGTCGATCCTGGATGGTTTCACCTCGATTGTCCTGGCCTCGGTCTACGGCGTGGGCGTCCTCATGTCTGCAGTCCCCCTCTTTATCGTCCAGGCCAGCCTGACCCTCATCGCGGCCCGCTTTCAGACGCTCTTCCCGACCATGCTCATCACTCAGCTCACGGCGGTGGGCGGTGCGCTGATCCTGGGCATCGGTCTGAACCTTCTGGAGATCAAGAAGATCAAGACGGTCAACTTGCTGCCGGCGCTGCTGGTTGTGATCGTCTTGACGCTGATCTTTCTGCTCTAGCTCTACCCAGAGTCTGCCTAGACCCAACACTCAACTCGCCGGGCCCGGTGGCTGGGTCGTGAGGAAGTTCCAGTTCGTCACGGTCGAGGAGGTTCAAGGTGTGCCGGTCATCACCGGTCAGGGGACCGGGCCATAGGACCCTTCCGCGGTATAGATACAACAAGAAAACCGCCCCTGATGAAGGGACGGTTTTGGGAGTGGACCTGGTGGGACTCGAACCCACGACCCCCACAATGCCATTGTGGTGCGCTC
>JBNGDU010000394.1:0-6921 GCA_049975025.1 Anaerolineae bacterium
GCTGTCCAGGGGCTCAAAGCCCCTTGGCAACCGCACAGGCTTTGAGCCCACCGTCAGCGGACTCTCGCCCGCTGCCATAGGCGCCCCGAAAGCGACCGAACCCACGCTGTCCAGGGGCTCAAAGCCCCTTGGCAACCGCACAGGCTTTGAGCCCACCGTCTGCGAACTCTCGCCCACTGCCAAAGGCGCCCCGACAGCGACTGAACCCGCGCCGTCCAGGGGCTCAAAGCCCCAGGGGTTATGCGATGAGCCCGCCGCGATCCCAGGGGCCGATCCACAGCTTACGCTCGACGTCCCAACCCCATCCCCGCAGGCGAAACCGCGTGGGGATCTGCTCCCAGCCAGCGTCCACCCGTTGCCACATGGACTCCCACGAGGGCACCCCGCTGATGGCATCAGCGGCCTCGACGTTGAAGGCGCCAGCCGCGACCGCTCCGGTGAGCACATCCTCGGGATCAAGGCCCCTCACCAAGCCTGTCAAGAACCCTGCGATCGCACAATCCCCCGCGCCGGTCGTGCCGACGAGGTTCGCGGCAAAGGCAGGGGCCAACAGGTCGCGGTCAAGCCACGCTCGCAGATCGAGAGACAGAGCCTTTGCCAACGGCGTGACCCGCTCGCGGTCCGATGCGGTGCGCAGATAGATGCCCTGGTCGCCTAGTTTGAGACCGGCAACCGCCGCCCCAAGATCCAACAGCTCCGACGCCAGGGCGCTCAAGAGAGCCCCGTCCACATCCGACGGTGATCGGCCCTCCGGCGTCTCCGGACGGAGCATGAATAGAGTCTCCTCAAGTCCGGGAAGGAAGACGTCGACCTTGGGCAGCACATTGGCAAGCAGAGCTCGCCAATCGACCTGACCCGCCTCGCTTTTGGGATCGGGCTGGCTGACATCCAATGAGGTCACCAGTCCCCGATCTCTCGCGCGATCGAGAAGCTCGATCAGCGCCTCCCCGCCATCCAGGTAAAATCGGCGCATCAACGTAGGATAGCCAAAGTGCAAGATCCTTCCCCCGGTCAGCGCCTCCGGCGGGACGTCAGCAGAGCAAAACGTGTCGTTGGGTCCCGGATAGTGCAGGAAGGTGCGATCCAATCCGGGCGAGCTTAGGATCACCGTATAGGAACTTGAGGCGCCCTCATCGACGATCATCGCCTCGGTTAACGTGCGCCCGTGGTTCTCAATGAGCTCGAGGACAGCGCGCCCAATCATATCGTCACCCACCTTGCCCACGAGGCGGGCCGGGGTGCCCAAGCGGTGCAGAGCAAGGCCGGTGTTGGGCACCGCACCGCCCGTCGCCAAGGTCATGGGGCCCACCTTCCGCATCTGTCCCGGGGCCAACACCTCGCTCAACAGATCACGATCCCCGGCGGGCGATGACTCTAGGGACGGAATGACATCAAGGCAGGTGTGGCCAACGACGATCACCGACGTCTGCTTCACGTGCATCTCCTTAGGAAGGGGATGGGGCGAGCCAGGCTCGCCCCATAGGGTTCATACCTGGTCGGGACTACTGCTCGATCTCCGTCTCGGTCCCGATCACCTGAAACTGACCGAAGCTTCCGGTCGCCCCGGAAAGAGGTAGGCCACCACCGACGTAGAGCTCAAACAGACCGGGCTCGACGACACGACGCCCGTCATCCAGGATGACGCTCATCCAGCGCGGCGCAATCGTGAAATGAAGCCCTTTGATCTCACCGGGCTCAAGGTGGACGCGCCGGAAACCGACAAGCTGCTGAACGGCCGTCGGGACAGAGGACTTCATATCCTTCAGATAGAGTTGAGCCACCTCGTCACCGGGGCGATCGCCCGTGTTTTCCACCTCTACCCTGACCTCCAACGTGTCACCGGCTTGCAGAGGCGTCGGCGCGAGCTCCATCGGCGTGTAGCCGAACGTGGTGTAGCTCAATCCGTGACCGAAGGGATAGAGCGGGAAGTCATGGAGGTAGCGATAGGTGTGACCGTCCATGTCGTAGTCACGGAACGGCGGCAGTTGATCGACCGACTCATAGAAGGTCACAGGGAGACGCCCGGCGGGATTGTAGTCCCCGAAGAGGACATCCGCTAACGCGGTGCCCCCCTCCTCGCCCGGATACCAGAGCGCCAGGATCGCCGGCGCGTTCTCGTCGGCCCAGTTCAGGGCCACTGCGCTGCCGCTCAGCAAGACCACAACCATCGGCGTGCCGGTCTCATGAACGGCCTTGAGCAGATCCTCCTGGGCGCCGGGTAGACCGATCTCCTCCCGGTCGCCGGTGCTGCGCTTGCCCTCCTCAACTCCCTCTTGCTGCCCCTCCTCGCCCTCGATGAGCTGCGACAACCCCACGACGGCGATGACCACGTCAGCTCTCTTGGCGATGTCAACCGCCTCGGCAAAGCCCGACGTGTCGTCGCTGCGAACGTCCGCGCCCTTGGCGTAGAGAACCTCGACGTCATCTGCGACCTTGGCCTTGATACCTTGGAGCGGTGTCACAGAGCTGGAGGGGGTGCCGTTGTAGTTGCCGAGCAACACAACCGGATCATCGGCGTTCGGACCGATCACGGCGACCGTCTTGAGATCCGGATCCTCGATGTCCAAAGGCAGGAAGAAATCCTCGTTCTTGAGGAGTACGATGGACTCCTGAGCCGCCCGCAGTGCTAAAGCGCGGTGCTCCTCGGAGTCGTTGACCTCGAGCGGGATCTGGGCATAGAGTACGCGCTCCGGTGGGTCGAACATCCCCAGGCGGAAGCGGGCCGTGAAGAGGCGCGATACCGCCTTGTCGATCGTCTCTTCGTCGATCAGCCCCTTCTCGTGGGCGATTAAGAGCGCGCTGTAAACCTCACCGCAGTTGAGATCACAGCCGGCCTTCACGGCCATCGCTGCCGCTGCCTCGCGGGAATCGGCAACCTGGTGGTTCTCGTGGATATCGCGGATGGCGCCGCAATCGGAGACGACGTAGCCCTCAAACCCCCACTCATCGCGCAGGATCCCCTGCAGCAGGGTGGGGCTGGCACAGCAGGGCTCGCCATTGGTGCGATTGTAGGCCCCCATGACCGAGTAAGCGCCGGCCTCGCGAACCGTCGCCTCGAAGGCCGGCAGGTACGTCATGCGCATATCGCGCTCACTGGCCTCGGCGTTGAAATGATGCCGCTCGTGCTCCGGCCCGCTGTGCACGACGTAGTGTTTGGGCGTCGCGACGACCTTCAGGTAATCAGGATCGTCGCCCTGCAACCCCTTGACGAAGGCCACCCCAATGCGGGACATCAGATACGGATCCTCACCGTAGGTCTCCTGGCCTCGGCCCCAGCGGGGATCGCGGAAGATGTTGATGTTTGGGGTCCAGAAGGTGAGGCCGTAATACTGTTCGGAGCTGCCATCCTCCCCGAGCGCATCGTGATGCTTAGCACGAGCCTCGTCGGAGATCGCCTCCGCGATCTCGCCGATCAACTCCGTGTTCCACGTCGCCCCCATGCCAATGGCCTGGGGGAAGACGGTAGCGATACCGGCCCGGCCCACGCCGTGAAGGCACTCATTCCACCAATTGTAGGCCGGGATTCCAAGGCGCTCGATCGCCGGTGCCGCATGCACCATCTGCGACACCTTCTCCTCCAGCGTCATGCGCGAGACCAAATCGGCCACGCGATCCTCGACGGGTCGCTCAGGATCCAGATACAGGGGTTCTTGTTGGTCACCAGTCGCCATCTTCGCACTCCTCTCGCTCGATCATTGCGTAGGCTGTCGTGGCACAAAACAGGAAATGCACATCATTTATTCATAATGATTTTATACCAAGCTAGTGAAACGTAAAACGGAGGGGCGACAAGTAACCAGTAACGGGTAACCAGTGGGCGTGATGCTCTGGGTAACGCAATAGACGGTCACTGATCAGAGGCTCCCAGGTCTCCTTGACCATGGAGGGCCGTTTAGTGGGCATCATTGCAGGTCTGCAGACGCCACCGTCGTTGCAGCTTTGGGACTAGCCTGTAAAATCATTCCGGGGAGTAAAAGATTCCATGAATCATTGCGGAGATCACAGAAATTGTGAAAGCACGCGCTCACGATAAGGAGAAGATATGATCGGTTCCTCCGGACGCACGCCGATGGACAGGGCTCCTGGGTCCAAGGCGATGCCGGCAGCACGGAGCTCCACTCGTGCATCTTCGATAACTCGCCCTTCGCGCGCCAGAGACCTGGCATGACGGTACTGAGACGACTCTTCGGTTTTGTGCGCCCCTACTGGAAATCATTGACGGCAGCCGCTCTGTTGCTCTTGGTCCGGGTCAGCCTCCACCTGACGCCGCCCCTCATCCAGAAGAGGATCATCGATAACGTTATCGTCGAGAGGGATCTCAGTCAACTCACGAAGCTGATCCTGCTCTTGATCGGCATCTACGCAGCCGTGCACCTCACCGATTTCGGCGAGATGTTCCTGCGTCATGCGATCGGCGAGCGCTTCATCCTGGATCTTCGCGTGCGCATCTACAACCATCTCCAGCGGTTGTCCCTGGCCTTCTTTGAACAGACCTCCACCGGCGAGTTGATGTCCCGCGTGACCAACGATGTCAACGCGCTGGAGAGTTTCGTCACCCACGGCGTTCCCCTGACGGTGGTGGATCTCCTCCGCTTGATTGGCGGATCGGTCGTCCTACTGGTCCTCAACTGGCGCCTGGCACTGGTCGTCCTGATCCCGCTGCCGCCGATCGCCATCGGGCTGCGTATGTTCAATCAGCGCGTGCGCCCCCTCTACCGGCAAGTCAGGGACCGGCTAGGCGACATCAACGCCCGACTGCAGGACAATCTGGCCGGCATTCGCGTGATCCAGGCCTTCGAACAGGAGGAGAACGAGCTACGCGCCTTCCGGAACGTCAGCACCGCCTATTACGAAGAACGCGTGCGCGCCATCCGCACCTGGGCCACCTTCTTTCCCATACTGCATTTTCTCACGTCGGTGGGCGGCGTCCTGGTGTTAGGCTTTGGTGCGCGGGCGGCGGTGAACGATGCGATCACCCTGGGCACCCTCGTCGCGTTCCTGGGCTATATCGCCTCCTTCTACGAGCCGCTGCGCCGGCTCACCCAGATCGACAACACCTTCCAGCAGGCCATTGCCGCCGGGGAGCGCATCTTCGAGCTGCTGGATGAAGAGCCTGAAGTGACAGATGCACCGGGCGCAACGGATCTCAGAGAGGTCCGGGGGGATATCCGTTTCGAGGACGTGCACTTCCGCTACGGCGACGGCGATGAAGTGCTACACGACATCGACTTCCATATGGCCCCGGGCGAGGTCGTCGCCCTGGTCGGCCCCAGCGGCGCGGGCAAGACCAGCATCGCCAACCTACTCTGTCGCTTCTACGACCCTGGTCACGGTCATATCCTCTTCGACGGTCACGATCTCCGTGAGCTCCGGCTACAATCCTTGCGCGAGCAGATCGCGGTCGTCCTCCAGGACACCTTCCTCTTCAACACCACCGTGCGCGAGAACATCTGCTACGGCAAGCCCGATGCGACCGAGGAAAAGATGATCGCCGCGGCTAAAGCGGCTCACGCGCACGAGTTCATCGCGCAACTTCCCGACAACTATGACACCGAGATTGGCGAACGCGGCGTGCGCTTGAGCGGCGGGCAGAAGCAGCGCCTGGCCTTGGCCCGTGCCATCCTCACCGATCCCCGCGTCCTTATCCTCGACGAGGCGACCTCATCGGTCGACGCCGAGGCGGAGTACCTGATTCAGCGAGCGCTGGAGGACGTTATGCGGGGGCGGACGGCCCTGGTCATCGCCCACCGTCTGAGCACGATCCGCAGCGCCGACAAGATCATCGCCTTAGAGGAGGGCCGGATCCGTGAAGTGGGCGATCATCGGGAGTTGCTGG
Organism: Anaerolineae bacterium; assembly: GCA_049975025.1. Classification (GTDB taxonomy): domain Bacteria; phylum Chloroflexota; class Anaerolineae; order B4-G1; family SLSP01; genus PWVB01. The sequence goes on from JBNGDU010000394.1 coordinate 5,837, forward strand.
CCCGCGGCGGCCTCTACAGCCAGCTTTACCGGCGCCAGTTGGAACTGGTGGACCGCGAACCGTGAAGCCGGTTCCTTACCCCGCCTTCAGCGCCACTTACACGTACTGGAATGCGTCACCGACGGGCACATGGGTGATCGGCACGCCGGGCACTAGGGCTGCAGCCATTCGACATAGTAACAGCCATAGATCGATATCTCCTGCGTAAGTACATGATGTCTAGACTAGGCTATACCTTGCGATCCGGCGTGGTGAACACCCGCTAACGCCTCTCCCACCGCCGTCCGCCAATGATCCGCATTTGCATCAGCCCGGATCAACCAGGCCCGCCCGTCTCCAGCCAACCCCATGATCCATTCATCCTCGACCTTCGGGAAGCGGCTCTCGCGCCAATTCAGCAACGCGCGATAGGTGCGGGGCACCTTCGTGAGGTAGACGTTGTCCCGGTTCTTATGGAAGAGGTCGTCGGTCGCGATAAGTCGTCCGCCGTTCTCCACGTAGCGGATGAGGGCCTTCTCGAGCCCTTCGTCGTAGACGATCTGCCAAGGCATCAAGACAGCATCGCACTCGCTCATGTCCTCGTAAGTGCGCACGAAGCGGACCTCCAGGCCTATCTCAAAGAGCGTGCGGTAGACTGTATGGATGAGGTAGTTGGCATACCGCAGTTGCTCCCGGTAAGGCCGGTTCCAGGCCGCGATCGCGTGAACCCAGGAGCTCTCGAAGTCATAGAGCATTCCCACCGTCGGGCGCTGCTCGTCCTCGGTCTCCACCGATAGAGGCTCCTCACGGGCGGCGGCCCACGTCCGCACAACTTCGTAATTCCGCGTGGATTCGCCGGTGACCGTCAGCAGGTGCGCGGTATTTTGCTCCTGCCCGGCGGGCGTCGGGTTGAACTTGAAGAAGGTAAGCCACTCGCATCCGTGATCCGTCAGCAGATCCATCCCCTCTCGAATGCCGGGCAGCTGGGAGCCGTACTCCAGCACCCAGAGCGGTCCGATACTCCGGCAAAGGTCGGCGTAGAAGGCCACCTCGTAGGGATCGCTCGCGTAGATGTCGATGCCCACGGCGTCCAAGGTCGAGAAGAG
>JBNGDU010000395.1:0-6916 GCA_049975025.1 Anaerolineae bacterium
GTGGGGAGGTGACGTTCACGTTCCCCACGGCGATGAGATCCGTGCTCGCACCGTGAGGCAGATCACGTTGGATGCCGGCATCAAGATGCCGTCCTACGGATCCTACTATCGGGTAGGCCACGGTGAACCCATCGCATTCGAGGCCATCGTCGAGACCGCGGTCGCGTTGGGCGCGCCTCTGATCCGCGTCTGGGCCGGCAAACAGGGCTCCGAGGAGGCCGACGCCACCTACTGGGACAAAGTCGTCAACGACTCGCGCCGCATCGCAGGCCTTGCGGAGCAAGCTGGGCTTTCCGTCGCTTACGAATTCCACCGCAACACGCTCACGGACACCTACGCATCAGCACAGAAACTCCTCGAGCGGGTCGACCATCCGGCCGTCAAGACCTATTGGCAGCAGCCAAGCGGCAAAACGATAGCGCAGAACCTGGAGGGCATCGACGACATTCTGCCCTGGCTTACCAACATCCATGTCAACAACTCACGAGCCACCGACGAAGGCAAGATGGAGCGCCTGCCGCTGGCGGCCGCATCCGATGCGTGGCGGCAATATCTTGAGAAGGTCGCGACCACCAACAGAACCCATCACGCGATGATTGAGTTCGTCCGCGACAACACGCCGGAGCAGTTTCTGGAAGACGCGAAGACGTTGAAAGAGTGGGCCGCACCCTATGCCCCACCGGTTCCCTGATAACGCTTGAACAAGCGCAGCTGCCCGAGGCCATGCCTTACAAAGCCGGTCAGATGTGTAAGCCGCGTGCCCCAGCCCTGCTGAGCACTTCTGCGTCTGCATTGGTACGGTAGCTCGCTTCGGCACGGGTAACGCGGACGCAACCACCTTCAACCGAAAAGATCGTAGTCCAATTAACAGCGATAAGGAGCGCAAACCCTATGTCACATCCCAAACTGACCGCCCAACTCTATACGGTCCGGGAGTACACACAGACTCTCGAGGACTTCCGGGAGAGCATGAAGAAGATCAGCGAGATCGGCTACACGGCTGTTCAGGTCTCGGGTATTGGAGCCATCGCCCATGAGGACGTCAAGGCCGTGGTCGATGACTTCGGGCTGAATATCTGCATCACCCACGTGGGCTTCGACTACCTGCGGGACGACACCGAGGCCGCCATCGCCCAGCACAAGTTGTGGGAGTGTCCTAATGTAGCGGTCGGCAGTATGCCGCGCGCTTACCGGGAAGGCGGGGCCGAGGCGTTCAAGCAGTTCGCGCGGGACGCTACCGAGGTCGGCAAGAAGCTGGGGGACGCAGGGCTCACCTTCAGCTACCACAACCACAGCTTCGAATTCGCTCGCTTTGGCGACCGCACCGGCCTGGACATCATCTACGAGGAGAGCGATCCTCGCTATTTGCAGGCTGAGCTGGACACCTATTGGGTGCAGCACGGCGGCGGCGACGTTATTGCCTGGATCAAGAAGATGTACGATCGCATGCCCGTCATCCACTTCAAGGATATGGTGATCTACGAAGGTGAGCAGACCATGGCCGAGATCGGCGAGGGAAATCTCAACTGGCCCGGCATCATCGAGGCCTGCCGCGAGGCCAATGTCGAATGGTACGCCATCGAGCAGGATCGCTGCATGCGCGACCCCTTCGAGAGCCTCAAGATCAGTTATGACAATTTGCGGGCGATGGGGGTCGAATAGGATCCCCGCGCGAGTAGAATGGAACCAGATTAGGCGGACGGCGGCTAGATTTCAGAAGCCCGACGCTTTCGAACATTCATTTCCGTGACCTATGGACGGTAGAAACCGTGTTTCCGCTGCGCTGGCAGGGGTGCTGACCGATCGGCTCCCCTGCCTGCCCATTCTTCACAGCGGTCTGCCCTCGCTCTTTGGAGAACCCTTGGGCGCCTTCTTCACCGACGCCCAGACGATGGCGGACACCATTGTGCGAGGCTACCAGACCTTCGGTTACGACGGCGTGCAGCTCTCGCTGGGTGTGACCGGCGAGGCTGAGGCGCTCGGCGCCCGCGTGGAACAACCGCGGGACGCGGGTCCAGTGTTGAAGGAGAATCTGGTAAGCGACCTCGAGGATGGCGCGACGCTGGAAAGGCTTCGATCGCGCGATCCGACGAAGGGCGGCCGGATGCCCCTCTATGAGGAGGCCGTCCGGCGGACTGTGGGCCGAATCGGTGACGAGGCCTTTGTGTTGGCGATGCTTCGCGGCCCCTTGCTGGCGGCGTCACAGCTCTACGGCGTCGAGAACCTGCTCATCGGAACGATCACCGAACCCGAAGCCGTCCGACGCTTGCTGGCTTTGACGAGCGAGATCGCCCTGCGGCTGGGCACGTGGTTGACCAAGAGCGGAGCTCATGCCCTGATCCTGGGCGAGGCCACTTGCTCACCCAACTTCATCTCCCCAAAGCTCTACCGCGACCTGGTCCTCCCCAGCCACACGGCGCTGGTAACCGAGCTTCGAGCGGCCGGGTGGCAGCACGTCGGACTTCACATCTGTGGCAACATCGCACCCATCTTCGAGGATATCATCAGCACAGGCGTGGACTTCCTGGATGTCGACTACCAGGTAGCGGCGCGACAGGCGATCGATCTTGCCAAGGGGCGTGTAGCGCTCCGGGGCAACCTTGACCCCAGCGGGATATTCCGCTTTGGGACAGCCAATCAGGTGGCTCAAGCTACTCAGGAGCTGTGCGAGCAAGCGATAGACTGTCCACGATGGATCCTGTCCAGCGGCTGCGATATACCCCCTGGGACCCCGGAGGACAACGTGATGGCTTTTGTCAACGCGCGGGACAGGTACGGTGTGCGCGTCGAACCGCACAACCGCTGAATCGAAAAGGAGGCGGCAACCCATGCCTGTGATCATCGTAGTCGTCCTCGTGATCCTGATCGTCATCATCGCCACCTGGATTCGGAATCTGGTCACCCGGTCACGAACGACAAAACTCGAGGAGAAAGCGCGATTTCTGGACTTCCACTTCACGGAGGAGGGTGACCTCACTCTGATCCACCGGAGCGGCCCGTTCCTGCTCTTTGCACTGGGCGACAGTCGAGGTATCCGCAACCTGATGCAGGGGCAGATCGACGAGATTGACGTCGCGGTCTTCGACTTCCGGTACAGTGTGTCCCTGAGCCCGCGCTACGCGGAGAACTGGTGGCAGACGGTCGTGCGCCTTTCCTCCCCCTCGCTGGACCTACCCACGTTTTCGTTGCTCCCCGAAGAGGTGCACGACGCGATCACCGACAGAATCGACGACCCGATGATGCAGGAGCGGTTGCTGGGCATGGCCAGTCTTAGGTTCGACGGCTATCCCGAGTTCAACGAGCGTTATCGCCTGCAGGGCATGGACCACGCGGGGATCGAAGCGCTCTTTGGCGACGACCTATTGCATTACTTCGAGGGCCGGGATGACATCGCGGTCGAGGGAGATGGCACGCAGCTCATCTTCTATCGCTTCAACGAACCCATCCCGCCCGAGGAGATCGAGGAGTTCCTGAGGAAAGCGATTGACAGCTTTCACGCTTTTGAGGAGGCCGGCGTATGATATCCATTGGTGCTGTAAGCTTGGGTTGGAGTGGGACGCCACTGCGCGACGTCTTTGAGCAGATTGCCGAGATGGGCGGAAGCTGTGTGGAGATCAACGGAAACGCTGATCGTCACCACGGCCTAGCGCTGACATCGGAGAACATCCCGCAGATTCGGCGCTGGGCGCAACAGACAGGTCTCACTATCGGGAGCGTCAGCGGCTACTGCGATTTCGCGCAGACCGATGAGGATGCCCTGAAAGCAGAGATCGAGCGGCTGATGACCTCGTGTCGCGCCGCGTCGGAGATGGAAGCTCCCATCGTGCGCGCATTCACGGGCGACGTCAAGCCCGGCATCGATTTCCGGATGGTCAGGCCTCACATCGTCGCCGCCTTTGGAAAGGCGACCGAACAATCGGCCGAATTGGGTGTGACCCTGGGCATTGAAAACCACGGGCGCCTGGTCAATGACGGGCCCGCTCTCGCCGCGCTGGTCGAGGAGGTCGGCGCCGACAACCTCGGCATGACCCTCGACACGGGCAACTTCGCCTGGTCCGGGCACGGTCCGGATCAAGTTCGGGTCGACATCGAGGCCGTGCTGCCGCACGTCGTCAATGTGCACGTTAAGGACGGCGTGTGGACGGAGGAGGGCTTCGACTTCGTCCCGGCTGGTGAGGGCGACCTGCCGCTGGACTGGCTGATGGCAGCGCTGGTCGAACGGGACTACGCAGGCGTGGTCTACAGCGAGTTCGAGGGTGGCGGCGACTTCGTCACAGGAACACGGCAAAGTATCGCCTATCTCAGGAAGGCGCTTGCCGAAGCCCAGGCGTAGCACGTCAATACGTCGCGCAAGGCTGCTCGAACCTAGGCAACTGAACAAGGAGGCATCATGACTCAGCCCAACCTTATCCTGATTGAATGTGACAGCATGGATGGCCGCTGGATGGGGTGTATGAACCATCCGGCTATGGCGCGGGCTACCCCCAACCTGGATGCCCTAGCCGAACGTGGGGTGCTTTTCCGCAATACTTACACGAACAACCCCGTCTGCTGCCCGTCTCGCGCGAGCATGTTTAGCGGTCTCTACACCCACCACTGCGAGGGGTGGAACAACTACAAAGGGCTGGAGCCCGGTGAGCCCACCTTCCTGACCCGTCTCGATGAAGCGGGATACCGGACGCAGACCTTCGGTAAGACCGACTATCTCTCAGGCCACCATACCATTCGCGCCCGCGTCTCGCCCTGGACCCGGTCGGCCTTCATCCCCAGAAACGAGTACCGGATGGAGGGCCCTGAGATCATCGACGGCGAGGTCAAGCGTGTGCACGAGTACGACTGGAAGACCGTCGATCGCGGCGTATCGTGGCTCGAGGAAGCTGCGACCGATCCGGAGACCCCCTTCACGCTCTATCTCGGTCTCAACGCGCCCCACCCCGCCTTCCGAACCTCTTCATACTGGCTCGACAAGGTCGATGAGGCCGGGATCACGGTCCCGCCCGAGGATCAGCACCACCATCCTGCGCTGGCGTATCAACGCTTCCACAAGAACTGGCTTCACGGCTTCGACGATGATACGGTGCTCACCGTGCGGCGGATCTACGCGGCGATGATTGCCGAGACCGACGCGATGGTCGGCGCCGTGATGGACGCGGTGGACCGCCTGGACCTCGCCGCTACAACCGCCATCATCTTCATCAGCGACCACGGCGAGCTGGCCATGGACCATCGACAGTTCTACAAGATGTCGATGTACGAGGGCTCGGTGCGGGTCCCGATGATCGTCGCCGGCCCAGAGGTGAGCGGAGGTAGGATCATCGACGACCTCGTCTCGTTGATCGACATCTACCCAACCCTGATGGATATGACCGGAACACCGGGCCCGGAGAGCCTCGAAGGTCACAGCCTGACGCCCTTGGTGCAAGGCGACCAAGATGAGGGCCGACCCGATGTGGTGCTCAGCCAATTCCACGGTAGCACGCTGCCTACCGGCACCTTCATGCTCCGCCAGGGCCCGTGGAAATACGTCGCCTACGTGGGTTACCCACCCCAGCTCTTCAACCTCGAAGACGATCCTGAGGAAATCCACGATCTGGCGGAGACGCGTTCCGACGTCGTGAAAGAGTTGGACGATCGACTGCGTCAGATGGTGGACTACGAGGCGGTCGATGCGCGGGTCAAGGCCTACGATCGCCGGGCATTCGCCGAGTGGCGTTCGGCCCATAGAGCCGAGGGGACCTACGAGCAGTTGATGGCCCGTGTGTACAGCGGGTGGGATCACCTGACCGCCGACGACATACGACCCTGGACCCCGGAGGACGAGGCCCTGATCATCGACTGGCTCAAAGGGGGGTAGCCGAAATGACCATCCAACGCATTAACCTGGCCTTCGTCGGCAGCGGCGGTTGGGCGAGGAAGCACCACTTCCCCGCACTCGACTATCTACGGAAGTCACCCGAGACCGCGGATTTTGAGCTCAACCTTCACGGCATCTACAGCCTGGAGCCTGAGGTCGCCTCCGCCGTCGCCGATCAGTATGGCTTTGCTCGCGTCTATTCCGATCTGCAGGCCTTGATCGATGACCAGGCTGTCAACGCGGTAGCCGTAGCCGTCACGCCGAAGGCAGCCGCCTCGGTCATCGAACAGCTGATCGTTCGCCGCATCCCGATCTTCAGCGAGAAGCCGCCCGGCGTGAGCACGGAGGAGGCCGAGAAGCTAAGTCGCATCGTCGACGTCCCCAACGTGCTGGCTTTCAACCGCCGGTACGAGCCGCTCAACAACACCTTCAGGGAGATCGTCGACGGGATGGAGGATATCACCTTTGTGGAAGGGCACTTCTTCCGACATCACCGCCTCGACGAGGAGTTCATGATCGGCACTGGTATCCACTGGGTGAACTTCATGGCCTACCTCTTTGGCGAGATCCGGCAGATGCGCGTAGCTCGCTGGCAGAACCCCCAGAACGAGACGTGGCTCTGGGTCGCACACCTGATCTTTGAGGGTGGGTTGAGGGGCATCCTTAAGGTCTTCCCTTGCACCGGATCCGATATCGAGCGGGTGGAGGTTCACACCAACGAGAGTTCCGCCTATCTGCACGGGGCGCTTTCCGAGTACCCCGGCAAGATCGTGATCGACAGCGGCAAGAGCCGCCAGACGATCGATCCACAAGCCGAGCAGCAGAGGCCCGAGATCGTGCGCCTCGGCATTGTCAACGAGTACCTGGAGTTCTTCCAAGTCGTCCTTGACAGAGCCACCAGTCGATCGACCTTTCAGAACGCTGTGAACTCAATGCGCGTCGCCGAGGCCATGCAGCTTGGCATCGACCTCGTCTGAACCGATATCGCCGGCAGAGAGGCCCATATGATCACACAAGCCGTCCCCAGGTCCGCCACGTTGATTGCAGCGCGAGATGCCTTTC
>JBNGDU010000396.1:0-6885 GCA_049975025.1 Anaerolineae bacterium
GCGGGAATGTAGACAGCGATGAAGAGAGCGAAGTTGCTGATAGCGCCGCTGCCCGGCAGTCGTAACCAATAGGGATTGGTGGCAACCAGCAGCACACCGCACCAGCCGGCGATCAATGCACCGCCCCGCTCCCGCCGCCACAGGCCCACACCGGCAGCAAGGCCGAAGACCAGCCACAGCCCCGGCGCCATGTAAGATGCTAGATCCCCGGCCGCGTTGTAAGCTACGTCTACCGAGGAACGTTCTGCCGGAACGCGGGTCATGTGCGCTCGAAAATCGTCGAGGATCTTGCCCCCCCACGCGTGCACGAACCAGGGCATGAAGATCAGAGCGGCCACGACACCGACACGCACAATTTTAAGAGCCAGATCGCCCAAGCGGTACCTGCCGATGCCGAGTAGGGCCCAGGTGAGGACAAAGAGCACGTAGAAGATAAGCACGCGGAAGTGCGTCAGGGCCAGGCCCCCCACGACGATCCAGGCGATCCCCAGACGCCCCACCCGAACAGGGGTGTCCTCCAGCACCGCGACGGTGAGCGCCATGGCAACGGGCAAAATGACCTGACCTGCGAGTTGAGTATAGCGACTCCAGTTCACATAGTACATAGGATTGGGCAAGAGCAAGCCGGCGACCACCACAGCAGCCACGGCGGCCCAGCGGTTCCCTCCGAGACGGTTCGCCAGGGGCACGAGCGCCAGTACGGCCAGCGCGTTGATGACTTGTCCCCCCCAGAGCACAGCCATCCGGGTCTCCATTCCCGTCAGCCAGCGCAGGGCCGCGACCTGAGCGTGGAAACCAAAATGATAGGTCAGGCTCTGCAGCTCGGCATACGGCGCCCAGGTCTCAAAGAGCCCGCCGTGATCCACCATCAGTTGAGTGATCAACGTGTGATGATAACCGTCGGCCCACATGGGGGCATTCAGCGTTCTCACGGCGATGAGACGCGTGCCGAAGACCAGCGCGAGCGCGACAACCATGGCCGCATTCGACCAGCACAGCGCGGATCTTGCCCACCACCGGGCTGCGCGCCAAAGAAGCCGTGGGCTGGCGCGCCGGATTGTCCTTCGAAAGCGCCAGATCAAAGCGGCAAGACCGATCACAACTGGCCCCCAAGCATGAAGAGGCCCCAGTTGCACGCCCACAAGCCAGGTCCAAAGCATCAAGATCGGATAGAGCGCAAGGCTCACGCCGACCGACAGCGCGAGTCCCGCTGCCAGGGAGAAATCGTGGTCTCGCCATAGCCAGGCCAGCAGGGCCCAGCCGGGTACCACGTAGAGCAAGAACGCAGCGCCCAGCAGCCCGAGCCCCTGTACACCGGCACGAGCAAGCTCAAAAACAGCAGGCACCGGGTCGTAGGTCAGCCTAAAGGCTAGCTGAGCGTCCTGCGGATCGTGTACGACGTACATCGCGCCGTCCAAATACGCTTCTCCGGGAGCGGCACCTATCTCTAAGGCAGCCTCATCCGCCACCTCCCAGAAGGCATAGTAGTAACTCCCGTGCGACCTGGGGAGGGGCTCGAAGCTAAAGCGGTAATACCCTGGGGCCTGGACGGTCTCGAGCGCGAGCTCGGACCGTCTTAGATCGGTCCGGGCCCCTGGGCTCGAACGCAAGTGCAGTGCGATGCTACCCTCGCTTGCGGCGCCCCCAGCCTTCTGCTCAGAAGGCACCAACCAAATCTCGATGCCGTTCAGACCGCCGTGCCGGGCCACAAAGGTCTGGCCCACCGTCGTGCCGGCGGTCAATAGCGGCACCGAACCTGGTTCCCTTCGCGGCTGGTCCTGATCGACGAGGGGCGCGCAGCTTCCGAGAAGCAAGACAGACAGCAAGAGCAGACTCACCATCATCCAGTGGCGGACGCCTCCGCACCGAGCGCGCGACCGCCGGCCCGCTCGGGCCGGGCGAGCATAGAGAATAAGCCGAGGCGTCGTTCCCTTCACAGCATCCATACGCCTACTTCGACGGGGGCTCCTCCCCGTCCTCTTCACTATTCGCGGAGTTGCCACCCAGCTCCACGCGGCGCAACCGGTAGAGCAGCTCCTCAAGGATTCTGCGGTTGAACCCGATAAGGTCGGCCAGCAGCCCGATCAGGCCGGTCTGGAACCCAACGATCAGCAGGATGGCAGCGAGGATGAGGGACTGGACCTTGCCCGTCCCCTGTCCCTGGACGTAATACCATAGAAACCGGAAGCCAAGGGCCAATCCCCCGGCGATCATCACACCACCCAAGAAGAGGAAAACGCGCAGCGGACGATACATCGCGTAAGCGCGCATGATGGTCGTGGTCGAGTTGAGCAAGTACTCGGGAATGCTCCGCATCAACCTCGATCGGCGCGTCTTGGGATTGACCTGAATGGGTACGTACTCTACCGCCATCCGATTTGCCCCAGCCTGGATCAGGGATTCCAGGGTGTAGGAGTATTGACTCAGGATCATCGTGCGCAGCGCCGCCTCCCGGCTGAACGCCCGGAAACCGCTGGTCGCATCAGGTGTCTTCACACCCGATGCCTGCTGGATGACCCAACTGCCGATACGCTGTAGGCGTCGTTTGAGCGGGGAAAACTCGGCAACGTTCATCACGCCCCGGTCCCCTACCACAATGTCGGCACGACCTGCGAGAATTGGCTCGACCAGACGTGGAATATCAGCGCCCGGGTACTGGTTGTCGCCGTCGGTGTTGACCACGATGTCGGCGCCCAGCAGCAGGGAGGTCTCCAACCCTCGGTAGAAGGCCGTCGCCAGACCCATGTTGCGCGGCAGACTCAGAAGATGATCCGCGCCAAGTTCGCGCGCGACCTCCACAGTCCTGTCCGTGCTGCCGTCATCGATGACGAGCGTCTCGATCTGATCGATCCCCGCGATCTCGGTCGGCAGATCCGCCCAGGTCTGGGGCAGTGTCTGCTCCTCGTTAAGGCAAGGGATCTGAATGATGAGCTTCATGAGCTTGATGGCTCCACACGCTGATAGATGACCAAATCCGCCTCCCGCGGACCGGGCAAAGTGACCACGGCGTCGTAAGCGCTCTCAAATTCCGGGTTCTCACGAATGGACCCCAGAGCCCAGTCGAAGTCGGACAGATCCACGTAGTAATCAGGCTCATAATACCAGAAAGCCCAGGCAAAGTCACCGTCGGCCACGTGTGATACGGCCTCGGGCAGTACCAAACCCGCAACGTCGACAATGCGATTCTGAGTGAAGTATCCCAGGTAACCGATCTCAATGTACGCAACTGTCGCGTCCGGTTCGGCATGCTCTCGGAACCACCGGGCCATACGTCGATAGGAAGGCGCCCGCGGGTCGCCCTCATAGCGCAACGCAGCGACGACCGTCGGTCGGGCCAAGAAAAACGCCACAGCGATCAACAGCGTCGCACACAGCCCCCATCTCAGCAGCTCAGCCGCCTTAAGATGCCAGAGCCTATCCACGATCACCGTGAGGCCCAGCGCAAAGAGGAGCTGAGCGCCGAAATGGACGGGCAACTGGTACCAACCGTACGCCGAGACACCCAGGACGGCATAGCCAACGGCGTAGAGCACAATCCAGGCCACAAAAGCCAGCCAGCGACGGTAGCGGGGGTGGGCGACCGCCACCACAAATCCCACGCCGATCAACCACCACCAGGCGTTCAGGACAGGGAGATTCGGTACTGCAAACCGCTGTCCCCATACAGGCATCCACTCACGCGTCAGTCGGTGCCAAAAGGGCCACGTCATGCCGATCTGACCCTGGGCCTGCTTTGCCGCCAGCGTATTCGGCAGGATGTGACCGAAGGTCAGGAGAGCATAGAGTGACCAGAGGCCCGCCGGGAACGCGAAGCCCGCGCCCAGGCGCGACCAAGACGAAACCGCCGCACGCAGAACCGATCGCGCGTTCCGGACGCCTGTGGAGCCCAGTTCTCCATCTTGTGCGGGCCACCGATTCAGCAAAGACTCACCGAACCGGATGGCCCCCATCACCCCAAGGACCAACACACCCTCCCCACGCGTCAGAAAGAGAAACCCAACCGCCAAGCCGGCGAGAAAAATCCTATCGGCAAAGAAGAGCGAAAACGCCAGAACCAGGAGAAACGCGAAGAGATAGGCCTCCATGCCCAGGTACGCGATCCACCCAGAGCCGATGAGAACCAGCTGAAGGATCAGCACATGGACGACCGAGATTCTCCAACGCTCCCGGAAGGCGAAGAAAAGCCAGCCGATCCCCGCCCAACAGAGGGCCGTCAGAAAGACAGCTAACGTATCCAGCGGCACCCACGGGACCAGCGCGCCCAAACCGGCCACGAGCAATGTTAAGAGCGGCGTTGTCGTGCCTAGCGTCGCGGGCGGCCAATTGTAGACGAAGCCCCGCCCCGCCGCCAGGTTCTGGGCATACGTGAGCGTGATATAGGCGTCGTCATTCAGATTCGTTGGGTTGCGGGCCGCAACCCATAACGGGAAGAGACTGAGCACCAAAAGGGCACCGGCTACGAGATAATGCAGCCGGCGCCCTCTGGTCTCCATGGACATATCCATCGCAGGGATAGGACTCGAATCGCGACTCCTAATCTCGTCGGTTCATTATCGGCCCCGCGACACCAGCGGCATAAGCACCCGAGCGGTCGATACCAGGACCTGGACTTGGAGCTCGTTGTTGTTCTCATCCCTCTCAACAACGACATCATCCGGATCAACCTCAACGCGGAGGCTATGAGCGCCCGGCGCCAGATCCGACCACGTGAAAGTGTACTCTGTTACGGAGGCACAGCCGGCGAGGCCGGCTGAGATCGCCTGCGGGTCGTCGATCGGCTGCCCGCCGCCATCGGTGAGCGTCACGGTCGTCGGCTCGCCCGTCGCGACATTGCCGGCGTTCGCCACACGCACCTTCAGCGTCACGGTCGCCGGATCCGTGAGGGAGAAAGGCACATTGATCTGCTCAACGTCGACCGCCACCAGGTCCACAGCCGGCTCGATGGCGCCGGTGTAAGCGGCGAGATCGTGCCCAAGTTGCTCCAGAACCGGCGTCTCGCCCGTGGCGTCGTAGAGACGTCCACCGTAATCCTTGTCATCCAGGCTCCACCATAGCCATCGTTGCACGATGCGATTGTTGTCCTCAGGATATCCAAGTGCCGGATCCGTCGCATTCAGGAAGAAATCGAAGCTTCCTGTCATAAAGGCACTGGTACGAGCTTCGTCGAAGGGTTCGCCATTGGAATCGTAGTACAGATCACTCGTGTAGTAGGGCAACAAGGTGCTGTACTCCGTGATGAGAAGCGCGGTATCCCGGTAGCCTCTGTCCCGCATCCATTGGCGGAACTCCCAGATCCGAGCCTTGAAGATATCAAGGTCCGCGATGTCGTCCAGCGTGTAGAGCTCTCCCGCCGGCACGTCGAAACCCCGAGGCACGTCGGCGCCCCAGCAGCTGTCGGGATAGGCTTCACAACTTGCCTCGCGCAGAATGAAACTGTGAATATGCCAAGCATCCGCGGGCAGCGGCTCGCCGTAGAGATCTTGATACGCCTGGAGCGCCCGGTCCAGACACTCAAGGCGAATCGGCGTCGGCTGAACGATGCCGCCGGCCGCGATCACCGCCGTCGGGTCCTGATCTTTGATCGCGTGGTAGGCTTCATGATAGCGCTGCGCGTAGACCTCAGGCAGCACGTCATCCTGATTGTACTTGCGATCCGGCTCATTTCCGATCAACCAGAGCGCGCCAGGGTTCGCTGCAACTTTGGCGCTCAACTCGGCTACCGGCAGGGGCCACCAAGCGTCGCCAACCCGCACCATCTGGGCGTACTCCATCCCGTGGGGGGTCGCCGGGGAAAGCTTCGAGCTCCAGTCCAGATACCAACCCAAGTTCAAAGTGTCCAGTTGGGACAAGTCTGAAACAGGCGTGCCGGTCTGCGCCGCACCAAACCGGCAGTTGGGATACGACGCAACTGTTGAAGAAGCTGTCCAAGTCCTATCTTCAGCGGAGCCCGCTTGCTGAGCCACAACATCAAACCTCGAAGACGATGCCTGGGCCAGCAACACGCCCAGCAACACGATCATCACGACAAGGCGAAGAACTGATCTCATCCGCATAGGTATCACTCCGTTGCTAATACTCAAGGAAAAGGGGGCTACCCGTCACAGTAATCCTCACCCTGCCATCTACCGTACCGTCATCCCCATCGTTGATGACTTCGGACCACTGACCAAGCTTGTCGGTGACCTTCACACTTGAAGCCGAGGCGTAGAATGGCAAGACCGGGTTGTCCTCAGGTCTGTAGCGTGTATCGTCTTCCGTCCAAACGACGTCAAGCCGTCGACCATCCAGCTTGGTGAACGTGTAGCCCTCGATATGCAATGACCCCGTTTGAGCCGCACTCATCGTCTGCACATAGGTCGCACCCGATATCATGCGAGCGACCGTGTCCAGCGCGGCGTAAGAAGGCTTGGGCTGATAGCTCTCATCAAGCAATCCGGGCTTGAAATCGGTATTGGTCACATCGGAATTCGTGTACCAGATCACAATGGGCAGGCGTGCCGCCACCCCTCTCACAAAGGCCTTGACCACATAGCGGCTCTGCTGCTCGTCACCGCCCCATTTCTCGGCCCCGTTGTTGCCCGTCTCCGTGCAGATGATCTCCTTGTCACCCATACCGTACTCCGCCAGCTTCTGACGGAAGTAGTTGGTCTTCCCGATGATGCCTACGCCGTAAGCATCCCAGTCCGTATTGGGGTAATAGTGAAAGTTCCACACGTCAAAACAATCCTTGTTCTGACATGCACCCAGAAGGTCATCGGTGAACTCTCGGTCGAAGGGACCACCCTGGTCAATGAACCAATCAGCCGCCAGGCCACCCACGACGAGCTTGGCTTCCGGACTCGCAGCTTTGACCACCGGATACAACTGGGCCAGAAGCGCGCCGTA
>JBNGDU010000397.1:0-4965 GCA_049975025.1 Anaerolineae bacterium
ACCATGGCAGCACGCCTGATCACTGTGAGACATCACCGCCGCACCTTTAGGGTTGTCAATAGGCGCGTTCTGCCAAAAAGTGGCGCACACCCAACGCAACTTTTGCCTATTGACAAGGATGTTTTTTGCCTTTATAGTGGATATATCCACCTATCCACCCATCCATATGAGTATATATTTTGGCGGAGCCTTTTGTCGGTGGTCGAATATCACGTAGATCCAGAGGATCCACTACCGCTTTATTACCAGGTTTATCTCTCCCTGCAGTCTCGTGTGCATAAGGGGGAATTCAAACCAGGTGACGCTTTGCCGTCCGAGCGACAGCTTGCGAAGGACTATGGCGTTAGCCGCATCACCATCATCAAGGCAAAGGATTTGCTCGAACGTGACAAGCTGATCGAGCACCAACAGGGTCGCGGTAGCTTTGTGTTGGATCGAGGTGAAGCGGCATGTGAAGTTCCTTCTAGTCGTGTGGCTTTCTGTCTGCCCACGTACGCAGACTCCTACATCACCGAGATCCTGATTGGTGCGGCCAGGGTCGCTCTGCGCGAGAACATTCAGTTGGAGATCGTGGGTCTAGAGAGAGGAGATCACGAAGCCAGTCGCGTGCGCAAAGCGATCGATAGCGGCGTCGAGGGGCTGCTCCTGCTCCCTCGTGCGCGCTATCCGGATGTAGAACTCTTTCGGAAGCTCCGGAGCGATGGGTATCCGTTGATTCTCTTCGATCGTTACTATCCCGAGCTTGACACCGATTGGGTGACCTTCGACGACGAGGGCGCTGGCTACGAGTTGACGAAGCACCTAATCAGGAAGGGGCATCGCAAGATCTCCGTTTTCACGGGACACGAGGTCGAGGTCACCAGTGTGCGCGGTCGCATCCGGGGCTACCAGCGCGCGTTGGAGGCCGCTGGGCTCCCATATGATGAGAATTCGGTCTGCCTGGATGTCTATGATGAGCTCTCGCCCACCTCAGTCTATAATCTGCAGTCGACGTACCGGCGGCTGTTGGACCGGCTACGGAGCGACGGTTTCACCGCGATCATCGCCATCAATCGCTATGTCGCCCTACAGTTGAGCATGGACTTGATGCGTATTCGCGCGTACCTGACCCAGCTTGCACCGGATGATCCGGCGAAGACGAAGCTTGACGAGCTAGGTCTTGCGATCGCCGCGATCAGCAACAAGCCGTTCACGCACGAAGAGACCGCGCTGACGGCGCTTGCGATTCAGTCGGGTGAGCTGTTGGGAGAGCGCGCGATGGAGTTGGTCCTGCGCCGGCTGCGGGAGGGAGCCTCCCTGGCATCCCAACACGTCGCGATACCGATGGAGGTGGTGACGATCGATTGATCGGCGGAGGGTCGTTCGGTTCGGTGTCAGAAGTCTGAAGATGGTTTGACGAAGACGGTTTCACAGGGGTAGGGTGGTACTGGTCGAGCGCACTGGGCGCTCAACCGGAGTGTTGGTCCGTGAAGTTCTAATGCATAACCATAGGAGGATTGAAGATGTCAGCCAGTAAGTTGTCGCGTCGCGATTTTCTGAAGGTGGCAAGCGCCGGCGCTGCCATGGCGTTCCTGGCGGCTTGCCAGACAGAGGCGCCTGAGACCCCCGCCGTCGAGGAGGGTGCCCCCGAGGATGAAGCTCCCGAGGAGGAAAGCTACACGCTCATCCACTGGTCAGAGGGCTACATGTGGCCGGATCGGACGGATTTCGCCGAGTATCAGAACGCGGTCCACGACCTCTTCCACGAGACGTATCCCAACGTCACCGTGGAGTGTGAGGACCACGGGTGGGATGAGGCCCTGCGCCAGAACTTGGTGACGGCGCTGTTGGGCGGCACTGCCCCCGACATGATCGTCGGTGAGAACTTCTTCCAGCAGTACGGTGAGCTGGGAGCCCTGATGCCCGTCGATGACTACATCCAGGACATCGAGGACAATTTGATCGAGGGCACCTATGCCGCTGCCGTTACCCAGGGGCAGGTCTACGGCATCAACCAGTTCACCGGTTGTTTCGGATTTGAGCGGAACCCCAACGTCATCGAGGACGCCGGGCTGGATCCATCGACACCCCCCGAGACCTGGGACGACTTGTTGATCCAGGCCGAGCAGATCACCGAGGCCGGCGATGGCGAGTACTATGGGTACACGCTGCAGGGGCCTGTCGGCTTCTCCGTCGGCGGCATCTTCCGCATCGCCGTTTACCTGAAGCAGGCCAGCGCCGAGATCCAGAAGGAAGACGGCTATCCCTGGTTCGATAACCCTGCGACCATCCCTGTCCTCGAGTTCCTGCGTAAGCTGAACGCATTTACGCCGCCCGGGTTGACCTTCAACCCGGATGAGGGCCAGGTCTACACTCAGCTCTTCAACGGCGTGTCGGCCATGCAGATTTGTGGGTCCTGGCATGTGAACTGGGCGAAGGAGTCGGGTCTGGACAACGCGATGTACTCCAGCGTGCCGATCCCGAAGGATGGTCAGCCCGCCAGTGTGGTCGTCGGCAATGTGATCAACGCGGTGATGACCGTGAGTGACTACCCCGAGGCCTCGGTGGAGTGGATCAGGACCTTCACCTATGACGAGGTGCAGGATCTCGTGAACCCGGTCTTGGGTCGTCTTCCCTCGACCCGCAGTGCCCTTGAGAGGATGAAGCCGGACGCCACCGAAGCTGATCTGGCCTTCATCAACGAGCTGCTCACAGCGGAGCTCGGCATCCTGCCGCAATGGCGCAAGGATCCGCAGAAGCTTTGGACGATCTACAACGATCTGTTGACCGGCGTTTTGGCCACCGAGGATCCCATCGACCAGCTGGTCGGCCTCGCTCAGGAGCAGGCCGACGAGGTGATGGAGGCATAAGCCTCCGAACTGTCTTGACGCAGGGGGCGGATTGGCCGCCCCCTGCGTTTGACCGTGTGGTGCACCCCTTGAAGAGGCACGTCTGTTGAGTGCATGGAAGGAGTGAAAATGGCTACAACTGCCCCGATTCCGCGGGCCCGCATCGGGCGCAAACGGAAGCTTACCGGCATCCGGCGGCGCGAGACGCGGGAGGCGTGGATCATTTTGATACCTATCCTGCTGTATTTCTCGATCTTCTTTCTGTTTCCCGTTATATCGAACTTCTATATCAGCTTCACACGCTGGAACGGCATCAGCGGCGCGCCAGAGTGGGTGGGATTGAAGAATTACCTTCAATACATGAGGCGGCCTTACCCTCTGATCATCAGCAACACCCTGCTCTTTGCCGTCTTCACCCTGGTCTTCCAGACCGCGCTGGCCTTCATGATAGCCATCCTGCTGAATCAGAAGGTCAAGGGGCGCGGCATCTTCCGGGCGCTCTTCTACATACCGACCTTGACCTCCTCTGCCGTCACGGCCCAGGTCGCATTTGCCTTCATCTCGCCCTATGATGGCGTCCTGAACGAGGTGCTGAAGCTATTCGGGCAGGACATCGTCGTCTGGACGATCAACGCCAACTGGATGCGGCTTTTCATCATCATCTACTCTATCTGGCGCGGTGTCGGCGGGCCGGTGGTGCTCTTCCTGGCGGCGCTCCAGGGGATTCACCGCGAGATCTATGAGGCTGCCATGGTCGACGGCGCGTCCGGCAGACAGATGCTCTGGTACATCACCATACCGCTGCTCAAGCACATGATCATCTTCGTGCTGATCACGGGCATGATCGGCAGTTTCCAGATCTTCGAGGCCGTGTTGCTGATGTCGAAGGGCGGTCCGCAGAACAAGACCAACGTGATGCTGCTGCAGATCTACAACGATGCTTTTGTCAACACGAACATGGGCCTGGCGAGTGCCGGATCCATCGTGATGGCTATCCTTCTGCTGGGTTTCAGCATCACCAACATGCGAATTATGAGACGCGGTCAGGTGGCCAGGGATTAGGAGATGGAAGATGCAGACTAAGAAAAAGCGACTCACCGCGGGGCGCGTCATGGTCTATTTTCTGCTGATCACGGGTAGCATGGTCATGGCCTATCCCCTGCTCTATGCCGTGATGGGTAGCTTCTGCAATATCGAGGACTTCTACGACAGCCCCATCCTGCCGATTCCCAAGCATCTCTATCTGGAGAACTACACCGTGATGGCAAATCCGGAGGGGAACTTCCCCATCCTGCTATGGGTGAAGAACACGCTCATCCGCATCGTCTGGTACATCACGATTCCGGGCACCGTAGCCATCTTCGGCGGCTATGCATTTGCGCGGCTGCGGTTCACTGGGCGAGATGCCGTTTTCACTTACCTCCTGAGCTCGATGATGCTGCCGGGTATCGTCTTCTGGATCCCGACCTACATCATGTTGGCGCGGTTTCCCGGCGCCGGAGGCAACAACTGGATGGGGCAGGGAGGCAGTGGCTTCGTCAACAAGTGGCCGTCCCTGCTGATCCCGGGCCTGGTCAACGTCTACTACATCTTCTTGATGCGCCAGACCTTCTACAGCATCCCGGAGGACTTCGAGGAGGCCGCGCGCATCGACGGCGCCAACACAATGCAGATCATGTGGAACGTCTATCTGCCGATGCTTAAGCCGACGATCACCGTGATGGTGCTCTTCCAAGCCGTGGCGATGTGGAATGATTATCAGTGGCCGCTGATCGTCAGCAGCGCCAACCCGGACATCCACACATTGGCGCTGGGTGTGCAGCGGGCGCTGTTGGCGGGTGCCTCGCTCAAGGGGTGGCCGCCGGGCACGGCGATCACGGATTACCCATTCACCTTCGCCTTAGCTACGGTGGCGAGCTTGCCCACAATCCTGCTCTTCCTGTGGCTACAGGATTACTTCGTCGAGGGGGTCCAGGGCTTCGCGCTGAAGGGCTAGAGATCGGTCGAGGGGGGCCAGCGATTCGATCATATCTGCATGTGTCGTCTACTACGGTTGGAAAGGAGGTTGACATATGGTTGCCCGACCGGAGACCCGGACCATCCCTGTCCAGCGCCGCATCGAGGCTTTGACCAAGAC
>JBNGDU010000397.1:5065-6841 GCA_049975025.1 Anaerolineae bacterium
CACGTCGTCAAGGCCCGCGAGATCGCGTCCGAGGCCGATGATCCGTTTGTGCGCGAGAACATGCTCGACATCGCCGAGATGAACGAGTGGTTGGTGGAGAACCCCCCGCGGACGCTGCGCGAGGCGTGCCAGTTCCTGGCTTGGTTCCAGTCGATCGACCGGATGTGGCACCTCGGCGGGGCCTTGGGACAGCTCGACGAGCTGCTGCGCCCGTACTATGAGGCGGACAAGGCGGCGGGGATCATCGACGACGAGGACGTGGTCTGGTATCTGGCCAGCCTCTTCTTCAACGACACGCACTACTCGCAGGTGGGTGGTCAGGCGCCTGACGGTCGCGACCTGACCAGCGACATGTCGTTCCTGATCCTGGAGGCGGCACACCGGCTGGCGATCCCCTACAACCTCGCCGTGCGGGTCCACGAGGCCATGGATCCGCGTCTCCTGATGCGAGCTCTGGCGTACCATCTGGCTGACGGCACGGGCCCGAGCTTCTCCTGCTCGAAGGGCCTCAATGAGGGCTACGTCAAGAACGGCGTGCCGATGGCGCTGGCGCGGATGCGCGCCAAGGTCGGCTGCAACTGGACCGCTCTGCCCGGCATCGAGTACCCTCTGCAGGACATCACCCGCCAATGTATGATCCAGCCTTTCCTTCTCGCCTTCGAGGAGATTGTGGTGGATTCGACCCGGCCCCGCACCATCGAGGCGCTTTGGGAGCGCTACGCCCATCATCTCGGCGTCTCTGTGGACATCATGAAGCAGGGCATGGACTGGCACATGGCGCACCATGCCGACAATATGATCGAGATCGTGCTCAACCTCTTCTGTCACGGCACCATCGAGCGTGGCCTCGACGCCGCTGCCGGCGGCGTCGACATCTACAATCTGACCGTAGATGGCGTCGGCCTGGCGACGGTCGCCGACTCCTTTGCCGCGATTGAGCGGCGCGTTATCGAGGAGGGTGCGATCACCTGGGAAGAGCTCAAAGATGCCCTAGACCGCGACTTCGAGGGCGCCGAGCGGGTCCGTCTGATGCTTAAGACGGTGCCGAGGTTCGGCTCCGGCGGCTCGCGTGGCGACTTCTGGGCCGAGCGGATTTCCAAGACTTTTACCGAGCTCTACGACACGCCGACGCCGAACGGCTACAACATCGTGCCGGGCCTCTTCTCGCACGGCGATGTCGTCCAGTTGGGAAAGGGCTTGCCGGCCACGCCCAACGGGCGTCACGCCGGCGCGCCGATCTCCCACAGCAGTGAACCAGATCCCGGCTTCGGACGTTTTGGCGGAGGCACGCCCACGGCCAAAGCTGCAGCGGTAGCCGCCGTGCAGCCCGGACGTGGGAATTCGGCGCCCCTGCAGTTGGACATCGACTTCCAGGTGGTAGAGGAAGCGGGCGGCCTGGACACCGTCGCGGCCATGATCATGTCTCACAACCAACAGGGCGGTACGCTCATCAACCTGAACATCGTCTCCAAAGAGCAGGTTCTGGAGGCACACAAAGACCCCAGCAAGTATCCCGATCTGGTTGTAAGGGTGACGGGCTACAGCGCTTACTTCCATACGCTCTCTCCGGAGTACCGTCAGCAGGTGGTCGATAGAATCCTGGCCGATGAATGAAAAGTGAAACGTGAAGGCGTGAAACGTGGCTCTAAGGGAACGAGTAACGAGCCACGAGTAATGGTTTGACTCCGAGAGGCCAATTGGTCATTGAAGGTGTGCTTCCGGCGACCGGCAGCAACCACCTTCTTGTCTGTGCAAAGCCGTTCACTCGTCAATCGT
>JBNGDU010000398.1:0-6837 GCA_049975025.1 Anaerolineae bacterium
ATGTGAACTCACAAGGCCGGTCGTCGACTCTGACCGCCTCGCTCGTGGTGTCGTCTATGCGTCCGCTGGCCCTGATCCGCAATATCATCGCATTCTCTCCATTCTGGATCCTATCAGCCTCTGCCTCGTCCGGCAACTATTCGAGTGTCTTGTGAATGCGTTTCGAGGCCCATCGCCAGATAGCGACTGCAAATCCTAAGACCAGCACCACGAAGCTTCCGCCGACGAAGATCCACTTCACCAGGGTGAAAACCGGGGCCAGGAGGTCGATCACCGGCGTCCGCGCAGGATATCGGGCCATCACCA
This sequence comes from Anaerolineae bacterium, assembly GCA_049975025.1. Lineage (GTDB taxonomy): Bacteria > Chloroflexota > Anaerolineae > B4-G1 > SLSP01 > PWVB01. The sequence continues at coordinate 307 of JBNGDU010000398.1, forward strand.
ACGAGGTGGCGGTGTTCTCCAGATAATCGAAGAGCGCGCCCACGATGGGCACCAGGTTGGCCCGTTGCATCAGGCTGTCGGGTCCGAAGGCCCGACGGTAGATCCAACTGATGGTGGTCACCAGGAAGATGAGATAGACCAAGGGCCAGATCAGGTCGAAGGTGAAGCGGGCGCGGATATAGGCCCTACGTCCCTCAGGGCCGTAGGCCTCGGCCATCGCGTAGAGCTCATCGGGTGTGTAAAAGAGGGAGGTGTCCGGCGATGCTGCACCGCCGGTCGACGTCTCCGCCTCAGCAGCTTGCCCGGGCAGCACCAAGGCCGTGAAGAGCAGGAAGAGCACCACCGCTGCCAGCGTTACCCAGCCCGTTGAGACCTTATACAGCCAATCCGACAGATGATGTGGAAACGCGGAATCCCTTTTCATCTGGCTCCCTCCCGGTGTGGTCTGAATCGATGTTGTATCCGCTGCTGTTACGCAGGAGATGTGATTGCCCTGGGCAGCGCCGATCAGTCGAGCAATGAATCACATCCGAGATCCTCGAAAGCCTGAAACGCGCACTCCAGACCGTGCCACCACGCGCGTGCGGGCTGACCGCTCGACCAAATCCACATCGGCATGAAAAGGGCGCGCAGGACCACAGCCAAACGGTAGTCGTGCCAACACACCTCCCAGGGGTAGTCCTCAACGCCGGCCTGCTGCAGGCCGGCGTAGTAGCGCCGAAGCAGGGCGTGTTCCATGACCTCTCGGCGGTCCCGGTACCAGTATAGGGCGATCAAGTTCGCGAGATCCTCGGCGGCGTAGCTGACGCCCCAGAGCTGCCAGTCGATGATGAGCGCACGCCCGGCCGACGGCTCCCGCGGCAGCAGGACGTTCCAGAAGTTGGCGTCGCCGTGGATCAGCGTCAGGCAACGGTTTGCGCCGGCCTCTCCGGAAAGCGTCGGACCGGAGAGCTGCCGCGCGAACAGCTTGGGCAAGGAGGCGAGCACGCGATCGTAGATGCGGCGACGATGTTGGGAGAGGCGGTCGCCCAGGGCTTCGGCGAAGCGCGGGAAGCAGGCTTGAACGGAGCTGACGTAGTCGGCAACGGACGATTCGGTCGGGAACCTGCGAAGTTCCCTTAGCGCCGGATGATCCCACCAGAATGCGTGGAATTCGGCAAAGGCGTCCATAACCTTCTCACACGCAGCCTTGGTGGGCGGCAGCGGGTGCTCTGTCTGGTCGTGGGTCTCGGAGACGTCGTCGAAGAGCAGGTGCGCTGCACCTGTGGCATTGTCGAAGCACGCGTCATAGCACCGAACGAACGGGGGATTATCCATGGCTTGCGCGACTTCGGTGTGCAGCTCGACCTCTGCGCGCCATTGCTTACGCCCCACGACGCGCTGACCCGGATCTGATCTGGCGATCTTGAGGAAGAGTCGAGGAGGTGCCGTGGCAGGCGCCTGCTTCGAGTAAATGGGCACGAGGCGCGCGATCGTCGCGGTGAAGGAGGTCGTGACATCCATGGTCACGTCACGCACCTCCCCCGTCGGCAGGCTGCTGCTGCGACGGAGTGTCTCGGTGAGCCACAGCGGGGTAACGTCCTCTCTCTCCCGCAGTGCCCCATGCTTCTGCTTTGCGTTCATAGCGGAGGGCGGTGACGTGACTATGCGCTAACCCGCAATGGTAAAGACTTCCCCTTGACGCAGCTTGTGGTAACGCGCTTGCATCGCCGGAGGAAGTGCTGCTCTGAGCTCGTCGGGATAGCCGCGGGTCCAATAGCTGTTCTCCTCAGTTTGCTCGTAGGTGCCGAAGTGCTGCGGGAAGATGTCCGTCGGTTGGAGCGCCTGGATGAGGGTAGCCGCGGGCTTGATATGCATATTGTGGTCGGTGGGCGACACGAAGAGGATATCGATGTCCTGCAGCTCCAGGTGATCCTGGAGCAGTACTGAGTCCCCCGGCTGAAGCAGCCTCTTGCCCGTAACTGTGAGCACGTAGCCGCAATCATCGAGATTGGCGTGCCGGTAGACTGCCTGGTGTCGGTCGCCGTGGAGCGCGCGGATCGGCTTCACATAGAGGTCCGGTAGGTCAAAGGGGTGCCGCGGTCGCGCGATGTGCCGGCGTGCCGGAGGCACGCCGATCTCCTGGGCTTTGGCCTTGCAGCTCGCCGGTACGACGAAGAGACAGTCCGACCGCTCCACGAGGATGCGTCCGGTTGCGGCGTTGAAGTGGTCACCGTGCTCGTGGGTGATGAAGAGCACGTCCAGGACCGGCGCCAGTTCCTCGGTCGAAATGGGGGGCGGCTGGAGCCTCAGGTCATGGTCCAGATCGAGGTCAAAGGCGATGAGCCGTCCCTGTGTGTGAATGAGCCAGCTCAGATTTCCCAGCCAGCAGAGCGAGATGTCACCGGCTGCGGAGGTCAGTTCCTCAAGAATCGCGTTGCGCATAGCTCTTTCTCCTCTCAAACGCTCCCGTCACTGGTGAGGGGTAGCGTGCTCACAAACACTTCTATTATACTGCATCTCCGCGAGAGAAGCCGTGGCGGAGACGCCGTGGCGGAGACGCCCCGACGGGGACGTCTCTACCGGTTCTGCGGATTCGTAGAGACGGCGGCGGTGCCCCGTCTCCCGACGTCCAGGCGTTTGACCTGCACCGTCCCGTGAGTATCCTTAGGGAGATGCGATCGCTAGACCTTTAGCCCCAGGAGATCCTAGATGACACAATTACCTCGTCCGGAATATCCCCGCCCGCAGTTCAAGCGCGAGCCGTGGATGAACTTGAACGGAAAGTGGACCTACGTCTTCGACTTCGGCAAGTCGGGGCGCGAGCGCGATTTCCAGGCCAGCACCGGGTTTGGTGAGATGCCAGATGGTGGCGAGATCACGGTGCCCTTTTGCCCCGAGTCCGCGCTTTCGGGTGTTGGACACAAGGACTTCATCGAGATGATGTGGTACCATCGAGAGATCAAGGTGCCGACCGATTGGGCCGGGAAGCACGTGATTTTGCACTTTGGCGCTGTCGATTACGAGTGCGAGGTCTTCATCGACGGCAAGTCGGTCGGGCGCCATTGGGGCGGCACCGTGGCATTCAGTTTTGACGTCACAGACTACGTCGTCTTTGGCGAGACCCACGATCTCGTGGTCTACTCTCGCGACGAGACGCGCTCAGGTGAACAGCCGGGTGGGAAGCAGTCTCCGAGATACAAGTCCTTCGGCTGTCATTACACGCGCACGACGGGGATCTGGCAGACGGTTTGGATGGAGGCCGTTGCCGACGTCGGTCTCCAGGACGTGCGGATCGTCCCCGATCTCGACGGGGGGCGATTCCTGGTTCAGCCGCGTTTCTACGCTTTGAGGGCCGGGCTCAAGTTCCGCGCGACGCTGAAGGACGGCGATAGCATTGTCATTCAGGTCGAGCAGGACGCCGTGGATGGCGTATCCTTGATCCTGCCGGTGACTGATCCCCGACCGTGGGGGCCTGGCGATCCTTTCCTCTACGACTTCGTCTTCGAGGTGGTCGATGGTGATAGCATCGTCGACACGGTCGAAAGCTACGCCGGCCTGCGCAAGATCCACATCGAGCGGAATCGGATCTTTCTCAACAACGAGCCAATCTACCTGAGGTTGGTGCTAGACCAGGGCTTCTATCCTGATGGCATTTGGACTGCACCCTCTGACGAGGCCCTCAGGCGTGATATCGAGCTCTCGATGCAAGCAGGCTTCAACGGCGCGCGTCTGCACCAGAAGGTCTTCGAGCCCCGCTTTCACTATTGGGCCGACAGGTTGGGGTACCTGACTTGGGGGGAGTCCTCCAGTTGGGGCATTGACGTCACCGACCCGGTGAGCGCTCGCAACTTCCTCTCTGAGTGGCGCGAGATCGTCACCCGAGACTATAACCATCCCTCGATCATCGCCTGGACGCCCTTCAACGAGACGCGAGGGGGGCGAGGCCATCCACAGCACGCGCGCCTGCACGTCGACGCCTACGACCTGACGCACGATCTCGACCCAACGCGACCGGTCAACGACGCCAGCGGCTACGTGCACGTCAAGACCGACATCTGGACCGTCCACTCCTACAATCAGGACCCGGCGTCCCTGAGGGCACAGTTGGCGATCGACCCCGACGCCGGGGTTTGGCGCAACTTCCCGGACGAGGAGGTGGCCTACGATGGTCAGCCCTACGTCATCGACGAGTTCGGTGGCATCAAGTGGATCCCTCGGGAGGATCTGGTCTTCGCCGAGGACTCCTGGGGCTACGGTGACGATCCCACGACGCTGGAGGAGTTCTACGCTCGACTCGAGGGTCTCGTTGACGCGGTCTTGTCGCACGATCACATCTGCGGTTTCTGCTATACGCAGCTCACGGATATTGAGCAGGAGCAGAACGGGATCTACAACTACGATCGAACCGAGAAGTTCGATATGGCGCGGGTGGCAGCGATACTCGGGAAGCCCCGCGATTAGGAAAATGTGGTCGGCATCTCCCCCGACCAGTCCGTGTCTATCGAGGTCGATGCGCTGCCGGATCGCGCCTTCAAAGGCCACGTGGTGCGGGTAGGGCGTCAGCACGAGATCTACAGGGGGGACGTTACCTACCCGGTGCTGATCGCGCTGGACGAGCCGATCCCCGAACTGCGCTGGGGCATGTCGGCCTTCGTTGAGATCGAGGTGCCTTGACCTTGGCTCGGCATTCTGAGTTGACCGATTGGGTCATCTCCATAGTCGCGGGTCGGCAAAGAGTCTGCTGACGCGCGGCATCCAAGAGTCGTCGATCCCCGCGAGCGAACCTGCTGATCCCGGTGCTTCCATTTGTCAATCTGAACCCCCTCAGTTGAGCGAGTCCAGACCGGACCTTTCAGTTTACTCGTCACTCGTTACTTGTTGCCTTTCCGCCTCACCCAATGTGCATCCTGCCCTCCGACGTGCTTTCCGATTTTGTCATTTCACAGCCTAGGTGTACAAAGTACGCTATCTGCTATGAGAGGAGAGTCAACGATATGAAGATCACGGATGTTCGTCTCCACATACTTGAGGATCCCGAGGGCAGCGGACGGATCAATATGATCACCCGCGTCCCGAATCTGCGTCGCATCCAGTATACGCACCGCGGCGAGAGGTCCGGTCCGGCGCGTCAAGCCTTTCTTGAGGTGGTCACCGACGAAGGGATCGTCGGGCGCTGCACCACCGATATGTCATCGCAACAGGCTGATATCGTGCGGCGTCACGTCCTGGGCCAGGACCCCGCGATGCGCGAGCACCTCTACCAGTTGCTCTACAAGGGGACTCGATGGGTCTATCAGACCCCGGGCTGGTTTGGGGACTTCGATAACTGCCTCTGGGATATCGCCGGCAAGGCCGCCGGCCTGCCAGTCTATGCGATCGCGGGGCGCGTGCGCGCGGCGTTGCCCGTCTATCTGACGGGCGGAGATATGTCGCTGGAGGGATACCTTCGTCAGATCGAGAAGGGCAAGGAGTTCGGCGTCGAGGCCTACAAGACCCACGCCTACAAGGGCGGCAAGGCCGACATCCCGATCTTCTATGCGCTGCGCGAGGCTGTGGGGCCGGATTACAACTTGATCAATGATCCGGTCTGTTCCTACACACTGCGCGAGGCTATTGAGGTCGGTCACGTGATGGAGGAGCTCGGGTTCATCTGGCTCGAGGAACCGATGCACGAGCAGAAGATGAACCTCTACCAGGAGCTCTGCCGTGAGCTCACGATGCCCGTGATGGCGACGGAGCGACTGATGCACGATATGGATCTCTCGGCTCAGTGGCTGATTCAAGGGGCAACCGATCGCCTCCGCGCCAATGCCCGCCATGGCACCACGCAGGTCCTGAAGCTCGCTCACTTTGCCGAGCTACACGGGGCGAACGTCGAGCTCAACGGACAGGGTGGGCTCTTCGGGCTGCTACACGCGCATTTGGGCTGCTGCATTGATAACACCGACTTCTACGAGTACAATCGTGTCTCCGCCGACGGCCTCCGCGTCGAGGGGGAGCGCTGGGGCATGATGAACGCTCCGCTGATCGAGGAGGGTCAGATCGCGCCCCCCGACGGCCCCGGCTGGGGCGCCGAGTGGGATGAGGATCGCTTCCAATCCCTCATCGTGGAGACTCACGCAGGTTAGATGCGCTATGCGAATTGACGCTCATCAACACTTCTGGCGCTATGGCCCCGATGCTTATCCCTGGATCAGCACGGATGTGCTCCGGCAGGACTACCTGCCCGACGATCTGCAACCCCTGCTGACCGCGGTGGGCTTCGACGGGTCGGTCGTCGTCCAAGCGCGGTCGACGTGGGAGGAGAACCGCTGGTTGTTATCGTTGGCGGACGAACACCCGTTCATCAAGGGTGTGGTCGGCTGGGCTGATCTCCTGGCTTCTGACCTCGGGGAGCGGCTGGCGTCCTATGCGTCACACCCCAAGTTCTCCGGCGTCCGATGTGGGATCGTGCCTACCGAGGACGATCCGGATCAGGCTCATCCGGACTTCCTGCTGGGGATCCGTTCGCTCACCAACGCGGGTTTGACTTTCGATCTGCTGATTCGC
>JBNGDU010000399.1:0-6837 GCA_049975025.1 Anaerolineae bacterium
GCAGCGATCAGGGGTTAGCGAAGAAAGCCGAACCGACGGATACGCTGGTCTTTGAGCCCGGCAGCCGCTACGACATCGTCTTCGACTTCGCGGGGCTGGAGGGGAAACGGATTATCATGGAGAACATCGGCGGTGACGAGCCGTTCGGAGGAACCTTCACCACCGAGGACCCAGCCTTGCAGATCTACGGGTACACCAATCGGATCATGGCTTTCGACGTGGTAAAGCCGTTGGATACAGCCGTGCCTGATGACTTCGATCCCAACGCGATCGAGTTCGGCCCGCAGATAGGCGCACCCACCAAGACGCGCAGAGTCGGGCTCTTCGAAGGCAAGGATGAGTATGGCCGCTTGCAGCCGCTGCTGGGTACGGTGGCCGAAGACCTGAGCGAAGCGACGGCGTACACCTGGTTCCTGCCCACGACCGAGAAACCGGTTCTTGGTCCATCCGGAGAGGTAACGGAGGAGTGGGAGATCTACAACTTCACCGAGGATGCTCACCCGATCCACCTTCACCTGGTGAGCTTCGAGTTCCTGGGACGCAATGAGATCGACTACGATGCCGATGAGGATGACCCACAGATGGTGGCGCAACACAATGGTACATATGGCACGGTAGCCGCGATCTCCGACATCACTGTGGGCGCCGAGGACCACCGTGGCCCGGCTGAGGGCTATGTGGAGAACGCGCCCAAGGATATGATCACTGCGTTGCCCGATCAGGTAACCAAGATCAAGGCGACGTTCGACAAGACCGGACGCTACGTCTGGCACTGCCACATCCTGTCCCATGAAGACCACGAGATGATGCGTGTGCTCGAAGTCGAACCGAGCCAGTAGGATCACGCGACGATCGTCGCACGTCGTCATCCAAGCTTTGAGAGGGCCGCCTTGGAGCGGCCCTCTCTCATATTCGCACGCCCGCCGCTCGGTGCGACGGGAGACAAGAGAAGTACCCGGGTGAGTGCGCGAGGTGAACGGTGATAGGAGACCGCAGGCACGGCGGGGCTCTAGGCGTGGCCTTCGGTCTCACCGTGATGTTCACAGCGGGCGATGGACCAGGAACGATGGATGACGGGCGGCGGGCGCCAGGGCGACTGGGCCGCTGATGGTCGGTCGCCCGTGGTCGCCCGTGTGACCGGGGAACTGCCTGCCCCTCCTACTTCTCGATCAGTCCGCGCGCGAGGTAGGCTTCAGCGGCCTCGCGGACCAGGTCCGCGGTCTTGGGTGCGGCAAGCTCCGTCTCCAGCCGATCGGCGAGCCGGATCAACTCCTCGTAGCTGGTACGGCCCGGGCGCAGCGTCTCGTAGATGTCCAGAACCTCCTCGTTGGAGATCTCGGTGATCTCCGCCGCGCGCTCCAAGGTGTCGGCAAATTGCGGATTGCCAGCCTTCCGGGCCACAGCTGCCTGCTCCCGCAGCGTCTCAGCGCTGATGTGGAAGTCCTCGGCGGTGAGCTCACCCCGCAGCACAGCCTTCATCGTCAGCTCGTCCAGGCTTCGTCCGCTCTGGGTCGTGATCCTACTATGGTTGTCTTCCATCGTTTGCTCCCTGCAATTGCTCTATCGCACGTGATGACGGGGTATTGGAAGTTGGATGTTGGGTAACGGCTGCAAATCCAACATCAAACATCCAACACCCAACACCCAACATCTCATAACCAGTCTGCCCCCTACTCGAAATTGTTCTCGATGATCGCGCCGCGGTTCGCGGACGCTGCTAGCTGGGCGTAGAGAGCGAGATAGCCGCGTTTGATCCGAGGTTCCGGGCGCTGCCATCTCGACAGCCGTTCGGCGATCTCCACGTCGGAGACGTGCAGGTGAAGTCGCCGGTTCGACACGTCGATGGTGATGGTGTCCCCGTCCTCGACGATGGCGATCGGGCCGCCCTCCGCGGCCTCTGGGGAGATGTGGCCGACGAAGCAGCCGTTGTTGGTACCCGAGAAGCGTCCGTCGGTCACCACGGCGGTCTCGAGTGCCAGACCGCGACCATAGAGCAACTTCATCGCGATGTACATCTCGCGCATGCCGGGACCGCCTTTGGGGCCCTCGTAGCGGATGACCACAACCTCGCCTGACTGCACGAGGCCGTCCAAGATGGCCTGGTTGGCGGCTTCCTCGGAGTCGAAGCAGCGGGCCTTGCCGGTGAAGGTATGCATCTCAGGTGCGATGGCCGCGGGCTTGGTGATGGCGGTGTCCGGGGCCAGATTGCCCTTGAGCACGGCGATGCCGCCGCCGGCGCTCCACGGATTCTCGTACGGGCGAATGACATCGCCATCGGGTTCCGCCGCGCCTGCCACGTTCTCACCGATCGTCTTGCCGTTGACGGTCAGGGCGTTCCTGTGGATGAGCGGAAGAAGCTGCTTCATCACCGACGGCACGCCGCCGGCTGCGTTGTAGTCGGGGACGTTGGGCGCCGCGGCTGGGAAGACGCGGGCGATGTGAGGCGTGTTCCGGCAGAGCTCCTCGAAGCGGTCCATGTCCAGCCCGGCACCGGCCTCGTAGGCGATCGCCGGTAGGTGGAGGGCGGCGTTGGTGGAGCCGCCGATGGCAGCAGTGAGCCGGATGGCGTTCTCAATGCTCGCCTGGTTGATGATGTCGCGGGCGGTGACACCCTCGTGGACCAGCTCGACGATGCGCCGCCCCGAGGCCTGTGCGGACCGCAACCGTGCGGCGTGGGTCGCCGGGATCGCGGCGCTGCCGGGCAGGGTCATGCCCAGAGCCTCCGCGACGGAGCACATCGTGTTGGCCGTGCCGAGGAAGGCGCAGGAGCCACAGGTGGGCGTCGCGCAGTCCTCCAGCCGGCGGTAGGTCGCCTCGTCGATCTTGCCGGCCTTAAGCATGCCGAGGCCCTCGGTGAGCGAGGTCGTGTCCGCGGCGCGCTCGTCAAATGTGCACCCGCCCTCCATCGGGCCACCGACCACGACGATGGCCGGCACGTCGATGCGGGCCGCCGCCATCAGCATTCCGGGCACGATCTTGTCGCAGGAACAGAGCAAGACGACGGCGTCGAGCCGGTGGGCCTGGACCATCATCTCTACGTCGTTGGCGATCAGGTCCCGGCTGGGCAGGATGTAGTGCATGCCGTCGTGGCCCTGGGCGATGCCGTCACACGGCGCCATGATCCCGAACTCCACGGGGGTGCCGCCGGCCTGGAGGATGCCCTGCTTCACGTAGTCCGAGACGAGGTTCAGGTTGTAGTGGCCCGGCACCACCCGGTTCCAGGAGTTCGCCACGCCGATCATGGGACGGGCGAGATCGTAGTCGCTGTACCCCATGGATTTCCACAGGGCTCGGTGCATGGACCATTCAGGTCGCTCTAGGATGTCTTTACTGCGCCAGGTCATGGCTTGGTCTCCTTTGGCTATCCTTCTGATTTGGATGGTTTGCTGGGTAGCACGTTTCGAAAAGCGATCAAGAGTCACGAGTCAAGAGTCATAGTCGTCGGCGTACGGGATAGGAGCGCGGTGAGTGGGAGGCTCTTCTGTGCGCGTGTAGGGTGGTGAAGGCTCCCGAATGCTCTGCTTGCGTTGGTCGGGAATGGTCTTTGTTAGGAGTTGGATGATGCGGGTTAAGATCGTCAGGCGGTGTTGAAAGACCTCATCGCCCAGAACGTGGCGGGCCTTGAAGTACCACTCGCGGCTCTCGCGGGCTGATCCGAGAGCGTATTCTGAGAAGCGTGCACGGTCGCGTACCGTGCTCCGTGAGTATCCCTCGGCGACTTTGGCACTGATTGAACCGAGCGCGCGGTAGAGCTGGTCAGCCAGACCCCAAAGCCGCGCGTCGATGAGTCTTTGGGTATCGTGCCATCCTAGGTCACCCGCGAAGAGCGACAGCCGATACGCTGTCATCCTCCAGAGCGAATCGTCCTTGATCGCCAAGGGCACTTCCTCCGACCATTCCTCATACGTTCTCGGCTCGGTGACCCTCATCTCTAAGTCCCCTTTCCTGTGCCCACCCAGTGACTCTTGTCTCTTGACTCTTGCCGCTTACACTCTGCAATCGACTACAAAACCTGTACCTCCATCGGTGGCTTGTCGTCGATCATCTCCGTCTCCCGTCGATGGAGTAGGCTGGTTTGGACGATGAGGCGGAGCCGCGCCGTGTTGTCGATGCGGACGGGGACTGGGGAGGTGGGCTTGTGCTGGGCGTAGCGCGCCGCATTGCGCCCGATCTGCCGGTAGGTCGCAAGGTCGAGATTGGGTGACATCGAGAAGAGCTCGAGGTTCTCCAGTGGGGCTAGGTCGCGCTGGTGAATGACGGTCGTGCCCTTGGATTGGATGCCGACCGCCACACCGGAGCCGCTAAGCTGGGCGCCCGCGTGCCCGATGAAGGCGCAGTCAGAGGTGTGATGGATGCGGACGACACGGCTTTCGAGACCCTCGTCCTCGACGCCCACGCGCAGCGCGGTGAGCACATCTTGGAGGTCCAGCCCGCTCAAGGCCTTCTGGATGCCGGTGCCGAAGGCGGGGCCGATGGCGATCACCACCTCGGTCGTTTGCCCGACCTCGGCTGCGCCGACCTCGCGCAGCCACGGCTCACAGGTCTGGCAGTCCAGGTCCCGCAGGAACTCCCGCGGATCCCAGGCCTGGGGGATGTTCTGCAGTCTCTCCCAGCGCTCGCCCTGGACACGGTAGCCGGTGCCCGGCCCCTGGTAGTCGTTGGGGTCGGTGATGGCGTTGAGCACGTGGAGTTCGTGGTCATCGTGCGTGGGGCGGGACTCAAAGATGCCCGACGTGTGAAGGTAGTCGCCGATGACCCGCTGCTGCTGCATAGCCAGCAGATTGGCAGCCACGTCGGTGTAGCCGGCCTGCTCCAGCACGCGGATCACCTCCACAATCGTGATCGGGCCGTTGAGCAGCATCTGGGCGGCCTTGATGTCGGAGACTCTGTCGCGGTCGGGCATATCCTCGCTGTTGTAGGCGGTGAGAGCAGCCTGGACCTCGCTCTCGCTGATCTGCGCGAAATCGAACGCGTCGAAGACCGCTTGGATCGCCCGCGCACCCCGCTCGCGAACCTGCAGCACGTCCTCCTCTTGGATGGGATGGATGCCGCCGTCGACCATCATATCGCGTTGGATCACATACCAGTCATCCAGCTCCGTCACGTCGAAGTTGCCGCCGCCGAACATATTGTCGAAACGTGGGATGGCGCCGTAGCCGGATGTCACGAAGTCGGTGCCGGGGATGAACTGCAGCATCAGCTTGGCCGTTTTGCGCATCTCCGAGTGGGAGGCGAGGGCGTCGTTGCCTGCCGCGACCTCCAGCCCCAGCATCATGGCGATGAGGTTCTCGGCCAGCACGACCCGGACGCCGCCCGGCAGGGATTCGGGTAGCGCGATGCAGCTGATCGATCCGTTCTGTGTGCCCTGGCTTCCGGCGCCGCGGGTGACCAGGAGGCAGCGCGCCTCGAGATAGAGCATGGATTTGCCCTCGGCGTGACCCATCAGGGCCTCGGAGCCCGTGCCCGAGGTGAAGCGGGTCTTCACGCCGCGGCTGGCGTAGGCGGCGGCGAGGAAGGCCTTCGACCAAGGGGTGTCGTCGCCGTCGACGAAGGCCCGCTCGGTGCCGTAGACCGAGAGGGTCTCTGAGTAGCTGGTCAGGCCGCGGAATCCAAGGCGCAGGTTCGTGGCCTCCTCCACGGAGCATTGCGTGAGGACCCCACCGCGCCCAACTTGGGAGCCGACGAGGATCGCCAGCGCGTTGAGGGGGGCGTAGCGGCTCACGCCAACGGTGGTCTCGACCTCGTTGAAGCCGCGCAAGGCGGCCTCAGCGGCGTCGGCCGCCAGCAGGGCGGGATGTTCCTTGCGGTTGGTGACGTGGGCTTGGTTGGCTGGCGTTCGCCGGGCCCGCATCTTGGTCAGCCCCATCATCATCTCCAGGACGTTCATCTGCTGGACGATTTCGACGAGCTTGGCCGCGGTGCAGCCCTGCGTCAGCGCCAGCACTTCCTTCCGGGGGACGTTGATGTCCACCAGCATGCGGGCGATCTGCTGGGATGGGGTGGCCATCGCCTGCTCTGCGACGCCGAGGTTGAGGCCGTGCTCAGCGATGAAGTAGTCGAGAAGGTCGAAGTCATCCCGGGCGACGCCGTCCATCTCCACGACCACGCCGTCCTCGATGCACAGGCTCGGTGCAGGGTCCGCCGGACTGCCGACGGCGATGAGCCCTACATCGGGCCACGGTTGGATGAAGGTCTCGCGATTGATGGGACGTTCCTGACGTCTGTCGTATCGTTTTGTCGTTGTCATAACGCTGTTCTCCTTGTGCCCTCAAGGCGTGCTCCGATCGCTGTTGGTTGATTGTAGCCCGTAGAGCGCTCTGAATCAAGTGAAGAGTCCACCTGGTCGTGTCAAGGCTTTCATCCCCCCCGCCGCAGGCTCCTTCGCTCTCAACTTAACGCCCCAAGCGGGGACACTTTGGTGGCAACGAGGCTTTGAGCCCCCCGCCACCGCAGGCTCTTTGGCTCTCAACCTAACGCCGCCAGCGGGGACACCTCCAATCCAAGGGGCTCAAAGCCCTGCCGGCGTGAATGGCGGCTTTGTGCCCTTTTCTGCGGAGCTCCTCTCGCTGCCGAGTTGACGCCGCCCGCGAGGACGTCTTGGTGGCAACGAGGCTTTGAGCCCCCCGCCGCCGCAGGCTCTTTCGCTCTCAACTTAACGCCGCCAGCGGAGGGTATCCCGAATCCAAGGGGCTCAAAGCCCTGCTGGCGTGAATGGCGGCTTTGTGCCCTTTTTCTGCGGAGCTCCTCTCGCTGCCGAGTTGGCGCCGCCAGCGAGGACGCCATGGTGGCAACGAGGCTTTGAGCCCCCCGCCACCGCAGGCTCTTTGGCTCTCAACC